>JAGNKU010000010.1 GCA_017999985.1 Phycisphaerae bacterium | reverse complement strand
TGGCGTCGCGGCCTACCCATGCGGGAGATAATGCGCAGGCCTGAGGCAAAGCGCAAATTAAGATCGTGTTAAACCCGCGTGTGTTTTTCGCATGCCCTAGCAAGTCGAGTGCCGAACAGAATTGATGCCGACCCCGGATTCCGGAGGCCAGGCCTCTGGTCGGTCATGCGACCGACCAGAGGTCGGTCCCCCAGTCCTTGCGCGGACTATGCCACCTTCCACGTATCGCCCGCGTGGAACAGGCGATCGAGCGTGCCGACGCCGCGCTTCTCCTTCGCCGCCTGGATCTGCCCCATGAGCAATTCCTCGTACGGCGGCTTCTCGACCGCGCGAAAGACGCCGAGCGGCTCCGGAAACTCGGGATACACCATGCGCGCGAGCCGAAACGCCATCGACGGGTCCGTGGCCTTCTCGTCGTGGATGATCAAATCGTCTTGTGAGACGCGCGCCAGCTCAACGACTTCCGGCGTATCGCCATTCAGGCGAATGCCCTTGTCGCGGTTGTTGCCGAAGATCAGCGGCTTGCCGTGCTCCAGGTAGACGACGTGCTCGTTCTTCGTCTGCCGGTCGGTCGCGAAGCTGTACGCGTTGTGATTGTAGACCTGGCAGTTCTGGTAGACCTCCAGGAACGCCGTGCCCCTGTGGGCGACCATGCGCTCGAGCACGTACTGCAGATGCTGCACGTCCGTGTCGACCGCCCGCGCGGCGAACGTGATCTCCGCCCCGATCGCCAGCGAGATCGGATGGATCGGGTGGTCGATGGACCCGGCCGGCGACGACTTCGTCCGCGTGCCGAACTCGCTGGTCGGCGAATACTGCCCCTTCGTCAGCCCGTAGATGCGGTTGTTGAAGAGGATGATCTTCAGGCCGACGTTGCGGCGGATCGTGTGCAGGAAGTGGTTGCCGCCGATGCTGAGCGCGTCGCCGTCGCCGGTGACGACCCAGATGTTCAGGTTCGGGTTGGCGCATTTCACGCCGGTCGCGATCGCGGGCGCGCGGCCGTGGATGCTGTGAAAGCCGTAAGTGTCCATGTAATACGGGAAGCGGCTGGAGCAGCCGATGCCCGAGACGAAGACGGTGTTGTCCTTGTCGGCGCCGTGCGCCGCCAGGACTTTCTGCAACTGGATCAGGATCGAATGGTCGCCGCAACCCGGGCACCACTTGACCTGCTGGTCCGTCTTGAAGTCCTTGGCACTCAGCCCGGCGGGATCGAAGGGTGCTGTCATGACGCCTTGCCTCCCAGCAGTTCATCGACCCGGTCGAGAATCTCGCTGACCATGAACGGGCGCCCCTGCACTTTGTGCAGCCCGACGGCGTCCACGAGGAAGTGGCCGCGGAGCAGCAGTTGCAGTTGACCCATGTTGAGTTCGCAAACCAGTACTTGCTTGAAATGCCGGAGCACGTCCCCGAGGTTCCGCGGGAACGGATTCAGCCAGCGCAAATGGGCGTGGGACACGTCCTTGCCGTCCTCGCGGGCCCGCTCGATCGCGGTTCGCACGGCACCATACGTCCCGCCCCACGATACCACGAGCAGCTCGCCGCGCTGCGCGCCGTAAACCTCCTGATCGGCGATGTCGCGCGCCACCTTGGCAACCTTCTCCGCTCGCAGATCGACCATCCGCTGGTGGTTCGACGGCACGTAGCACACGTTGCCCGTGATGTCGGCCTTTTCCAATCCACCGATGCGGTGATGCAGGCCCGGCGTGCCCGGGATCGCCCACGGTCGGGCACCGTTCTCATCGCGGGCGTACGGCTGGAAAGTCGCCGGGTCGGTCGCGTGGTGCACCGGGATTTTATGCAGTTCGCCCTCGTCGGGGATCCGCCACGGCTCGGAGCCGTTCGCGAGGTACCCATCGGTCAGCAGGATCACCGGCGTCATGTACTTGATGGCGACGCGCGTGGCTTCGATCGCCGACCAGAAGCAGTCGGCCGGCGACTGCGCTGCCAGCACCGGCAGCGGGCATTCGCCGTTGCGGCCCAGAATGGCTTGGTGCAGGTCCGCCTGCTCGGTCTTGGTCGGCAGGCCCGTGCTCGGGCCGCCGCGCTGCACGTTGACGATCACGCACGGCAACTCAGTCATGACCGCCAGGCCGATCGCTTCCTGTTTCAGCGCCATGCCCGGCCCGCTCGTACCGGTCACCGCGAGCGCCCCGCCGAACGCGGCCCCCACCACCGAGCACATCGCTGCGATCTCGTCCTCGGCCTGGAACACGCGTACGTCGTGCTCCTGGTAGCCGCTCAATTCGTGGAGGATTTCGCTCGCCGGCGTAATCGGGTAGCTGCCGTAGAACAGCGGCTTGCCGGCGAGGTTCGCGGCCGTCACCAGCCCAAGGGCCGTGGCCTGGTTGCCGGTCAGGCTGCGATAGGTGCCGGGTCGCAGCTCGGCGGGCTTGATGCGATAGCGGAGCGTGAACATCTCCGCCGTCTCGCCGAACGCGTAGCCGGCCCGCAGCGCCAGGGTGTTGGCGCGGGACACGGCCGGCACCTTGCTGAACTTGGACGTGATCCAGCGCTCGGTGGCCTCGAGCGCGCGGTCAAACAGCCAGTACAGCACACCGAGGGCGTAGAAGTTCTTACAGCGGGCGGCGTCACGCGGGCCCAGGCCGGTCTCCTTGACCGCTTCGAGCGTGTGCTGCGTGATCGGAATCGCGTACAGCCGGTAGCGCTTCAGCTCGTCGGTCTCGAGCGGGTTGGCCGCGTACTGGGCTTTCTGAAGGTTCGACTCATTGAACTCATCCGAGTTCACAATCAGGATGCCGCCCTCGAGCACGTCGCCCAGATTCGCCTTCAAGGCGGCCGGGTTCATCGCCACCAGCACGTCGATCCGGTCACCCGGCGTGAAGATGTGCCGGCTGGCGAAGTTGACCTGGAACCCCGAGACGCCGGCCAGCGTGCCCATCGGCGCGCGAATCTCGGCCGGGTAGTCCGGGAAGGTGGCGACGTCGTTCCCCAGCACCGCGGACGTGGCCGTGAACTGGGTCCCAACCAGTTGCATGCCGTCACCGGAATCACCGGCGAACCGCACCGCCGCCTGCGGCAGCTCCTTGACTGGCTTGGTGGACCGTGGCTCGGGCTTGACGTCGCGCGAGGTAGTAGTACCCATCATGCGTCTCACATCGGGGTGCAGCGGGGAGGCGGCGCACCGTGATCACCGTGTGCCACCTCGGTCTTGGCGTGTAACGAGCCGCTTGCGTTCACTGAGAGCCAGGACTTCATCGCCGTGACTGCTCGACTCCCGCGAAACGATATATCCTAGCGGCGTGCCGCGGCCGATGCCACCCTTCCCGGCCGCGCGGCGCGATTTCGGGACCGGGCGCGCGGCCCCGTCCGCATGACGCGCCCTGCCTTGTTCGCGACCCGCCGGCCCTCTACACTGACGCCCCGCGGCCCGATGTGTGGGCCGTTTTGTGCTGACGAGCGCCGCGCTCGCCCTGGGGGACCGACCTGCGGTCGGTCAAGCGACAGGCCGGAGGCCTGTCCCCCCAATCTGCCGTTGGCGCCATTGGTGAGTACCACACATGCCGATTCGACATAGCCAGCGCCTGCAAGCCCTGCCCCCCTACTTGTTTGCCGAGATCGACCGCAAAAAACGGGCCGCCCGCGCCGCCGGACGCGACATCATCGACTTCGGCGTGGGCGACCCGGACCTCCCCACGCACGCGTTCATCATCGACCGCATGCAGCAGGCCATCCGCAAACCCGCGAACCACGTGTACCCCTTCGGCGGCGGCTCCGCCGAATTCCGCCGCACGATCGCGGCGTTCTTCCAGAAGCGCTACGGCGTCGAGATCGACCCGCAGCGCGAACTGGTCGCCCTCATCGGCAGCAAGGAAGGCATCGGTCACCTGCCGCTCGCGGTCGTGAACCCCGGCGACACGGTGCTCGTCCCCTCGCCCGGGTACCCCGCCTACGTCGCCGGCACGGTCTTTGCGGGCGGCGTGCCGCATGTGCTCGATCTGACCGAGTCCGGCGGGTGGTTACCGGACCTCGACGCCATCCCGGCGGAGATCGCGCGCCAAACAGTCCTCATGTTCCTGAATTACCCGAATAACCCGACGGGCGCGACCGCCCGTCTCGACTTTTTCGCCCGCGCCGTCGCCTTCGCCCGCCAGCACGACATCCTGCTCGCGCAGGACGCGGCCTACAACGAGATGTACCTTGGCGACGAGCGGCCGCCGAGCATTCTGCAGGTGCCCGGCGCGCGGGAGATCGCGCTGGAGTTTCACTCGGCATCGAAGACATTCAACATGACCGGCTGGCGCATTGGCTTCGCCGTCGGCAACGCGGACGCAATCGCCGCGCTCAGCGGCATCAAGTCAAATTTCGACACCGGCGTGTTCGCGGCCATCCAGGAAGCGGCGTGCGAAGCGTACGCGAACATCGACCGGCCCGAGCTGCATGCGATGCGCGCCCTGTATCGCAGTCGCGCCACGCTGCTTTGCGATGGACTGCGCAAGCTGGGGTTCCACGCCACGCCGCCCAGCGCGACGTTCTACGTCTGGGCCCGCGTTCCCATCGGCCTCGACTCAATGACGGTCTGCAATCGACTTCTGGACGAGGCCGATGTCGTGGGTGTCCCCGGCGGCGGCCTGGGCCCAACCGGGGAGGGCTACGTGCGCTTCTCGCTGGGCGTCCCCGCCGAGCGGATCACGGCGGCGCTGCAGCGCATGGAGAAGCTGACATGGTAGCGGGTGGCGGCGTCTTCATCGCCCTGGGATCCAACCTCGGCGACCGCGCCCGGCACATTCACGACGCGCTCCGCGAACTCGCCGCCGCGGGCGACATCAAGGTGCTCGCCTGCTCGTCGCTGCACGAGACGGAACCGGTCGACGGGCCGCCCGACGCGCCGCCGTTCCTGAATGCCGTCGCCGAAATCGCGACCGGGCTCGAGCCGCGAGCCTTGTTGCTGCGTATGCTGGAAATCGAGCGTCGGCACGGCCGCGAACGCGCGCCCGGGCGCTTCTCACGTCCGCTCGACCTCGACTTGCTGCTGTATCACGACCGGTGCATCGACGAACACGACTTGCAGGTCCCGCACCCGCGCATGTGGCAGCGGCGTTTCGTCACCGACCCCCTGTCCGAGATCAGTGATCTGCAGCGCCTCGCCGCGCGTCATGCACCTCACGACTCCCCAGCGGAGCACCCCTGCCATGTACCTCGACCTGCAAGCCGGCCAGAAGCCGTGGCGTGACGTCTACAAGCTCTGCATCGGCTTCATCAACCCGCGCCCAATCGCCCTCGTCTCCACGCGCGCACCGACCGGCGAGCTCAATCTCGCGCCGTTCAGCTTCTACAACATGGTCTCCGGCAACCCGCCCGTGGTGCTCTTCTGCCCCACGTTTCGCCGCAGCGGCGAATCGAAGGACACGTTGCAAAACATCAAGGCTACCGGGCAATTCGTGATCGCCACGGTCTCGGCCGCGCTCGCGACGCCCATGACCCGTTGTGCGGCGGAGCTGCCGACCGGGCAGAGTGAGTTTGATTTCAGTGGTCTCACGCCGGTGCCCGCGACCAAGGTCCAGCCGCCGCTCGTGAAGGAGGCGCCGGTCAACATCGAATGCAGCCTGCGCCAGATCGTGACCACCGGCGAGCGTCCCGGCGGCGGCAACGTCGTTTTCGGCGACATTCTCGCCATTCACCTCGCGGACGAGATTCTCGATGCCAATGGCCTCGTCGACCCGCACAAGCTGTCGACGGTGGGCCGCCTTGGCGGATCGTGGTACTGCAACGTCACGCAACCCTATGAGTTGAAGATCCCCGAGGTGTAGCGACCTTTCGCGCTCAATGGAAATCCCGCGACTTCGCGCGCACCGGCGCGATCTGTGCCGAAAGATCGCTCAGCCGCGTCACCTGCACGTGGATCACCGCCCCGACCCGCTCCACGACGCCGGCCGCAATGAGGGCCACTTTGCCGCGCCCCACGCGCCGATCGCGGTCCCACACCTGTGGCCGGATGATCAGGTTCGCTGTTCCCGTCTCGTCCTCCAGCGTCATGAACACCAGCCCCTTCGCGGTCCCCGGTCGCTGGCGATGCGTCACCAGCCCCGCCACCGCAATGCGCTGCCGCGCCCGCGCGGACAGCAGCCGCTCGCATGGGCTGACCTTCAGCGCCGTCAGCTCCTCGCGGACGAGTCCGATCGGATGGGCATTCAGCGACAGCCCCAGGGCGTCGTAGTCCTGCACGACGACCTCATCCATTGGCATTACCGGCAGGTTCGCCGGCGGCTCGCTCGGCTCCATTTCCGCAAACAGCGGTGCCGGATGATCATCGAGCGCCAGAATCTCCCACAGCGCTGCACGCCGACTCAGGCCCAGCGACCGAAACGCGTCGGCGGCCGCGAGGCGCAGCAGCGTCTCGCGTGAAACATCCGGCCGGCGGGCCAGCGCATGGATCGAAGTAATGCCCCCTTCGCGCTGCGCCGCCTCGATGCCGCGGACCTTCTCCGCGCTCAGGCCACGAATGAGACGGAGGCCGAGGCGGAGGGCCGTGACGACGGCAGGGATCAAGGGATCAAGGGGACAAGGGATCGAGGGCTGGGAACGCGTCCCTGAGCGATCCAGTGCATCTTCGCCTCGATCCCTCGATCCCTCGATCCCTCGATCCCTCTCCTCCAAGCTGCAGTCCCACCCACTCCGCCCCACGTCCACCGGCAACACCACCACTCCGTGCCGCAGCGCATCGCGCACCAGTTGTGCCGGCGCGTAGAAACCCATCGGTAGTGAATTCAGGATCGCCCCCGTGAACGCGGCCGGGTGATAGCGTTTCAGCCACGCCGACACGTACACCAGCAGCGCGAACGACGCCGCGTGGCTCTCCGGAAAGCCGTACTCGCCGAACCCACGAATCTGCTTGAAGATCTGCTCCGCGAACGCCGGCGGATAGCCGTTGGCCAGCATGCCCTGGATCAGTCGGATCTGGAAACTCTCGATCTTTCCCCCGCGCCCCCACGCCGCCATCGACCGCCGCAACTGGTCCGCCTCGCCTGGCGTGAACCCGGCCGCGACGACCGCAACGCGCATCACCTGTTCCTGAAACAGCGGCACGCCGAGCGTCTTCTCCAACACGCCGCGCACTGCGGGGCTCGGATACCACACGGGCTCCAGCCCGTCGCGCCGGCGGAGGTATGGGTGCACCATCCCGCCTTGAATCGGCCCCGGCCGCACAATCGCAACTTCGATAACCAGGTCATAAAAGCACCGCGGCTTGAGGCGCGGCAACATCGACACCTGCGCGCGGCTTTCGATCTGGAACACGCCGACGGTATCGGCGGCGCAGATCATGTCGTAGACAAGGGGGTCTTCGGGGGGAATGTCGGTCAGAGACGAGGGAACAGGGAACAGGGAACAAGGAACAGTGTCTCGGCTCACCGCGCCGGCTGCAGGCTCCTGATCAGTCCCTGCAATATGCGCCCGATTTCGGCGATTCGATTCCGTGCATCCGAATCGCGTGGCAGCAATTCCAGCGCCTCCGCGATTGTCACCTGCGTCTCCAGTTCGGCCAGCGACCCCCGCGCAATCGTCAGAAAGTGCAAATAGTCGCGTCGCGACTGCCGCGCGTTGCCCTCCGCAATGTTGCTCGGGATCGAGACGCTGGCCCGTCGCATCTGATTGGTCAGCCCGAATCGCTCGCTCTCCGGCATGCGTTGTGTGAGCCGATACACAACCTTTGCTAGTTCGATGCTCTTCTGCCACACAACCAATTCGCGATAATCCACCGTCATCTTCTGCTCCCTTTCCGATTTGTGCCGCCCAGCCACTATAACATCGCTGCGCCGCGCGACACTCGTGACCTCGCCCCGCGCCCCCCCTCTGTTCCCTGTTCCCCGTTCCCTGTTCCCTCCTGTCGTGCCTCTGCAGCATGCCAAAGCACTTCCCAATCGCCGTCAGCATGCCCAACGCCAGACAATCCACCTTGAGAATTCCCAGTGCATCGATGTCGTTTTTATCCCATTCGATGAAGGTGCGGTCCGGCATCGCGCCGTTTTCCAGCGGCACGATTTCACACAATGGCGTCTCCGTGATCACGAACCCGCCCACGTGCTGCGACAGGTGCCGCGGAAAGCCCAAAATCTGCCGCACCAGCCGCACAACCATTTGCACCGTGCGATCCTGCGGGTCGAGCCCCGCTGCGCGCAAGGCTTCCTCCGGCACGGCTTCGTCACTCCACCAATCCAGTGCCTTCGCCAACACATCCACGCGATCGAGCGACAAACCGAGCGCTTTACCCACATCGCGCACCGCCGATCGCGGACGATAGCTGATGACTTCCGCGGTGATCGCCGCCCGCTCGCGCCCGTATTTTTCGTAGATGTATTGAAACACTTCCTCCCGCCGTTCGTGCTCGAAGTCGATGTCAATATCCGGCGGCTCGTTGCGTTCGCGACTGATGAAGCGCTCGAACAGCAGGTCGATGCGCGCCGGATCGACCGCGGTGACGCCGAGGCAATAGCACACCGCCGAGTTCGCGGCCGACCCGCGCCCCTGACACAGAATCCCGCGCTCGCGCGCAAAGCGCACCAGGTCCCAGACGGTGAGGAAGTAGTGCTCGTATTTCAGCTCGGCGATCAGGGCGAGTTCGGCGTCGAGCTGGCGTCGCACCGAGGACGGAAGCCACGGAGCCGCGGAGCCACGGAGCCACGAAGAGCTTACGCTGGCAATTTCTCCAGGCTGCAGATCAATCCCGGTAGTACGCGGTCGGTTTCCATTTGAAGCTCGTTCAGCAACTGCGGAATCTGAATGAACACCAGCGCTTTCGCCAGCAGCAACCGCGTCTGCAATTCCATCAGCGAGCCGCGCGCTATCTTCAAGAAGCGCAGGTATTCCGTCAGACTCTGTCACCCGTGCCCCTCGGCGATGTTCGACGGAATCGACACGACCGAGCGACGCATCGGCGCCGTCAGACCGAAGCGCTCTGTCTCGGGCATCCGCGTCGTTACCTGATAAACCGGTTTGGCCAGCTCCATCGCCTTCTGCCAGGCGATTAAGTCGCGAAACGTCTTGATCTCCACCGTCTTCTCCTTCGTGGCTGCGTGGCTCCGTGGCTCCGTGGCTTCTTCCATACCGCTCGCGTGCCCCCGCCCACGTCAGCCGCGTCAGGTACTCGTGCGCCGTCACGCCCGGCGGCACCAGCTCGTGCGGATACTCATAGCGCAGCTCATCCAGGCTGAACGTGCAACGCCGCGCGATGTCCACGGTGCGCTGCAGCAACTCGTGATACGGCGCGTACCGCCGCGCGATCTCGTCGCGCGGCCGCAGGTGCCGTTCCGCATTCGCCAGCAGCCGCCGCCCCGCCGACGTGAGCGTGCATTTCTCGCGAATGCACGTCAGCACATCCTGCAAATAGCGCCGCTCGGGCACGTGGTAGTGCACATCGTTCGCGGCCACGAGCGGTAGCCCGGTCTGCTCCGACAGCGCGCGGAGCCGCTCAAGCCGCACGGCATCCGGCACGTCATAAGCCAGCTCAGCCGCAAGGAAGCAGTCGTCCCCAAAGATGGCGCGATACGCGCCGTAAGGCGCAAACGCCGCCAGTTCAGGTGCGGCCACCGGACACCGCCCTCCCCCTGCGCGGCTCCGTGGCTTCGTGGCTTCGTGGCTTTCCGCCGGCACAACAATCCCAATCAACCCGGCCCCGCTCCCCAGCTCCGCCACGTCCGCCAGCCGAATCTCGCATGCCCCCTTCCGGCACCGCAACCGCCCGCGTGTGATCAGCCGTGCCAGCCGCCCGTAAGCCACCCGGTTCGGGGCCAGCAGCACAATGGGCGCCGCATCCACCGGCGTGATCTCCGCCCCGATGACGAGATGCAGGCCGTGCTCTTTGGCGGCGACGTGGGCGCGCACCACGCCGGCGAGCGAGTTGCGGTCCGTGATCGCAAGCGCCGCGTACCCCAACTCTGCCGCGCGTGCGACAAGTTCCTCCGCGTGCGACGCCCCGCGCAGAAATGAGAAATTCGACAGGCAGTGCAGCTCGGCGTACGCCGCCTGATGTGGCATCGGCGTCCCGCCGGTGAAGCTCTGTGGCACCGGCACTCCCGCCGATGCACGAACCCCCTGCCCGGGCGACCGAGGCTCCGCGGCGATCGTCCCGCCGACCGACCGGAAGTCGCTCGCCCATATCCCTTGGCAGGGAGGGCGAGGCTCCCGCCGAGCTGGAGCGCGCGGCTCCCGTCGAGCCGGACCATCGGCCTCCCGTGGCCGACGTACACCGTCGCCCCCGCCACCTACCCCCGCGCGTACTCCGGGCTTTCGCCGGCCGGGCATACTCTGTCTCTCCCCAGCGGCCCACCGCCGGGCGTGTAGCCCCACCGCGCGCTGATTCCGTTCCCACCTATAATATACCTAACAAACTACGAACTGTCAACTGCGCGAAATGTCCCCCGCCGGCCCCGCCCGTTCCCCGGCGATCGCACAGGCCACCCCGCATTCCGGACACCGCCCGCTCTGATTCCCCCGCAGGTCGTACCCGCACGTCCGGCAGCACCCCGGCGGAAACGGTCGCCGCTCCCGCCACCACAGCGCCGCCGTCAGCAACGCCAGCAGCGCCAGCGGGATCCACAGTGGCACATACCCGCGCCACACGTATCGCGGCGGCGTGCCCCCCAGCGACGGAAACAGGTTGAACATGAACCGCAGTGCCGTCCGGCTGAGCGAAAGCGACCAACCCTCCGGCTGCACACTCTCCCGCATCGAAAAGAACAATGACCCGCGATCGAAGCTGGCGTAGAACAACGCCCCCTCATAGCTGAGCGACCAGATCATGCTCAGCAGAATCGCCCCCAGCAGCACGGCACAGCCGATCTCCACCGCCCGCCGCAGGCGCGACCGCGGCCGCCGCGCGAGTCGCAAGCCGGCGATCCGCGACGCCGCCCATTCTGACACGCGCTCTCGCATACCCGGCCGCACAGTCTAATTCTACCGCCGCGCTCAAGCTCCCGCCGACCGTCGCTCAATACCCGCCTCTCCCGCCGGCACCCACGCCGGCTTGACGCCGGCCCAAGCCTCTCCGAAGCTGCCCGCATGGAAACGCTGCTCCGCAATGCCCCGGCGAAGATCAACCTCACGCTGCGCGTCACCGGCGTGCGGTCGGATGGCTTTCATGAGCTCGAGTCGCTCGTCGCGCAGATCAACCTCTGCGACACCGTATCCGTCGCCTCGCACGAGGATGGCTGCTACGGCCTGACCTGCGACGATCCGACGCTGGCGTCCGACGGCTCCAACTTGGTCCTGCGCGCGGCCAAGGCACTCAACGCTGCCGCGCGCACGAACCACGGCACGCAGATCGACCTGCGCAAGCGCATCCCCGCGGGCTCGGGGCTGGGCGGCGGGAGTTCCGACGCAGCCACGACGCTCACGCTGCTTAATGACCTGTGGCAGACGCGGTTTGAGCGCGCTCAACTCGCCGCGCTCGGTGCGGAGCTCGGCTCGGACGTGCCACTGTTCCTGCACACGCCGCTCTGCATACTGCGTGGGCGCGGCGAACAAATCGAAGACCTCGGTGCACCGCCGGCGTTGTGGCTCGCGCTGATCCTGCCCGAGATTCACTGCGCCACCCCTGCCGTGTACGCCACCTGCGACCGCCTGGGCCCGCCGCCGCCACGGCCGCCGCTCACGGAGGTTCTCGCCGCCCGTACGTCCGCCAACGCGCTGATGGACCTGCTGTTCAACGATCTCGAAGCGGCAGCGTTTCAGGTCGCGCCGGAACTCGGTGCCCTGGCCGCGGAGATCAGCGCCGTCACCGGGCAGGCCGTACGGCTCACCGGATCGGGCGCGGCGCTTTTTCGGCTGTTCGACCACCCCCGGGCGGCGGCGAAGTTCGCGCTGGCCGTCGGCACGGAAACCGGCACACGCACCGATGTCATCGCCCTGCGCACGTGATGGGCAACGGTGTGATCGAGGATGAATGATGAATGACCGGCTCACCATCGGACCCTTTGAACTCAACGTGCAGGTCTACACCTGCGAAGGGACGTTCTATCACGCGACGGGCTGGCAATCCGCCGGCGAGACGTTCGTATGCGATCAGCTCGTGAACGGCGCGGATGGCGAGGCGCGGCCGTCCACCGCCGGCCAGCTCATGGTGCGCGTGCACAGCGCCGACGCCGAGGGCATCCGCGTACAGGTGACCGCCGAACACGAGCACGCGATCAAGGCCGTCAAGCTCGCACTCGAATTGCCCTACATGCGTATGCTCGCGCCCGAGCAGACCGACCTCGCCGAGGCGACATGGCGGCAGTGGGATTTCCCGCGCGATTGGCGCACCGGCTTTGCCGTCTGGCAGCACGGTTCCCGGTATTTCACCGTCGTTACGCACGAAGCTCCGTGGCGCTTTAAGCGTCTGCTGGCGCTGCGCAACGGCGACCGCATGCGTCTGCAAATCGTGCAGGACGCGTCGCTTCGCGAGCGTACGCGGAAGTTCGAATCCAGCGTGTGGGAGATCGGCTACCGCGACGCGCTTGAGCCCATGCTGGACGACTACGCCGCGTTCGTCGAGCGCGCGTTCGGTGCCCTGCAATTCGACCGCCGGCGTGACATGCCTGCGTGGACGCGCCACGTCGGCCTCGTCGTAAACCTGCACGGCACCGATTGGAACGGCGGCACGAACCTCGATTTCGCCGGCATGACGAGCGCGATCGAGGCGCTGGCCGGGCTCTTCCCCGCGGCGCAGACGCTGCTCTACCCGATCGGCTGGGACGGCCGGTACATGCGCGACTATCCCGACTATCGCCCGTCGCCGGGGCTGGGCGGCGAGGACGGCTTCCGCGACTTCTGCACGCGGGCCCGCGAACTTGGCTTTCACGTGATGCCGCACTTGAACGCGATGGCGATCAACATGCGGCACCCGCTGTACCTGACGCACCTGAAGGACTACGTCATCCGCGACTGGAACGGCCTGCCGCGCCACGCCTATCACATCGACTGGGATCATGACGGGCTGGGTGACGCGGCCCACGCGTACATCGCGCTCGAACCGCCGGCGTTGCGCGAAATCCTGGTCGCCGCCGTGGACCGCCTCGTGCGTGACTACGGCATCGACGCCGTCTTTCTCGACGAGACCTGCAACGTCTTCTACAACGATCCCGCGTGGGACCAGGTCGAGGGCGTCCGCCGGCTCGTGCGCGATCTGCACGAGCGCCAGCCGGACGTGCTCATCGCGGGCGAGGAATGGAACGAGATGCTGCTCGGCCTTACGCCGGTAGTGCAGATCTGGGAGGAGACGCAGGACGGGCGCAAGGGCTTCGGCCGAGAGAAATCGCCGCTGATGCGCGCGTGGGCGGGCCGCTTCATTCGCAGTTGCGGCTATCTCGCGCTGGCATCACCCGACGGTACGACCGGCGTGCATGAATGGCCGGACAAACCGTGGATTGACGAGCGTGACAACGAGGCGTTCTACATCCCGACGCTCTCGATCACGCGGCACACGCTCGAACGCAGCATGGCGGGCATCCAGGCGACGGTCGCCCGCGCCCAAGATTACATCCTCCGCTTCACGCGGTAGCGGCCGCCCCCCCAGCCGGCCGTCGGGGTGGCGGTCGTGCGCAGCAAGGCCGTGGATTGTGTGTGAACCTGGGTGGCACATTCCACCCGGCAGCTCGCAAACACACGCGACCTGCCTTATGCCGCACTCCCGCCGTCTTGGATCAGCCCGTCACTCAGCTCGACCACCCGCCCGCAACGCCGGGCCACGTTCATGTCGTGCGTCACGATGATGACCGTTCGGCCGGCGGCGTTCAGCTCATCGAGCATTTGCAGAATGAGTTGCCCCGTCTTGCTGTCCAAGTTGCCGGTCGGCTCGTCCGCCAGCAGGATCGCCGGATCGTTCGCCAGCGCCCGGGCGATCGCCACGCGCTGCTGCTGGCCGCCCGATAACTCGTGCGGCCGGTGCTCGGCCCGGTCCGCCAGGCCGACGCGCTCGATCAGCTGCAGCGCCATCTGCTTCCGCTCGCGCGCGCGGAAGCCCTGGTAGTAAAGTGGCGTCTCGAGGTTCTCGAGCACGGTCTGCGTCGCGATCAGGTTGAAGCTCTGAAACACGAACCCGATCCGCCGGCCGCGGATATCGGACAGCGCATCATCGTCGAACCGCGACACGTCGTGCCCGTCGAGCCAGTACGTGCCGCTGGTCGGCCGGTCCAGACAGCCGAGGATGTTCAGCAGCGTCGACTTGCCGCTGCCCGATGGCCCGACAATCGCGATGTACTCCCCGCGGTAAATGGTGAACGACACGCCCCTTAGCGCCGGCACCTCCACCCCCGCCGCCGGCTGGTAGACCTTTACGACGCTATCGAGGCGAACGACCGGCTCCGGTGTGGACGGCGGCATGCGGCACCTCGACCCGGTGGACGGCAGACCGGCAGCGGTCCCGGGCTGGAAACCCTGTTGCGGAACCCGCCGGCGTCTGCAATAATACTGGGCTCGTGAGTCGCATGGAAGCCCCCGTGGGGCCGCAACCAGGAACCAGTGCCATGAAGCCTGACATCCATCCGAAGTACGGTGAAGCGCAGGTCAGTTGTGCCTGCGGGAACACGTTCACCACCCGGGCCACCGTCCCGGTCATCAAGGTGGACATCTGCAACGTCTGCCACCCCTTCTACACCGGCAAGCAGAAGTTTGTCGACGCCGCCGGGCGCGTGGAGCGTTTCCAGAAGAAGTTCGGCGGCGACTACTTCAAGCCGCGTGCAGAAGAGAAACCCGGCGCCCGTCATTAGCTGGACGGCTCTGAATTACGTGGACGGCCTGGGCAGTGCGCCCGGGCCGTCTTGTTTGAGTCCGTGCCACACTGCCACCCGCATTGAGTTGAGCCCCCCATGCCGGTCAACGTAGCCGATCCGCCCTGGATGGAACGCGTGAAGGAGATGGTCTCCAAAGGCGACGACATCGCCGCGCAGATGGTCCGCCCCGAGGTTGCCTCGAACGGCGCCCTCATGACGCGGCTGGCGCGCGAGCACGGCGAACTCGAGAAAATCGCCCGGCCCTACCGCGACTATCGCCGCGTCACCGACCAGCTCGTCGAGTCGCAGGAACTGCTGGCCGACGACGCCGACCCGGACCTGCGCCAGCTCGCCGAGGCGGAGCTGCCGGACCTGGAAGCCCGCCGCGAGAAGCTGCTGAACGACCTCAAGGAACGCCTCGTCACCGGCGACGAAGCCTCGATCAGCTCGATCATTCTCGAAATTCGCGCCGGCACCGGTGGCGATGAGGCCGCGCTTTTCGCCGGCGACCTGCTCGGCATGTACACCGCTTACGCCGCCCGCAAGGGCCACAAGGTCGAGGTCATGTCGATTTCGCCATCCGAGCTGGGCGGCATCAAGGAAGCGATCCTGAACGTCACCGGCGAAGAGGTGTACCTGCACTTTCGGTTCGAGGCTGGCGGACACCGCGTGCAACGTGTGCCGAAGACCGAGGCGCAGGGGCGCATTCACACGTCCGCCGCCACGGTCGCCGTCCTGCCCGAGCCGGAAGAGATTGAGATCGACGTCAACTGGGAGAAGGACGTGCTGGAGCACGTCAGCCGGGCCGGCGGCCCCGGCGGCCAGAACGTCAACAAGGTCTCCAGCGCGATCAAACTGGAGCACATTCCGACCGGCATCACCGTGTCGATGCGCGACGAGAAGAGCCAGCACAAGAATCGGGCGAAGGCCCGCCGCGTGCTGCTGTCGCGGCTGTACGAGCACTTTCAGACGGCGCAACAGAAGCAGGTCGCGTCCGACCGCAAGAGCATGGTCGGTTCCGGCGACCGCAGCGAACGCATCCGCACGTACAATTTCCCGCAGAATCGCGTGACCGATCACCGCATCAACAAGGACGTGTACGATCTGCCGCGCATCCTCGTCGCGGGCGATCTGGATGAGTTCCTGCACGAGTTGCACGACCGCGATCTGCGCCTGCGGCTAGAAGCGCTCTAGGCCTGGAGCCCCGCGTTGATGGCAACCGAAGCTTACATTCCGTCGGAGGTCATGTTCGGCGAGCAACGCATCGCGGACGTGATCGCCGTCACGCTGTACAACCCCGATAGCGACGAGCCGCATGGTGCGCTGACCACGCATCAACCGCTGCCAGAAGGCACGCGCGGCGGCCCGCTGGTCATCGTCGGCACGCGCGACGGCAAGACCTGGCGCGTGACGCTCCCCGAAATCGAAGTCTGCCGCAGCACCGCGGTTGGCTGCGAATACACGATCTTCGGCCGCGTGACCCGCACGGCAATGTAGCGGCCGACCCCCGAGTCGGCCGTGCGGCATGGTCTTGCGCAGCAAGGTCATGGTCCGAGCCGGAAACGGCAGTGAACGAACCGCACGCAGCCCGCAGAGCGTATCTCCCGCATTCGCGCGACCCGGTGCATCGACCTGGTCGGCTTCAGCCGACCCTCACTGCGGTCCCCGCGCAGCGTTGCTCGGCGATACGCCGCGCCACTTGCCTTGGCGCCGCGGGTCTGTGTATTCAGCAACGAGGGCCCACTGGCAGGTCGCACACGGACGCGACCTGCCCTACCGCCTTGTCGGCCGCCACGTTACGCACTATCAGCGCCCCGCCCTCAGAACACCTCTACGCCACAGATCTCACGGCCGACGATGAGTTGATGAATCGTCTCCGTCCCCTCGTACGTGATGACGCTCTCCAGGTTCAGCATGTGCCGGATGGGGACTTGCTCGACCGTGATCCCGCCGGCACCGAGCAGGTCGCGGGCGTCGCGGGCCACGTCGAGGGCCATGCGGACGTTGTTCCACTTCGCCAGCGATACCTGCGTGTGGTGCATCTGGTCCAGGTCCTTCAGTCGCCCGAGCTGCCACACCAGAAGTTGCGCCGTCGAGATGCGCCGGACCATCTCGGCCAGACGCTGCTGAATGATCTGCTTCTGAATCAGCGGCTCGCCGAACAGCACCCGCTGCCGGGCGAACGCCAGCGCCTCGCGGAAGCACGCCTGCGCCGCCCCGATCGCTCCCCACGCGATACCGTAGCGGGCCTGCGTCAGGCAGCTCAGCGGCGCCGCCAGCCCCACCGCGCCGGGCAGTCGATTGCGCTCCGGCACCCGGCAGTCGTCAAAAAACAGCTCCGATGTCACTGACGCCCGTAGCGAAAACTTGTGCGCGATGTCCCGCGACGTGAACCCCGGCGCACCCTGCTCGACCAGAAAGCCGCGAATGCCCTCGTCGGTCTGGGCCCACACAACCGCCACGTCAGCAACCGTGCCGTTCGTGATCCACATCTTCGCGCCGCTCAGAACCCAGTCGCCGCCGGCCCGGCGGGCGCGCGTCTTCATCGTCCCCGGATCGGACCCGCCGTCCGGCTCGGTCAGGCCAAAGCAGCCGATCGCCTGGCCCTGGGCGAGCGCGGGCAGCCACCGTTCCTTCTGCTCGTCCGAGCCATAGCGGTGGATCGGGTACATGACGAGCCCGCTCTGCACCGAAGCGAAGCTGCGCAACCCGCTGTCGCCGCGCTCCAGCTCCTGCATGATGAGACCGTACGCGACGTTACTGAGCCCCGCGCAGCCATAGTCCTTGAACGTCGGCCCGAAGAGCCCCATGGCCGCCATCTCGGGGATCAGCTCGCGCGGGAAGCGCTCCTCCTCGAAGCACGCCGCGATGATCGGCAGCACGCGTTCGTCCACGAAGCGGCCGACGGCGTCGCGGACATGCCGCTCGTCCTCGGTGAGCAGACCTTCAAGCTGCATGAAGTCCGGGTCAGTAGCGTTAGGCATTAGTGGCTGAGCCTCCGACTGGCAGTGGCTGGCGATCCGGCGGTGAATTCTAGCGCAGTGGCGCCCGCCCGCCAATCACAGCCCCGAGCGTCAGCGAGCGGGCTGCGGATCACATCCGCGCTTCGCGGGTACCCGCTCGCTGACGCTCGGGGCTCTGAATGAACGGCCCGCGGGCCGCACTTGCCGGGCGCCGCGTCCGGGTCTACAAATGTCAGTTGTGCCCAGCCCCGGTGGGGTGTGCACCTGTAAAGCGAGCTCGGGATGCCGCTGAAGATTCGCTGTCCGCACTGCCTCCGCGTCCTGGTCGCCGCCGACGAGACCGCCGGCCAGACCAAGCTCTGCCCGGCGTGCGGCCAGAACTTCAACGTCCCCTTGCCGTCCGAGCTCATGGCCCAGAAGCCCGCCGCCGCGCAGTCCAACGTGCCGACGTGCCCGCGCTGCCACGCCGAGGTCGCGCCCACCGCCGTCTGGTGCCACCAGTGCCACACGAACCTCGCGACCGGCAAACGTCTGCCGCTCAGGCAACGTCTCCGATTCCTCACTTGGCGTTTCTGGACCATCGCTGGCGCGAGCGTCGCGGTCGGCGTGCTGGTGTTGTTTGCCGTGCTGCACATGGTCCGCATCCAGCGCCAACCACCTCCGGCGCCCTTCGTGCCCACCGCGCCGAAGGAGATCGCCGGCGCGGAGCTCGCCGCACAACTCTTCGCCGCCCGCACCAGTGCTGACCGCGAGGCGGCGCTATGCGCGCTTTCCGGCGTGGAGCAACGCGCTGCGCCGGCCGTGGCCGATGCGCTGGCTGCGGCGCTCGACAAGTACACCGACGCGCCGCAGGCCCGCGCAAACGTCCGCGCCGCCCTCGACCTGTTGGTGCGCACCCGGGACGCCCATCTCAGCGCCCGCGCGGATTGGCTCGCGCTCCTGGAACGCTGCCAGCAGCAGCGCGGCCTGCGCGCGACGGCGCTCCGCGCCCGCGCCCAGCTCGGCGACGAACGCGTCGCGGCCGACCTAGCCGACCTGTGGCTTTCCGAGCTGCAGCGCAGTCTGCTCCTCGCCCGTGTCGCCGGCGCAGCCCGGAGCAACGACGAGCCGGGTACCCGCCTCGGTCTGCGGCAGGCGACGACCGACCTGAGCCGCACGACCGCCGGCCTGCGGATCCTCGCGCAGAACGAGCCGCTCGGCGTCTTCGAGCGGCTTCTGGCCAGCTACTGGGAAAGCTGGTCCTGGCTCGGGCAGCAGCGCGGCGAGCGCCTGGCCGATGCGATCTTCGACCTGGCGCGGCCCGCGCAACAATCCCTGAACTTCGACCCGCGCGATGTCCGCCAGCCGCGCGATATCCTGAAACGGATCGGGGCCAGCGCCGCCGCCCCCGTGCGGGCCGCCGCCGGCTTGGTGCTCGAGCAGCGCGGCCCACAGTATCGCAGCGCGTGCCACACGATCGCCGAGAGCCTCGCCCAGCTCCTGCCCACGTGCGACCCCCACGACCAGCAGCGCCTCACCTGGGCGATCGCCCGGCTGCGCGGCAAGCTTTTCGGCGAGGCCGGCCGCGCCGACCCGCTCGACGTCACGCCGGCCGAGATCGCCGCGGCCGCGGAGTGGGGCCAGCCCGGGAGCAAGCCGACGCTGAAGGGGCCGTATCCCGCAGCCCCGGTGCTGAAATGGCGCGCCGTGCCCGCCACGCGCCTGCTGGAGCGCGACCTGCTGGCTCAACTGCACGGCGGCTGGCCCGCGGCCCGCCGGACGCTCGACGACTGGCTGGCCGCCGAGCTGGGTTGCACGCCGCGTATCGCCGCGCTGGTCAGTCCCGGGCAGCGCGACCCGGACTATCCGGCGGTGACGATGGCCCTGGTGATCGCGGCGACGAGCAACGCGCAGGCCTTGCGGCCGCAACTGGAACTGTGGCACGAAGCGACTGAACAGCCGGCCTGGCTGCGCGCGCTCGCCTACACGGTGCTCGGCAGCCTCGACGCGCGCACCGGCAAGTGGACCAGCGGCTGGCCCGCCGGGCTCGATCCTGGCGACGTGACCACTCTGGACAGCGGCGACCCCGGCTGGGAGCCGTTTGGTCGCGTGCTGGTGGCGGGCGGTCCGGGTATGCTGGAGCGCGCGGCCGACTTCAAGCCCGCCCCGTTGCCCACGCGGCTGCGGGACCGGCTGCTGGCGGCGGCGAAGGCAGCAAACCGCGCGGCACCGTAGGCCGCCGGCCGCGACCCACACGGAACGCGAAGGACGCACATGCCGCTGATCCCGATCGGCACCGAATTCCGCACTCGCCGGCCGCCCGTGGCGAACTGGGTCCTGATTGGCCTGAACGTGGTCATATTCCTGTTCACCGATTTCCTGGGCGGCCAGGCCGGCGCACAACTGAAGGCGTACTACGCTCTCGATGCCGCTCGACCGGCACTCGCGCAGTACCTCACGTACCAATTCCTGCACGGCGATGTCTGGCACCTCGCCGGCAACATGCTGTTCCTCTGGATCTTCGGCAACGCCGTCTGCGACCGGATGGGCGGGGCGGGATACGTCCTGTTCTATCTCGCCGGCGGCGTCATCGCGGGCGTGGCGTTTACGGCGGGCGCGGAGAACCCGCTGGTCGGTGCATCCGGGGCCATCGCCGCCGTGACCACCGCGTTTCTCGCGCTGCTGCCGCGCGTGCACGTGACGATGCTGGTGTGGATGATCTTCGTGTTCACGTTCCAGGTCCCGGCGATGATCCTGATCGTCTTCAAGATGATCCTCTGGGACAACATCATCTCGCCGGAGATCGAGGGTGGCGCGGCCGCGTCCAACGTGGCGTTCTCGGCGCACCTCGGCGGCTACGCGTTCGGCTTCGCGGTCGCGATGGGCCTGCTGGCCCTGCGGATCCTGCCCCGCAACCAGTTCGACATGCTGGCGCTGTGGGACCGCTGGCGACGCCGCTCGGGAATCGAAGTGCCGTTCGCCCAATCCGCGCCGTACATGGCCCGCCCGGTGCGTGCCGAGGAGCTGGATTCGCGCCCGCTCGCAGACGTCCCGCTCACACCGATCGAGAGCCTGCGCGAGGAGATCGCCGACCGGCTGGCCGCGCATGACGTCAGCGGCGCGGTGGGTTCTTACCTGCGGTTGCTGTCGCTGGACGAGCAGCAAGTCCTCGCGCGCCCCCAGCAACTCGAGATCGCCAATTGCCTCGCCCAGGCGCGCCGCTACCGCGAGGCCGCCGCCGCGTACGAAGCGTTCCTGGCCGCGTACCCGGGTGCGGCGGACGTCGCGCAGGTCCGGCTGTTCCTGGGCCTGCTCTACAGCCGGTACCTGGGTGAGTATGAACGCGCCGTCGCGCAGCTCCGCACGGCGTTGGAGGCACTCCACCTCGACGCCCAACGCACGCTCGCCGAAGAGGAGCTACGGCTCGCGGAAGCCCGGCTGCTCGGTCGCGACCCGAGCGCGCGATAACGCCGTGAAATTTCGCATTCTGATGGGCTGGCCCGGTCTTGCGCAGCATGGTCGTGGAACATGATGCTCCACGTCCACACGGCCTGCCTGCGCTGCCGCTCCGGCAGGCCATGTCACCCCCCAGTCGCGCACGTCCGTTCCTACGGCGCCGGCGGCGGGGCCGGCTGGAAACTCGTGTCGGGTTGAATCTGCGCCACCGGCGGCTCGGGGACTGGCTCGGTTCCGCCGACGTCGCCGGCCGCCTCGAAGCTTGCCCCCTCGCTCAGCGGTGCCGCCGGCTCGCCCGCCGCCTCGCCCGCGCCCGGCGTCATCGTCGTGCCTGCGACCAGATCGGCCGGCTGCGTCGCCTGCACCAGCGGCTCGCCGCGCTCAGCCGCCAGGCGCTCCGCCTCGGCCTTCGCCTTGGCCTCCGCCTCGCGCTGCTCCTCGAGCCGGATGACCTCTTCGCCGCACGCTTCGACGACCTTTTCCGCGAGCTCCGGCTCCAGATCCAGCTCTTTCACCAGCGGGTCCGGGCCGATCTCATCGATGTCGGCGACCGACACGCAGCCGAAGGCGACCAGCTTGTCGACCAGCACGTCATCGACGCCCTCGATGCTCTTCAGCGTCCGCTCGAGGTTTTCGAGGTGCTTGCTGTACTCGGCCGGCGTGAGAATATCGACGTCCCACCCCGTCAGCCGGGCCGCCAGCCGCACGTTCTGCCCGCGCTTGCCGATCGCCAGCGACAACTGGTCCTCGGCGACCACGACGGTCGCCTTCACCAGCTCGAAGCACAGCGCAACTTCCTGCACTTCGGCGGGCTTCAGGGCGTTCTGAATGAGAATCTGGCTCGACTCGTTCCAGCGGACGATGTCGATCTTCTCGCCGCCGAGCTCATCGACGATGTTCTTGATGCGGCTGCCGCGGACGCCGACGCAGGCCCCCACCGCGTCGACCTTCGAGTCGATGCTGCTGACGGCGACCTTGGTGCGGTAGCCGGCCTCGCGCGCCAGGGCGCGGATCTCGATGATCTGCTCGGCCACTTCCGGCACTTCGAGTTCGAAGAGCCGCTCGATGAATTCCGGGTGTGACCGCGACAGGATGACCTTCACCTGGTTGGGCTGCTCGCGCACTTCGAGGATCAGGACGCGCAGCCGCTCGCCCGGCTGGTGCGTCTCGCCGGGGATTTGCTCGCTGCGTGGCAGGAAGCCCTCGGTCCGACCGATATTGACCAGCAGGTTGCCGCCCTCGGAGCGGACCACGGTGCCAGTGACGATCGTCCCGCGCCGCTCGGTGAAGTCCTCGTAGATGCTGGTGCGCTCGCGCTCGCGCGTTTTTTGGATGATCATCTGCTTCGCGGTCTGCGCGGCGATGCGGCCCAGGATCTGCACATCGACGGGCTCACCATTGACGCTGGCCTGGAACTTCCCGCTCAGCAGGTCGAGCTTGACGGTGACCTCGGCCTCTTCGCCGTAGTTCTTGCGGATCGCGCTGACCATCGCCGCCTCGATGTCCGCGATCAGCGAATCGCGGTCGATGTTCTTGTCACGACTGATGCTGTCGATGATGCGAATCAGGTCTGGGTTCATGGTCTTTGCGTCCTTGCGGTCCTGCCAACATCGACCGCGTTCGGCTCAGCCGCACCGTACCACGCGCCGACATCCGCGCGGGCCCGGCCGCCCGCCAACAAAAACGGGCCGCTACAGCGACCCGACGTGGCCCACGAGCGGGCCCACCCTGGTCCTCTTCGGTCGCGCTGTGGGCCGTCACTACCCCGGCCGGGCACCAGCGCTACTGCCCGCGCCACCGCGACGCCGACACCGCGCTTCGACCATAGTGTAGTCGATCCCCCCCAATTCCGCCACCCGTCCACCGGCAGATTGTCGAGCGCCCAGGCCCCGCCCGAGCGACGCGCAAAGGCTGCCGGCAGCCACCCCCGGTCGTGATTTCCGCCTACAGGCTGGCCGCCACCTTGCGGAAATGGTGCCCCCAGATCGCCAGCGTCATGGCCTCGCCGAACGAGCCGGGGTGCCGCAGCAGCGATCGGGCGAAGAACTTCCAGTACTCCCGCCGCCCACGCGTCCAGACCCCCATGATCCACAGTGACTGGACGAACGCCCGCACGTCGCTCCACGGCCGCCGCATCCGCGGCCCACGCTGCCGATACTGCCGCAGGAACGTCAGCGCACGGCGATAGTATTCCGGCGGCGCGTAAAGCTGCTTGACCAGCGACCGGTAGCCGGCGATCAGCGTGTCCATATCCAGTTTCGGGATGAAGTTCATCACCGCGTCCAGGTTGTTGCCGGTCGTCGCCCGCAGCAGCCGCCCCTCCTGCTTGAGCCGCTCGAACAGCCGCGTCTGCGGCAACGCGTTCAGCAGCCCCACCATCGCCGTCACCACCCCCGCCTCCTGAATAAAGCGCCTTTGCCGCTCGAAAATGCTGCTCGTGTCGCTGTCGAACCCCACGATGAACCCGCCCATCACCTCGATCCCCGCCTCCTGGATGCGCTTCACCGCACCCACCAGGTCACGCGCCGTGTTCTGCACCTTCGCGCATTCGGCCAGGCTGTGCTCGTCCGGCGTCTCCAGCCCGATGAAGACTTTCTTGAAGCCCGCCGCCACCATCAGCTCGAGCAGCTCGGGATCATCCACCAGGTTCAGCGAGGCTTCCGTCAGCAGCGGCAGGCGCACCCGCCGCTGCGTCCGCCACGTCACGATCGCCCGCAGCAGCTCCTTCACCTTCGGCCTGTGCCCGATGAAGTTGTCGTCCACGATGAAAATCGCCCCGTCCCAGCCGGTCGCCAGTACCGCGTCCAGTTCAGCGATCATCTGGGCCGGCGACTTCACCCGCGGCACGCGACCATACATCGCCACGATGTCGCAGAATTCGCAGTTAAACGGACAGCCGCGCGAGAACTGCACCGCCAGCGTAGCGTAATCGCGCACGTCGATCAGATCCCACCGGGGCGGCGGCGTGCGGCTGAGATCGGGCTTCTCCGTCGCGCGGTATGTTGGCTGGAGCTGGCCGGCGGTCAGGTCGGCCACGAGTGCCGGCATCACGTCCTCGGCCTCCGTCAGCACAAAATGCAGCTTCGCGCCACTGAAGCGCTCGTAACCAGTACCAAACAGCGGCCCGCCGGCGACGACAACCTTGTCGTGGGCCGCGCAGCGTGCCAAGACCTCGCGCGCGGATGCTTCCTGCACGAGCATGGCGGACACGAACACACAGTCCGCCCGGGCGATGTCCGCATCCGACAACCGCGCCACGTTCAAGTCCACGAGCTTCAGGTGCCACGTGCGCGGCAGCATCGCCGCCACCGTCAGTAGCCCCAGTGGCGGAAACGCGGCCTTCTTCGATACGAAGCGCAGGACGTGCTTGAAGCTCCAGAACGTGTCTGGCACGGCCGGCGAAACCAGCAAGATGTTCATCGGGTTCTCAGCGGCCTGCGTGTGCGGCGCCGTGGACGACGCTTCAGCATCGTCCCGCAGCGTGTTCGACGGAGGGCGTGCACACTTTACCCGCAGGCCGCGATGCGCACAACTGGCAAAATCTGCAGCGCGACCTCAGCGCATCTCGCGCGCGACCTTTTCCGCCCGGCGCAGCACGCGCAGCAGGTTCCCACCCATGATCTTGTGAATGTCCGGCTCGCTGTACCCCCGATTCAGCAATTCCTGCGTGATGAACGGATAGCCGGACACGTCTTCGAGCTGCAGCGGGAGCTTCCGCACGCCTTCAAAATCGCTGCCCAAACCGACGTGATCGATGCCGGCGACGCGCACAACGTGGTCGATGTGATCCACGACCGTGTGGACCGTGCCCGCCGGGATCGGGCGCCCGCGCCGCCACGCGTTCCACGCCGCCTTGAACTCGGCGTCATCCGGGTACTGCGCCCGCAGCTCGCGCTCCTTCTGGAAATAGTCCGCCATGATCTGCACGCCTTCCGGGTGAATGTACCCCGAGAAGAACACGGCCATGACGATGCCATCGTTTTGCGCGATCAGTCGCAACACATCATCCGGCACATTGCGCCCGTGCGCCGCGACCGCGTATGCACCGGCGTGCGAGGCGATCACCGGCGCCTTCGCCACACGCAGCACGTCACGCATCGTGTCGTGCGACGCGTGCGCCAGATCGACCAGCATCCCCAGCCGGTTCATCTCCAGCACGACCTTCTCGCCGAACGGCGTCAGCCCGCCATGGCGCTCCTCGTCCGTCGATGAATCCGCCCAGTCAATGGTTTCCGTATGTGTCAGGCCGAGGT
This sequence comes from Phycisphaerae bacterium, assembly GCA_017999985.1. Classification (NCBI taxonomy): domain Bacteria; kingdom Pseudomonadati; phylum Planctomycetota; class Phycisphaerae; species Phycisphaerae bacterium. Next base: position 158,033 of record JAGNKU010000010.1, on the reverse strand, counting down.
AGCGTGCGCCGAGCTCGTAGAACCGGTCGAGCTTCTCCAGCGAATTCTCGATCGCCTGGCCGCCTTCGATGCCGATCAGCGCGGCGATCTTGCCCTGCTTATGGATGCGCTCGATGTCGTCTGCGGTGAGCGCCAGGTCGAACGTCTCGGGGTAGCGCTTCACCATGGCGCGCAGCAGGTCGAACTGCTCCAGCGCCACCTGCGCCGCCGTCCCATCCTTGGCCGCCTCCATCGGCACGTAGACCGCAAAGAACATCGCCCCCACGCCGCCCTGCCGCAGGCGCGGGATGTCTATTTGGAGTGTCGGTTGCGGTAGCGCGATGTCCAGCTTGTCGAAGGACGACTCGGCCTCCTCGCAGACTCGCCACAGCAGGTCGTTGTGCCCGTCGATCAGCAGCCCGCCGGCGTGAATGCGCCGGCCTTCGTCGGTCATGACGATGGGCACCGGGGCCGGGGTCGGCGCGGACGTCGGCACCGAGGTCGGAGCCGATGTCAGTCGTTCGCGTTGATTGTTCACGCCGGCCTCCTGCGCCTGCAGGGCCGCTGAAAGTCCCGCCACGGCAGTCGCCGACAGCAGAAACCGCAATACCGACCCGCCGGCGACGTGCATGGTGCAGATCTCCGCTTAATGGTCAGGGCGCACTCTTTCATGACCGCCGCATCGTACCGCGAGCGTGCCGTGACAAGTAAGAGCCGCGACGGCCGGCTTCACGGCGTCCCCACCGTCCCATCCCATCCATCCGCGGCACGATCCAACCACCCGATGACCTGCCGCAGCACACCCGTCAGCGGGTCCGTGTCAACGACGCGCGGCGTTTCACCCGCAACCGCCACCAGCCACGCCGCCACGTCGCCAACCGCGACCATGCCGTCCAGCGCATACACGCTGATACTCGTCACGCCCGCGGATCGTGCCGCGGCGACGTCCGCCGCCAGTTGCGCGGGCTCCGCGTACCCCGGCGCCACCAGCAACCCCGGCTGCCCCACGTTCCCGATCGCCACCTGCGCACCCGGCCCGTAAATCTCGCGCACCGTCGCGGCGTAGCTACCGACGAACCCCGGGCACAGCTCGACGCCAAGCATCTCCGCGAACGTCGGGCGGTAGACCATCACGCATACCTGGTCCCAGGGCAGTCCGGCAAGCGGCGTATCAAAGATGTCCTGGATATCCACGTCGCCGTCCAGCAGATCATCCACGATCCACGGCAGGGTCACGGCCATAACCTGCACGTCGCGGTCGTGCAGCGTATCGACCAACGCGCGCAGCTCTCCGTGAGCCGCCGCGAACGCCGCCGGATCGCGATGCTCCCCGAGCAGGCTCAGCAGCGCGGCCGGATCGCGCGCGATCGTATCCCGCAGTGCCTCCGCATACGCCAGCGCCGGCTCAAGATCAAAGACCAGCCATTCGACCGGCACATCCGCCGCCAGCGCCCCGTCCAGCACCGTGCCGGCGAACTCGGCGAAGTCATCGACGTTTTCCTCGTTCAGCCAGACCCCGTCCGCCGGAAGCTGGAGCCAGAGGCGCACATCGACCCCGGCGGCGCGGGCTGCGTTGCACAACTGCCAGAGCGCGTCGCCCAGGGTGTCCGGCGTGACGGCGACATACAGATCGGCATCGTACGCCGCGAGCGTCGCCAGCTCCGCCTGGACTTCACCGTACGGCAGGAACTCGCTCCAGACGCCGACTTCCGCCGGCGGGCTGTTGATGCAGCCGCCGACGGCGGCGTAGATCGCAACAACGATGAACCACGCTCGCCACACGCCGACACTATCCCGGATTTCCCAGATGATGTCTATAATGTAGAATAGTAGACATGCAGTTGGACCTGCAAATCACGGGGTTTTCGGCAGCGCGACTCGAAAAGGGCGGAGAACCCAATGGGTGACGCACGCACGGAGGCGTTGCGGGTCGGGTTTGACGGGGGCCTGAAGCTCGAATTCCACGGCTCGCAGATCACGTCGGATGCCGGGCTGCTGCCGTAGCGCGACCTGGACGACGCGCTCGGCCTGACCGCTCTGGCCGGGGACCTGCTGCACGACTGGCGTACGGGCAAGAACACGCAGCACACGCTGATGGCCCTGCTGCGACAGACGATCTTCAGCCGCCTGGCCGGCTATGAAGACACCAACGACGCCGAGCGGCTGAGCGTCGATCCGGCCATGCGGTACGTCGTCGGGGGGCGAGCCCGAGATCGGCAGGCGGCTTCGACCAGCCAGATGGGCCGCTTCGAGACTGAAGTGCTGACGGACCGGAAGAATCTGAAAGCCCTCATGAACCTGCCGGGGCTGTGGATCGACCGCGTGCGACAGCAGCAGCCGGGCGCGCAGATCATCCTCGACCTGGACAGCTCCGTCAGCGAGACCTACGGCGAACAGGAGGGCTCTGCGTACAACGGACACTTCGGCTGCACGTGCTACCACCCGCTGTTCTGCTTCAACCAGTTCGGTGACCTGGAGCGGGCGTTGCTGCGGAAGGGAAACGTGGCCAGCGCCGACGACTGGCGCTCCGTGCTGGAGCCCGTAGCGAAACGCTACCGAGACGGCGAGCTGCGTCGGTTCTTCCGCGGGGATGCTGCGTTTGCCCGGCCGGAGCTGTACGAGTACCTCGAAGTCGAGGGCTACGGGTACACGATTCGCCTGCCGGCCAACGAGGTCTTGCAGCGCGAGATCGAGCCGTTTTTGACCCGCCCTGTGGGTCGTCCGCCCCGGCGGCCGATCGTCTGGCATCATGAGTTCCTGTACCAGGCCAAGACGTGGGATCGCCCGCGGCGGGTGGTGGCGAAGATCGAGTGGCACCAGGGCGAACTGTTCCCGCGGGTGGGCTTCATCGTCACGAACCTACGTCGGCCGGCCCGGCAAGTCGTGAAATTCTACAACGGCCGCGGCACGGCGGAGCAGTGGATCAAGGAGGGCAAAAACGCGGTGAAGTGGACACGGTTGAGCTGTCACGACTTCGTGGACAATCAGGTTCGGCTCCAGCTCTTCGCGCTGGCGTACAACCTGGGCAACTTTCTGCGGCGGCTGGCGCTGCCGCATAGCGTGAAGCACTGGACGCTGACCACGCTGCGGGAGAAGTTGGTCAAGATCGGTGCCAAAGTCGTCGCCCACTCCCGCTACGTGATCTTCCAGATGGCCGAGGTGGCCGTTCCGCGAACGCTGTTCGCCGCCATCCTGGAACGTATCCAGCGGCTGCGGCGGTTCGAAGCTGCCGTGGGGCCTTCCGGATGAGCCGGTCCATCGCCGGAAAACGTTGCCACCCTGTTTGCTCCGGCTGGTTCCGCGCGTCCCGTGCGGGAAACAGGGTCGTGTTCGACCTTCTCGGGCTTCCACCCGCCCTCGGAGCAGGCCGCAGCGGCACCGTCCGGCCCGGGCAAGCCGCAGAAGAGTCCACAGAACGTGTTCGCCTGGCACCGGGGCGCGGTACAATGCCCCTGGACGGCCCAACAGCGGAGCCGGGCCAGGTCATCTGGGAAATGTCGGTTCACAAGATCGATGGCAGCACGTGCATAGAACTTTCATGCAGCGGCGGCTCGGTAAACAGCTATTGTTGCGTCAATATCATTGCTGCGTGCCTCGGCAAGAAATGTCCGTATACTGTTCCGCCTGGTACGTTCGGAAATGAGCCTCCGCCGGGCGTGCCAGCACAGCCAGTCTACTAGATTGGCACTTAGCCCTGGCTGGGCGACGCGTAGGTGTAGTGCACGCGGAGATACTGGATGTTCAGTCAAGTACGGCGCGATCTGTGCCTGCGCGTTTGTCATTGGACGGGTGCACTACGTCAGCGCGGTGGCGGTGCGCATAGATGGCCCCCAAGTCCGCGCACTGATGGACCGTGCAGGCGACCGCGTGACTGCGATGCCACGTTGACAGGATGCTCTGGCTCATGATCAATGATGGGCACGGCATGTACTGCCTCAAGTGCTCCTACGCATTGCAGGGGTTGCCGGAAAGCCGCTGCCCCGAGTGTGGGACAACATTTGATCCAGCCGACGGCCGCACTTTTCGGTTGCGGCGTCGAATTGGATGGCTGGAGGTCACCGGGCAGTGTGCTGGTCGAACGGCATGGATATTAGCTGGCGGCGTGAACGCCGTAATCGTCACCATGTCAGCTATGGGCAACGACTCCGCCAAGGCGATCACGGTCTGGATATTGGGCACGGCCCTCTCGGTTGTGTTAAGCGCCGGCTGGGTCGTGTTGTACTGCTTCGAAGCGAGACGTTCTGCGAAATGCGGCTGTGCCCTGATCTTGACTCTCGCGGCGCTCGGGCTGACAGTTCTCGTGACACAATGGCCTCTCCGCTGCGCGTTCGCGGTCTATCAAGGCGAGCTGGGGAGGTATGCCGACCGTGTTCAGCGAGGTTACCTCGCGACGTGCGCGGAGCGCATCGGCCCGTTCGTGATCCAAAGGACGCGGACAACTGCCGCCGGCACGGTGTACCTGTGGATGAACGTAGACCCTACCGGCTGCACCGGCTTTCTCAGAGTGCCGCCACAAGTGGTGATGAATGACGCGCAGTTTTGGAGAAGGGATCGTCTCGGCGCCGGTTGGTACTTCGTCGTAGAGGAGTGAATGGGCAATTGAGCAAGGCCACTCTGAGTACATCTATGAAGCGGTGCTTGTCAAGCGAGTCGGAATTCCGGGGATGAATTCCGGGGACAGCTTACTAAATTCCTCGGGACAGAAGACACCGCCGTGAGCCTGACCGATGACGCGTGGTACGAAGCCAAGGTCGTGATCGACGACGATCCAAACGACGCCGACGTTCAGCGGCGGCAATTTAGCAATGGCGCCCGGGAATTCCGGGGACATCTTACTAATTTCCTGCTTGCATGATGCTTCCCCATGTCGGGACAAAAAGGCGGCGCCCGCGACGCGCGAGCGCCCTTTCGAGTTCGTCCACGCGCGCCGTCTTGGCCCACCGCGCAAGGTCCGCCACTATACCGCGACCCACATGTCAAGCGCACTCGCGTGGCACGGTCTTGCGCAGCAAGGCCGTGATTCGTATCCACCACGTCGCCCTCTCAGTCCGAGTCGAGAGCGGCGAAGTGTGCGTGCCCGCTGCGACATTCCGCAGTATACAACGCGGGTTCGGAGCAAGTGCATGCTCGGCCGCATTGCGCAGCACTGACTTGGCGCCACGCGCCAGCCTCGCTCAGGTTAGAAGCTACCACATAACTCACTCCCCTGCCGGGAGGAGTCCGAGGAGCGTCGAAATCCTTGGCATTTTCGCCCCGCTCCCAATCTCTCCCCAAAGAAGAGAGGGGTCTGAGGACGGGTTCTAATCCACCCACCAGCGGCTCTTTTCGCGACGAATCCGGTCTTCCAACCCGCTCCGCTGATTCGCCAGGTGCCGTTTGGTGCGGATCGCGGGGGCGCGCGTCCCGCCCGTGGGCGGAAAGTTGAGGTCGAGTGTGACCACCAGAATGTCGAGCCCTTCCACCTGAAGCTTCACGATGTCTTTGAACCTGGCGGCGGGGTCTTCCGCACGCGCGGTCGGGAGCAGCTCCTTGCCCTCGGCATCCCACACGCCACAGCCGCCCGCGCGCGAGCTGGCCACAATGCTGATGCAGTTGTCCATCGCCCGCGCGTGCATTAACGCCCGATCGTAATTCAGGCTTGGGAACAAGAGGAGATCCGCGCCGCGCAGGGCGACCAGCTCGGCCACGTCCACAAACCAGCTATCGTAACAGGTCATGAACCCCACCTTCCCGAAGTCGGTCTGGAACACCGGGACATCGTCACCCGGCGTCACGCCGCCCACGCTCAGCTCCGGGCCATAGAGATGAATCTTGTCATAGCGCCCGATCAGCTTCCCGGTGCGATCAAAGAGCAAGGCCGCATTGAAGAGGCGATCTGACGCCGGGTCGTAAAGGCCGATCGTGCCCGCAACGTACATCTTGTACGCGGCGGCTTTCTCAGACATCAAGGTCGCGGAGGGGCCTGTAAGCGTTTCGCGAACCTTCTCGCCCGCGAAGTATTCAGGCAGCAGCGCGAGATCGACCTTGGCGTGCCCCATGACGTCCAGCGCTTTGGAGAAAGCGGGCAGTCCGTATTGCTCCAGGGCGGCCGGGCCGCCCGTGCAGGCGATCCGGGCCCAACGCGGCGGAACCGGATCGGTCTCAATCAGAGATACGTGCTCGATCCACACTTCGCCCGCGGCGCACAGTCGGTACATGAGGTGCACTTCTGCGCGCACAGCTCCCGCGCCTGGGAAGGTAACCCGCGCTTCACCTTCCGCCCGGTCTTCCGGGAGTTGATGGAACTCGACAATCGGCTGCGAATTACCCTGCGCGGCGACCTCGAAGAGCAGGTGCTGAATGGGATTGACGTCCGCGCTCTTCCTGAACCGCACGCGGAACCAGTACGTCTTTCCCGCGACGATTGAGACCTGGGTCGACACCCCACCGACACAGTCAGGATTGCCGCCGCCCGCCATGCAGAGGTAACGCTGGCCGTGCCTGTCCACGACGCGGATCTCCGGGGACAGGGCGACGCGCGCGGTCTTGACGACCCAATCCGCGGGCAAACCGTTGACCACGGGGCCTCTGAAGTCTCCGTTGCTGACCAGGTTGGCCCCTTGTGGCTGGGTAGAAACCGCACTCGGCGGCAGCGCGCAGACGCAGGCGGCACACAGCCAGTTCATGCAACACGTGCTCACGGCGATCACCCCAGTCACCTCCATTGCATGGACCCGGCAAGTGCCGTCTGCGTCAGAGTGGCAACCGTCTGCAAGTCGGATCGAGATGTCCCGGACCGACTGACCCGGTCACGCCGCCGGGCCGTCTTCTGCCATTGTACCCGCGCGCTCGTCAGCCGACCGGCAGGTCGCACATCGATGCAACCCGCCCTACATCCGGCTGAAAGCTGATAGCTGAACGCTGACAGCTCCCCTACATATGCAGCCCGCCGTCCACCACGAACACCTGGCCCGTGATGTACGCCGCGTCCGGGCCCGCCAGGAACGCGACGAGCGACGCGACTTCCGCCGGCGTACCGAAACGCTGCAGCGGGATGATCGTCTTGACCTGCTCCTTGAGCTTCTCCGGCAGCTCCCCGGTCATATCCGTCTCGATGAAGCCCGGCGCAACCGCGTTGCAGGTGATGTTGCGCTTGCCCAGCTCCTTCGCGACTGACTTCGTCATGCCGATCAACCCGGCCTTCGCCGCGGAGTAGTTCGCCTGACCGGGATTGCCCATCAGGCCGGAGACGCTCGCGATGTTGATAATCCGGCCGCGCCGCGCCCGCACCATGTGCCGGCTCACTGCCCGCATCATCGAGAACGCCGCCCGCAGGTTCGTGTCCAGCACCTGGTCGAACTGCTCGTCCTCCATGCTCATGAGCAGCCCGTCGCGCGTGATGCCCGCATTGTTGACGATGATGTCGATCCGCCCGTGCCGCTCGACCGTATCCTCGACGAGCTGGTTCACCGCCGCCCGGTCGGTCACGTCCAACGCCGTCGGAATGATCCGCGCGGCGCACTCGCCCGCCTCGCGCACCCACGCCTGCGTCCGCTCGAGGCCCCGCGCCGCCGCGATGACCGTCGCCCCCGCCCGCGCCAGCGACAGACAGATCGCCTGCCCGATCCCGCGCGACCCGCCCGTGACGATCGCGACCTGCTGTTCGAGACTCATGCTCATGGACAACCTCCGTCGCTCTCACGGGTCCGCCGGCTGCGGTGGCCCAACATCTCTCTGTCAGGCCAAGGTGCCCGACATTACTGGGCAGACAGATCCGCGGCGGTGCTCACATTCGTCGTGGGCACCTTGCGGTTGATCTTGCGCATCATACCGGTCAGATGCCGATTCGGCCCAATCTCCCAGAATTCGCCGCAGCCGTCGGCGATCAGCCGCTCCACGCACGCCTGCCAGCGCACCGGGCTGACGACCTGTTGATACAGGGCCTCACGGATCGCCGCCGGATCGCGGTGATACTCGGCGTTGACGTTCGCGATCACGCGCGCCTTCGGCGTCTGGAACGCACAGCCCTCCAGCGCTGGCCGCAGTCCCTCGGCCGCCGATCGCATCAGCTTGCTGTGAAATGCGCCGGCGACCGGCAGCGGCACAGCGCGCAGACCGAACTCCTCGGCGCGCTGCGCGGCCACGTCGCACGCCCCCTTGTCGCCCGAGATCACGATCTGCCCCGGGCAGTTGTAGTTCGCCGGCTGCACACGCCCCTGCGCGGCGACCGCCTCGCACAGCGCCAGCACCTTCGCCTCATCGCCGCCGATGAGCGAGACCATGCCGCCGGCCTGCTGCTCGGCCGCCTGCTGCATGAGCTGTCCGCGACGCATGACCAGCCGCAGCGCGTCCGCGAACGACATGGCCCCGGCCAGGTGCAACGCGGTGTATTCGCCCAGGCTGAGTCCGCCGAGCGCGACGAATGCATCCGCCGGATAGCGTCCCGCGGCCAGGCCGGCCCGGTAGAGCGCCACGCTCGTCGTGAAGATCGCCGGCTGCTGGATGTCCGTCGCGTTCAGTCGCTCCGCCGGCCCCTCGAAACACAGTTTGCTCAGCGCGAAGCCGACAACCTGGTCGGCCTCGGCAAAGGTTTCGGCCGCGACGGGATACTGCCCGGCGACGTCCTGCCCCATGCCGACCAGTTGGGCCCCCTGACCCGGGAAGATCGCGGCGCGTGTCGTCACGTTACATCCTCAACAGGACCGAACCCCACGTCAGACCGGCACCGAACGCGAGCAGCATCACCAGGTCGCCCGGACCGATGCGCCCCTCCGCCCGCGCCTCGTGCAGTCCCACCGCGACCGAGGCCGCCGACGTGTTGCCGTAGCGGTCGATGTTGATCAGGACCTTCTCCATCGGCAGGCCGGCCTTCTCGCACGCCGACTCGATGATCCGCAGGTTCGACTGGTGCGGGATCACGAGCTTCAGATCGCTGACGCTCACGCCGGCGTCGGCACAGGTTTCGTCGAGCACCGTGTGCATCTGCGTGACGGCGAACTTGTACACCTCGCGGCCCTGCATGTGCATGTAGTGCAGCCGCTCGTCCACCGTGCGGTGCGAAGCCGGCTCCTTCGAGCCGCCGCCCGGGATGTAGATCAGCCGGCCACGCGCGCCGTCGGCCCCCGCACGCATCGCCAGGATGCTGCGTGCCGGGTCGGTCGCTGCCCGCAGCACCACGGCCCCCGCCGCGTCGCCAAACAGCACGCACGTCCCGCGGTCCTGCTGGTCCGTGATGCGCGTGAGCGTCTCGGCGCCGACGACGAGCACCGTCCTCGCCACGCCGGTGATGATCTGCTGTGCCCCGACCTGGAACGCCCAGACAAACCCGCTGCACGCCGCCCCCAGGTCGAACGCCTGGATCCAGCGGCAGCCGAGTTCCGTTTGGAGCAGGCTGGCGGTCGCGGGCAACTGGTATTCCGGCGTCACGGTCGCGACGATGATCGCGTCCACCTCTTCCGGCGTTACCCCCGCGTCGGCGAGCGCCGCCTGGCTGGCCCGGGTCGCGAGCAGCAGCGTCGCCTCCTCCGGCTTGGCCCGGCGCCGCTCGCGAATGCCCGTGCGCTGCACGATCCAGTCGTTGGTGGTATCCACCACGCGCGCGAGATCGTCGTTGGTCACGACGGTCTCGGGCAGCCACATGCCGGTACCGACGATTTCGACCGGCCACCCCAGCTTCATGCGGCGTCCTCATGCCGGCGCCGGAGCTCGGTGGCGATCGCGGTGATGATGTTTAGGCGGACTTGCTCCACGGCGACGCGGATGGCGTTGTTCATGGCCCGGTGGTCGCTGCGGCCGTGGCAGATGATCGCGATCTTGCGGAGTCCGAGCAGCGGGGCCCCGCCGTACTCGGCGAAGTCGTGCCGCTTCCAGATCCGGTCGACGATCGGCTCGAAGCGCGGCACGAGCTCCAGGCTCTCCTCCTTGATCTCGTGGACGATGGTCTTGAACAGGCCCTCGGCCAGCCCTTCGGTCAGCTTCAGGATCACGTTGCCGACAAAGCCGTCGCAGACCGCGATGTCGCAGTGGCCGCCGAAGATGTCGCGCCCCTCGACGTTGCCGACGAACCGCAGCGTCGCGTCCTGCTTGATGATGGCCCGCGCCTCCTTGACGAGTGGATTGCCCTTCGCGGCCTCCTCGCCAATCGAGACCACCCCGATGCGCGGCTCCGGCACCTGCAGGATCAGCCGAGCATAGCACGCGCACATCCGCGCATATTCGTATAAATGGTGCGGCTTCGGCGCCACGTTGGCACCGACGTCGCAGATCAGCACCGGCCCGTGGAACGTCGGCAGCACGACCGCGATACCCGGCCGGGAGACGCCCTCGATCGCCCCGACCTTGAGCTGGCACGCCGCCGCAAACGCCCCCGTGTTGCCGGCCGAAATCACCGCGTCGAGCTTCTCGTCCGCGGCGTCCACGGCGAGCTGCACGATGCTCGAATGCCGCTTCTGGCGCAGGGCCTCGACGGGCGAGTCGTCCATCTCGATGACCTGGGCACAGTGCACGAGCTTGACCCGCGGGTCATTCAACTCACACTGGCGGCAGTGGGCCTCCATCGCCTCCTGCACGCCGTAGAGCACGATCTCGTCACCCGCGGCGAGGAACTGCAGGCCCTGCTGCACTCCGCGCACGATCTCCCCGGGTGCGTGATCGCCGCCCATCGCGTCCACGCCGATCCGCATGGAGTCCTCTCCTACGACTCCTCCGAGCCGACCTCTATCCGCGTATGCGCGTTGACATAGCCGCAGTTGCGACACGCGCGGTGCGACAGTTTCGCCTGGCCACACTGCGGGCAGGCCGACAACTGCGCCGGCGTCAGGGCGTGATGCGCTCGGCGGGTCCGCTTGCGCATCTTGCTTTTCTTGGTTACCGGTAACATCGTCTCTACCTCAGGCTGCGAATTCCAGCGCGGCGCATCACGACCGGCGCGCCCGGCACACCGCGCCACAAGCCCGGCGCACGGTCCGGCCGACCGCTAGAACAGTTGAAGCTACGCAGTTGGTGCCCCCCTGTCAAGGTCGAAAACGACGCGCCAGCTAGGCCGCACCCTCCTCGTCGCCCGGCCGCGGGTTCTGCCGCCCCTTGCTCAGCTTGAACTCCCCCACCGGCGCCACCCGCCGGTAGCCCAGGTACAGCACGATGTCCAGCATCTCCGTCAGCGACGGGAAGGCCCGGTCGTTTACACGCTTGTACTCGTCCACCGCCTTCAGAAAATCGAGCTGTTCCTCCGTCATGTGCCCTTCTTCAGCGGCACGACGGTAATCGGTCCGCCGGCGACCTGGGCCCCGGCGGCGGTCGAGCTTCGAGCGCCGGTCGCTTCCGCCCCGGCGATCTTCGCCCCCGGCCCGCCGCTCTCGCGCGGCCGCAGCCACTGGTTCGCCGGGCGCCCCCGCGGGTGCGTAATTCTCAGCATGGTCCATAATCGACTTATCGTCGTATACCCCCCACCGGCTGAAGTCGGCACCCAACCGCCGGCCTCCCCACCCCGCATCCGAGCCCCTGCGGCCGCGCGGTCATTCACGCGGCCACCGGCCCCGCCAGTCGTCACCCCCGCCCCCCGCCGCCCTGCTAGAGGTCGTCATCGTCCGCATCATCGTCCAGATCGTCGTCGAGGTCGTCATCGTCTTCGTCGAAGTCGTCGTCAAAGTCCTCGTCCAAGTCGTCTTCTTCCTCGCCGAAGTCGTCTTCTTCGTCGTCGAATTCCTCGTCCACGTCGTCTTCGTCATCGGACGACCGCCGCCGACCATCACCCCGCAGGCCGAGCGCACCGACCGCATCGTCGTGCTCCTCGCCCGCATCTTCCACCACTTCCGAGTCGTCCCCGTCGGGCAGCGGTTCATCGTCCAGGCCGTCCTCTTCGAGCAGCCCGGTGCCCACGGGGTCCGCCTCTTCCCACAGGTTCCACTCTGCATCCTGGAACATCGCGACGCTCCTTGTAAAGCGGTTTCTGACGAATTGCGCGGGTTCATACTTGCCGACCCGCCATTCGTCAAGCCCCGTTTTTTTTTCATCCGTTCATGGCCCCGGCCTCGCGTGACGAATCCACTCCCCGGTCGTTCGCACCATCGTATATAATGGCACCAGACTGATATCGAAGGAAATTCCCATGACCAGCAGTCAGGATCAATTTTCAAAGCGCTGGGACCGTCGCAAAGAGCGCGAACGGCTCACCCGCGAGGTCGTCGACCCGGATGCCCCCCCCATCCCCGACGCGCCCGTCGAACAGGCAAAGGCCCAGCACGCCGCCGGCCGCAATGATCCCTGCCCATGCGGGTCCGGGAAAAAGTTCAAGAAGTGCTGCGGGAAAGCCTCGTGAGCGATTCCGCAGACGCTACTCCCTGGTACGCCGACGGACTCTGCTTCTCCTGTACCCAGTGCGGCAACTGCTGCAGCGGTGCGCCCGGCCATGTCTGGGTCACTACGGCGGAGATTGAGCGCATCGCCGCTTTCTGCAACCTCACCGTCGAGGACTTCAGCCGCCGGCATCTTCGGCGCGTCGGTTTCGGCCGGAGCCTGCTCGAGCTGCCCGGCGGGGATTGCGAGTTTCTGGACCGGCTCACCGACGGCCAGACCCAGTGCCGAATTCATCCCGTGCGCCCGGTCCAGTGCCGGACCTGGCCCTTCTGGAAGTCGAATCTGTCAACTCCCGGGGACTGGCAGTCGGCGGCAACCGGGTGCCCGGGGATCAATCGGGGCGAACACCACCCCCTGCCGGTGATCCAAGCCGCGCTGAGGGACAACGGCCGCCGCCCACTCTGATGCGCGTCACAGCCTGCGCAGGACCGCACGCGCCGGCGCGCCATCCGCGCCCACCAGCCGCAGCGGCAGACAAACCAGTTCGTATGCTCCCGGCGCCACGCCCACCAGGTTGAGCCCCTCTATCACGCAGACGCCCGCCTGCAGCAACGTGCGATGCGTTCTTGCGCCCGACTCGTTCATCGCCCCCACCGACAGGTAGTCGATGCCCACGGTGCGCACACGACGGCGGACCAGTTCGTCCGCCGCCTCCGGCGTGAGATACACGTAGTCTGTCCGGAACGGCGCGTCGTGCCACGCGGCGCTCGAATTCCGCGTCCTAAAAAGCAAGCGCTCCCCGGGCTGGACCCGCAACCGGGCGATATCCGCGCCCCGGATCGAGTCCGCCATCGCGATTTCGACCACGCGAGCGGGACCAATAACGGCGTCGAGCGGGATGGTATCCGCACCGCCGCCATCCGCGAGATAGTGCGCAGGTGCGTCGACGTGGGTCCCTGTATGCGCGCTGAGCGACAGGTCGGAGAGATTGCAGTCCGCGCCCGTTGCCAGGTTGCTCACGCGTTCGATCCGCACCGGCCGGTCCCCCGGCCACTGCACCAGCGCCGGCGAGAGCGGCACAGAGATGTCCAGCCATTCAGCACTCATTGTGTCTCAGCTCTGCCGCCGGCGTGGACCGTTCGGTGTGGAACCGCCAAGAGCAGGCAGCCGGCCACGACAGCCATCACGCCGAGCCACGCCCACAGCATCATGCCGCTGGGTGCTGTGCCGCCGACGCGCAGCAGGATCAGCGCGCCGGTCAGGACAGCGCATCCGACGATGCGCCGCAACGGCGACGCGCGGGGCTGCAGCAGCACCGCGCACAGCGCGATCAGTATGATGATCTCGCGGCCCAACGGGAAAGCCGCGATCCCGAACGCCAGCGCGCGGCCGAAATTGCTGAACGTGCCGAGCGTCAGACTCCAGCGCGTGCCCGCGCCCGCGCCAACCAGCGTCTTCTCCCCCTTGCCGGGCGCCATGAGCTCAAACGAGTCGGCCGTGGCCAACGACGGATCGCGCACCGCTACCCACGTATGCTTGAGATCGCACGCCAACCACGCCTCGTAGCCCAGCCGCTGCAGCAACGCCGTGGCGACGACGGCCCGGCCATCGCAATCCTCACGGCCCTGCGCGAACACCTCGGCCACCGTCGGCAGGTAGTCCATGACACCCCACGTGTCCCAGTCGAACGCATAGGGCACATGCGCGTAGACTACTTTTTCAACCGGAACCAGCGCCGCCGGCAGGCGCGTCCCCGGCGCAAGTTGCGCACGAACTTCGGCCTCGAGCGGCGCAAGCGCGGGATCGTTCGGATCCACCACCGAGTTGAGATCGTTCAGCCGCGCCGCCCAGACGGGAATCAGCCACACCTTCGGATACAGCACCAGCATCACAACCAGCGCCAAGGCAGCGACCTTCAGCGGCCAGCGCGCGTACCAGCGCCAGGCATGCAGCCGGTGCCACCACCCGCAGCGCGTCGACGTATCGGCAGGTGCATGCATATTCGCAAGAGCCATCACGGCCCGATCTTAGCGGCAGCCGGCCCATCGTCCTATCGCCGGTTCGTTCAGGCGCCCGGCAAGCGACACAGGCAGCAGGGGTGTCCGGTCGATGTTATGGGACGGTGTCGTGCGACCACCCGGCACCCCGCCTTTGCGATCTGCAGGGCAGTCCGACGGCCCTTTACAATACCTAACAGATGCCGTATATTACCGATGTGGATTCGCTGTTGCGAATGCCTCCCCCTGGGTTGGCGGGCCGGACGGGCCATGGAATCGGATGCTATGGAGGGCATGCCGTCCCGCAGTGGAAACGCCGCACGCCGCGCCGTGGAGCGCACCCGCGCGTTTCCGCAGGACCTTGGCGCGAGGATCAGCCCATGCACGCCTCCCCACCGCAGCAGGCAGTTGCCCGCCAGCAGCAAATCAACCGGATCTGCCGCGTTTTGCCGTTTTTCGCCCCGGCCGAGCTGGCTGGGCTCGCGGCGTACCTCGAGCACCGCGTTGCAGCGCGGCTTCGGCGCCTTGCACGAAGGCGCGGATCTGCTCGGGGGAAGCGTCGGCGTACTCGGCTTCCCAGTCGCGCAGCCGGTTGAGCGCCCGGACGCGGGTCCGCGGGTCCTCCACCATCAGCAGCAGGCCGGCGGCGCAGAACCGCGCGACCCAGTGGCCGCTGATGCGCGCCTCGTCGTACAACAGCTTCAACGGCTCGTCGACCTGGAAGTTGATCTGCGGCTTGCGTTTGAGCATGGCGTCACCGGGCAAGAATTCCACTGTTTCCTAGACAGCCCTATTGTGGCCCACTCCCGGGTGGGTTGCAAGGGGGCCACCTGCCGCTTGGCGTCGTGCCATCCGCGCTGCGGGGCGGTACAATCCGCCCCCGTCGCGCACGGTGCCAGGAACAGGTGAGCGTCGCATGCCCCCAGCGCCCCAGGACAGTCTGCCCGACGAGCCCGCCCCGGTTTCACCGACTTCGGGCAGCGGCGGCCCGTCGCACGCCGACGAGCCGACCCGCGTAACCACCGGCTCCGGCGGCGGCGTGGCCGACGGGAGCGGTGACATCCCCCTGGGGCCGAGCATTGAAGGGTACGTGCTGCTCGAGGAACTGCACCGCGGCGGCCAGGGCGTGGTGTATCGGGCGCTGCAGCTCGGCACAAAGCGGCAGGTGGCCCTCAAGGTGCTGCTTGAGGGCCCATTTGCGAGCGAGACGACCCGCCGCCGGTTTGAACGGGAAATCGAGCTCGCGGCCTCGTTGCGCCATCCGCACATCGTGACCATCCTGGACTCCGGGTTGAGCCGCGGGCGTTATTTCTTCGCCATGGAGTACATTGACGGCGTCCGCCTGGACCGCTACCTCGCCCAGCGCCGGCCAACCCTCGACGCCACGCTGCTGCTGTTCGAGCAGGTGTGCGAGGCGGTGAACTTCGCGCACCAGCGCGGCGTCATCCACCGCGACCTGAAACCGCCCAACATCCTGGTGGACGCCGACGGCGCGCCGCACATCCTGGATTTCGGCCTCGCCAAGCCGATGCACGGACTGGGCAGCGGCGATTCGACCGTGCAGATGCTGTCCACGAGTGGACAACTGCTCGGCACGGTCGCCTACATGTCGCCCGAGCAGGCCGCCGGCGCGCAGGACCTCGACGTGCGCACCGACGTCTACTCGCTCGGCGTCGTGTTCTACGAAGCGCTGGTCGGGCAGCCGCCCTACCCGGTCGACGGCCCGCTCGGCGAAATCCTCAACCGCATTGCACACACCGAGCCCGCGAATCCGCGCTCCCACGTCGGCTACGTCCACGCCGACCTGAAGATCGACGACGAGCTGGCCACGATCCTGCTCAAGGCGCTGGAGAAAGAGCCGCAGCGACGCTACCAGACCGCCGGCGACCTCGCCCGCGACCTGCATCGCCGCCTGCACGGCGAGCCGATCGAGGCCAAGCGTGCGAGCGGCCTGTACATGTTTAAGAAGGCGCTGCGGCGCTACCGGCTGCAGGCCGCGATGGCCGGGCTCATTCTGCTTATGCTGCTGGGCTTCCTGGTCACTCTCGCGGTGCTGTTCACGGGTGAGCGTGCCGCGCGCGAGCGTGCCGACCAAAAGACCGAGGAAACCCGTCAGGCGGTGCTCAACCAGGAACGTGCGCTGCACGAAGCCCGCAAGCGCACCGCCGAAGCCATGCTCGCCCAGCAGAACCTGCGGCACGCCCTGGTGCGCCAACAAATCCAGCGCGGCGACCTGGCGCTGGCCCGAGGCGACATCCGCGAGGCGCGGGACAGCTACTGGCAGGCGCTCGAGGTCACCCCCAGTCCTGCGGCCATCTGGGCGCTGCGGCGCTATTACCTGCAGACCATGGACAGCTCGGCCACGCTGCTCACCTTCGAGCCGCAAACCCGCTGCAGCGGAGTTCCACTGCCCGCCGGGCGGCTGGCCCCCAGCGGGCGCATCGCCGCGGTGTGTGACGAGCCGGGCGTCATCACGCTGCGCGCCCTCAAGCCTGGTGCCCCGGAGGGCTGGGTCCGTGCGCCGGGGCCGGTAACCGTGTTCAGCGTCGCGGACGACGGCTCGCTCGCGGCGGCCGGCGACGGCTGGGCCCGCGTGTGGCAGCCCGGCGCGTTGCTCCCGGCGGTCGCCGTCGAGCTGTCCGACCGCACGCGTCCGCTGGCGACGTACCCCGTCGACGGCGGCCGTAGCCTGCTCCTGCTGGGCGCACGTCCGGTCCACCTGCTGTCGGGCGCCACGGGCGACGCGCGGCAGACGGTGTTGCTGAATGGCACACCGATCGGATCCGCCGACTACCAGCCACAGGCGCGGCAACTCGCCGTGCCCACGACGGCCGGCGTCGAGCTGGTGTCCGTGGCCGCAGATGGCACGCTGCAGGTCGCGCTGGCGTGGACCGGCGACGAGCCGGCGCGCGCCGTCCGCTTTGACGGCCAAGGGCAGCTTGCGGTCCTCGCGGACGGCGTCTACGTCGCGGACGTGGGCAACGCGCCGCACGGCAACTGGACGCGCATCCTCGACGCGGAGCCGGCGTGGACCCTGCTCGACCTGCAGCCACGCGTGGCCACGATGGTCTTCGCCGCGCGCGACGGACAAGTGGCGGTGTATCGCAATCGCGAGCGCGCGTTCAGTTGGCGCGCTACGGTCGACCACGTGGAGCAACTGTCGCTGTCCGATGACCATCGCTCGGTGATCACGCTCGACGACAGCGGCACGGTCACACACTGGATTCCACCCGAGCGCGTCGAGCAGCGCCGCCTGGTCGTGGACACGGCGCCGAAGCTGTGGGCGGCGGCGGCCGACGGCTCCGCGGTGCTCATGGCGCTGTCCCGCGGCCAGGTCGTGGCCTACGCACCGCCCCGGCGCGGGCTGACGGGCGGGACCGCGACGCCACGCACGATCCTGCGGCCACGGCTGCTGGGCTTGGGCGGCAGCATGGCGCTGGCCGTGAACGCCAACGGGGAGCGAGCCGTGATTCGCGAGCGTTCGACGCTGCGGCTGGTGCGGCTCGCGGACCTGGCGGGGCGCGTGGTAGTCTGGAACCACCCCACGCTGACCGTGCCGGACAAAGTGGCGATCAGCGACGAGGGCGACCTGGTCGCGGTGCTGGCGCGCAGCCCCACGGGGGATCGGCAGCAGATCGCATTTCGGGCCTGGGAGAGCGGCGCGGGGGATGAGCCTGCCGGGCGCGCTGCCCGCGTGCCAGCGCCGTTTGAGTTTGGCGGCGCGCTGGTCCGCGAGATCGCCTTCCTGCCGCGGACACAGAAGCTGCTGATCGTGCGCTCCAACGGGCATCTGCTGCTACTCGACCCCTGGCGCGATGCCCCGCAGACCGCAACCGCACCAGCCCTGGTACGCTCCCGCTACAGCCGCCTGCCCTCCACGGATCCATGGCTGCGGCTCGACGCTCCCGCGACCAGCCTCGCGTTCAATCGCACCGGCGAGTACCTCGCGGTCGCGTGCGAGGACGACATCCTGCGCCTGATCTCCGTGGGGCGGCGCGAGATCCGGCACCGC
Source organism: Phycisphaerae bacterium (assembly GCA_017999985.1). Lineage (NCBI taxonomy): Bacteria > Pseudomonadati > Planctomycetota > Phycisphaerae > Phycisphaerae bacterium. Next base: position 139,772 of record JAGNKU010000010.1, on the reverse strand, counting down.
ATCGCCATCGGGCAAAGCGTCAGCGCGCTCGCCTTCAACCCGCGCGACGACGTGTTGCTGGTCCGCACGGTGGACGGCACCGTGCGCCTCTACGACCCCGCGACCGGCGAGGGCCTCGCGAACTGGCCGCTCGCCGCCGAGTCGGAACAACCCCTCGCGGCGTGGGTGGGTGACGACGCCGACGCCATGCTGCTGGGCCAGGACCACCGGGTCTTCGAGTATCGCTACGCCGCCGCCGACGCGATCATCGAGCGGAACCGGGCCTACGCCCGCGAGCGGCGGGTCGCGGAAAGCCTGGCCAACGCCAACTATGCGGACGCCTGGCAGGCCGCGACGGAGCTGCGCGAACTGGACGCGCAGCGCGGCAGCGCGGTGCAACTGGCGGTGCTCGACGCCGCGCTCCGCCGGCCGAACGTCGAAGTCCCGGCGGCGTGGATCGAAGCCGCCTGCCCGACGATGACCGAGGCGCCGGCGGCCGCCGCGCGAACGTGCCTGCGTCTCGGGCACGCGGCGTACGACGGTGAGCGCTACGAGTTGGCGCGGAGCTGGCTGCGGCGCGGTTTTGACCTGACGGCCGAGGACGAGTCTGCCGCGGCCCGCGCCCCGAGCACCACACCGCTGCCCGCGGTCGATGCCCTGACGCGCCTGCGGCTGGCGCAGTGTGACTACCTGGTCGGCGCGTACGACGAGGCCGCGCAGGGCCTGGCCGGCGTGCTGCGCCAGCCCGATTTGGATCCGGCCGGCGCGCCGGCGGCCGCGCTGCAGCGCGTCGTTGCGCTGCTCCGTGCCGGTCGCACCGGCGAGGCGCGGCGCGCGGCCCTGCATATCGGTGACCCGGATCCGTTCGGCCGCCGCAGCGAAGTCGTCGCGACGACCTATGCCAGCGTGATCGCCCGGCTGCTGACCGGCGTCGAGCGCGAGAGCGCCGCGGCGGCCGTGCTCGACAGCCTGTTGGCCAGCTTCGGCGAGCGGCCTCTGCTTTTCCAGGATGACGAGCACTTTTTCGCCGGCGAGATGGCGACGCAGCGCGGCGCACCCGCGGAGGCGGTCGAGCACTATCAGCGCTGCCTCGACCTGGCGCGCGACGAGTGGCCCGCGAACTGGGCGCGCTATCGCCTGTCGCAGTTGACACAGAACCGGGCGGCCGCGCCAGACGACAGCGCCGCCGCACCGGCCCCGGTCCCCCCGCGGTAAGGCCGGCGTGAGGAGAGAGCATGAACGTACTGGTCATCGGCTCCGGCGGTCGCGAACACGCGCTGTGCCACGCGCTCGCCCGCTCCCCCCACCTGAAGCGCCTGTTCATCCTGCCGGGCAATGCCGGCACGGCGAAGCTGGGCACGAACATCCCCGGCGACCCGGCGAACATCAGCCTCGCGTTGGAGGTGGCCCGGCGCGAAGGGATCGACCTGACGATCGTCGGTCCCGAGGACCCGCTCGCCGCCGGCATTGTCGACGCGTTTGAAGATGCGAAGCTGCGCATCTTCGGGCCCCGTGCCGGTGCCGCGCGCCTGGAAAGCGACAAGGCGTTCGCCAAGCAGCTCATGCGCCAATACGCCGTGCCGACCGCCGATGCGCGGCTCTTCACGGACTTCGAGCACGCGCGGCAGTATATCGCCACGCGCGACGAGCCCGTGGTCGTGAAGGCCGCCGGGCTGGCCAAGGGCAAGGGCGTCATGGTCTGCGACGATCCAGCGGACGGGATCCTGGCGGCCGAGAAGATGCTGGTCGACCGAATCTTCGGCGACGCCGGCGCGCAGATCGTCGTGGAGGAACGGCTGCTGGGCCGCGAGGCGTCGCTGCTGGCGATCGTGGACGGGCACACGTCGTACCTGCTGGAGCCGGCACAGGATCACAAGCGGCTCCGTGATCACGATGAAGGGCCGAACACCGGCGGTATGGGCGCATTCTGCCCATCAGCGGCCGTCGATGACCGCGTCATTCAGCAGGTGCAGGCGCAGATTCTCGTGCCGACGCTCGATGCGCTGATCCGTCAGCACATGCCGTATCGCGGCGTGCTCTACATCGGCCTGATGCTCACGACGGCCGGCCCGAAAGTGCTTGAGTTCAATTGCCGCTTCGGCGATCCCGAGGCGCAGGCCATCCTGCTGCGCCTCCAATCAGACCTGCTGGAGTTGCTGAACGCGGCCGTTGACGGCGAGCTCGAAGCGGCGGACGTGCGCTGGGACCCGCGCGCCGCGCTGTGCGTCGTGATGGCCTCCGATGGCTACCCGGACAAATACCCCACCGGCCTGCCGATCACCGGGCTGCCCGACGACACCGACGACCTCGTGGTGTACCACGCCGGCACGCGGCAGGCCGGCGACCAGGTGTTGACAGCCGGCGGGCGTGTGCTTGGCGTGACGGCACTGGGGGCCACGCTCGCGGACGCCCGCAAACGCGCCTACACTGCTGTCGAGCGCATCCACTTCGACGGCGCCCAGTATCGCACCGATCTCGGCGCCTAGGGGTTGTGTGCGCCCCGCGGGCCGGCGTCTCCGCACTCCAGCCCGCGGCGAACGACGAACACCCGTGCCGGCGGCGGAGTGCCGGCGCCCAGGGTCATGCTCATGCTGTTCATCGGCGACGTGCACATCTACGTCAGCGATTTCACCCTGGCCCTGCGTTTCTGGGCCGACGGCCTGGGGCTCGAAGTGGCGGAGAAGGAGGTTAGCGCGAGCAGCGCTTATGCCCGCCTGAACTTCCCCGACGGAGGCTCGTCGATCCGCCTGCTCGGACCGGTCGCACCCTGGGACCCCGAGGTGCAACCGCCGCCGGGCCAGTACCCCACCGTCCGCTTCGACATCACGACCACGAATTTCGACGACGTCCTCGTGCGACTGATCGAGCACGGCGGGCAACAGGTGGACGAGATCGAAAGCTACAACGACCTGCGGATCGTGACGATCGCCGATCCGGACGGCAACCTGTTCGAGCTGCTCGAGATCGAGGAAGAAGCCGAGGACGCCGACGCGCACACACCGCGCCCCGCCCCGTGAACCGTGAACCAGCCTGACACGTGCCTTACGTGCGGGCCGCATCGACCGCCGGTGCCGCGCGGCCTTCGCGCTTGATCTGGCGGTACAGCTTGAACAGCTCCTTGAACGCCCGGGCGATGACCTTGAGGTTGGCGCCGGTCTGCGCGCCGGCGGTGCGCGGATAGTGGTGCACGCCGAGCTGCGCGATCGAGTACCCGAGATTGCGGGCCTTGGCGAGCATTTCCGTGTCGATCAGCGCGCCCGTGCTCCTCATTTCGATGCGCTCGATGAACGTGCGCGGGTAGATCTTGAACGCGCAATCGATGTCCCGCAGCCCGATGTGGAAGAGCAGGTTGACCAGCGTGGACCAGGCAAACGCGTTCAACTTCCGCATGAACGAGTCTTTGCGATCCAGCCGGTAGCACGACACGATGTCATGCGTTGCGAGCAGCGGCAGGAGCTTGCTAATCTCGTTGAAATCGAACTGCCCGTCGCCATCGGTGTAGAAGATCCAGTCCTTGCGCGCCTCGCGAAACCCGCGCGCCAGCGCCCCGCCATAGCCGCGATTCGGGCGGTTGTGCACGGCGCGTACGTTCGGCAACTCGGCCGCGAGCCGGTCGGCGATTTCGCCCGTGCGGTCACGACTGCCGTCATTGACGATGACCACCTCCCAGTCGTCCGCGATCGCCCGCGCCGTTTCCACCGCCGCGCGCGTCACCCGCTCGACGTTGGCCTCCTCGTTGTAGCACGGATACATGATCGTGAGCGACAACGGCTTGAGCGGCGGGCGGTCCACGACAAGCTTCTCCAGGTGACCCGACCAGCGCGGCCACAACAGGGCGCGGGGAGCGGCGATTCTATGAGCCGCCGGTACCGGGGGCAATTCGCAGCCGACGGCGCGTGCTTGTCGCCGGCGCGCTGCATCCCTACACTACCCATCGTGACCGAGCCGCCCCCGGATACAGTCGAATCGACGCTGCGCGAGTGGCTGCGCAACGAGCGCCGGCTGGGCGTGCCACACTGGGACGTTTCCACCACACCCGCCGCGGCAGTGGTCACCGGCGTTGGCAACCGTGAGGGCGCACGCCCCGCGCCTCCGTCGCCGGTTGTTGAGCGTCTCCCCACAGCCGCGGCAGTGCGTGCGACGACCTTGCCAGCGAGCACCCCGGCGCTGTTCGGCGACGATACCGGGCTTCCGCCGCCGTGCCGGGCAGAGCTCTCAAAGGCAGATGCCGCGGCCGCGCTCGCGCACCTCGATGCGACCCACGTGCGCGGCTGCACGAAGTGCCGGTTGCACGCCGGTCGCACACAAACGGTGTTCGGCGTCGGCCATCCGCGCCCCGCGTTGGTGTTCGTCGGTGAGGGGCCCGGGGCGGATGAGGATGCGCAGGGGATTCCGTTCGTCGGCCGCGCGGGGCAGCTCCTGACCCGCATGATCGCCGCGATGTCGTTGACCCGCGACCAAGTGTACATCTGCAATGTCGTCAAGTGCCGTCCGCCGGGCAATCGGACACCGGCGGACGACGAAATGGAGACGTGCGCGCCGTTCCTGTTCCGTCAGCTCGCTATTCTGCGGCCGCAGGTGATCATCTCGCTGGGGCGGCCGGCGACGCAGACGCTGCTGGCAACCAAAGTCGCGATATCCAAACTGCGCGGCGCGTTCCACGATTTCCCGCCGCCGGCTCTGGCCCTCGTCGGGCTGCCGCCCGCCAGGCTGATGCCCACCTTCCACCCCGCCTACCTGCTGCGCAATCCCGCCGCGAAGGGCGACGCCTGGGCCGACCTCCAGCAGGTCATGCGACTGCTGGGGCTGCCGGCACCGCAGCGCTCGTGAGCGGCTGAATCACCACGCCCCGTTGCTCACTGGCCCTCGAAAAGCGCGCGCTCGCGCAGCTCGTTCGCCCGCCCGATGAGCTCGTCCGTGTTGGGCTGTTCGGCCGGCTGCAACGCGAAGGGCGGCAGGACATGCTCGTCGGTGATCATGGCGGGCACCATCGTCTCGGCGATGATGTCGAACGGCGGCCATTGATACCACGGCGCTTCGAGGCGGTAGTGGGTCTTCAGCGTCTGGTAACCCGGCTTGCGCAGCACCAGGTCGTAGTCGCCATACCACAGAAATGCGAACTTCACCGGGCTGACGCCGACCTCTTCATCGTTGACGACGACAAGCGCGCCCGGCGGACGGGTCTCGATCTTCACCGTGCGTTCCACGCAGCCACCCAGCGCCGCCGCAGCCGCCAGGACCACGGACAGGTGAGGCACACCGCATCGCGGAGTTGACATCGCGGATCCTCGCTCCGGAGTCGACGGTACGCGGGGCTCAGCCCAGCGCGCCCGCCGACGTGGCCCGCATTCTAGCCACCGGCGCGCGACGCGTCACCACCGCCCGACCGCGCGGCGCTGATTATGCGGGCTTCGCGGCGGCCCGCACGGCGTGTCACGCGGATTATTTTGAGCGGCGCCGCGGCGCCCGCCCCCGCCCAGCGGCACGCCATCACGTTTCGCGACTCGCCACCGGCGGCCGCACGCCACCCGCGCTCCGGCGCAGCGCGGCGCGATCTTTCGGGACCGCTGGGGCGGGCTCCGATAGTCTCGCACCCGCGCGCGTCGCGCTTCGGACGCTCCGCGCATCGGACGTGCGCGGGCGCTGTCCGCCGTGCAACGTCCGCATTCGCCGGGTCGCCCGCGAGTCAAGTCGCGCAATACGTACGACGAAGACAAGACCGGCCAATGGCGGCCACAAAGGAGGAGCCATGGCGGTCCTGTCGTTCAGACGCCGGAAGACTCAACTGCGCGTCCTGGAGTTGGCGTGCGACGAGCGGCGCCGCGCGCGGGTGGCATTCGTTTCGCGCGCCCATGCGGGCAAAGAAGTTCATACGCGCTTCCTGGCGTTGCAGGGCGACACGGTCCTCCTGGAGTGGCCGACCCAGCCGCCCGCCGACCTGCCCACCGAAGGCGCACCGGCGGACATCTACTTCACGCACGAGGGCGAGACGGTTGCGTGTCACACCCAGACGCGCGGCCGCGTCTGGTGGCGCTGCGAGCGGCGCGGGCGCGTCGCGGCCTGGCGGATGAGCCTGCCCACGTGTGTCGAGCAACGCCAGCAGCGGCGGCACTACCGCGTGTCGCTCGCCGACCTCGAGCCGATCTACGCCAGCGTAACCAAGGTGCGTGGCGAGCCCTGCAGTTTCCCCGTGCGACTGCACGATATCTCCGCCGGGGGGATGCGGGCGACGGCCGCCCTCAACCACGGCCGTCAGATCAAGGCCGGCGATGTGTACTGGGCCCGCTTCAACCTGCCGGGCGACCCGCAGCCGATCGAGTTCGTGATGCGGATCACCCATGCGCGCGTCGTAACGCAAAGCGAGTCCGTGGTCCTCGGCTGCATGTTCTGTGCGGGCGAGGACCCCGATCTGCACACGCAGCAGGTGCAGCGCGTCGAGCAGTTCGTGACGGCGCGCGAACGCGCCAAGCTGCGCCGGGTCATCGTTCACGACGGCGGAGGAAAATAACCCATGCTAGTCACGCTCGATCTGACGGAGCGCCAGGCGCACCGCGTGCTCGCACAGGCCGTCCGCACACGCGCGAAATTCGAGATCGAACCCCGGCCGGACGCCCACAGCGCCCTGCTCTGGGGCACGCTGGCCGGCAACGACAAGGGGACGCTGCAGGTGGACCTGCACGACGTCGGGCCCAACGTGTCGCTCGCCGCGCTGATCGGCGCCATGTGCGATGTGCGGATGATCCTCTCCGGACAGCTCTGCCTGTTCTCAACTCATGTGCGGGAAGTCTCCGATCGCACCGTCCCGCAGCGTGTCGTGCTCGCCGTCCCGGAGACGATCCAGGTCGCCAACCGCCGGCGCTTTGCGCGGCACGCACCGGTGGACCCGGTGCCCGTGCGGTTCTTCGTCCCGGCGGCCCAGCCACCGTTCGTGGCGATCATGTCGAACATCGGCCCGCACGGCGTGGCCTGTCGCGTGATCAGCACGGACATCGACGACGTCCTCTTCATCGGCGACGAGGTGCGCGTCGAGTTCGTCCTGCCCTGGGGCGAGGATGTGTACAGCCTGCCGGCGATCGCCTGCAGCAAGACACGCTGCCGCGAGGAAGGTCACGTGATCATTGGTTTCGAGTTCGTCGCTGCCGGCCATGAAGCCTTGCTGGAGCGGTTGCGCAACGCCCTGCAGGACGAGGCGGCGCGCCTGACGGAATCGGAGGGCCAGCCATGAAGCCCCGGCGCATGCTCACCCCGCTCGACGCGTCCGCGATCTTTGATCGTGCCGTGCAGGAACGCGCCCTGGCGGTGCTGACCTTCCAGGACGGCCACGAGTGGTACTCGTTCAAGTCGCGCTTCCTTGAGCGCGATGCCCAACGCCGCTTCTTCGTGCTCGACTACCAGGCCGTGGACGACCACCCCCTGCCGGCGGTCGCACCCGGACAATACCTGGGCGTCAGCTTCCGGCAGCGGAGCCGCAAACTGCTCTTCGCGACCATCGTCGAGGCCAAGGGGCACTTCGTCCTCGACGACCAGACCACCGTGCCCGCGATCCGCTATCGCTGGCCGGACGGCATGACCGAGTTGCAGCGGCGTGCGTATTTCCGCACGCCGATCCCGGCGGAGATGCCACTGAACGTCAGCATCTGGGCCGGCGGCGTCCTGGCCCGCGCGCGCGCCCAGACCGAAGCCCTGCAGGTCATCTCCGGCGACTTGTGTGACCTTTCGTGCGGGGGCGCGCTGGTGCGCCTCCATCATCCCGCCCCGCCGGAATGGGTCATGGAGCAGACCATCGGCGTTGAGATGCACCTGCCGGACGGCCGCTCACCGATCCTGGTGGACGCGCGCTACCGCGGCGCCCGCACCGATGAATCCGGCGCCCTCAACCTGGCACTTCAGTTCGTCGGCCTTGAACTGACCGTCGACGGACGCATGGTGCTGCAGCGCCTGGCAAATTCAGTCCAGCGGCTGCACCGACTCGCCTTCGTCGCTGAGCGGGGCGAACGCGGCACTGACCGCCGCGCGTGATCGCGCCACCTCACGTACTGGCGACCCCCGAAAATGCTGGCCGTAACCGCACACGCCGCGACACCTTCACGTTGCGGCGTTGTTGTTAATGGTGGAACGTTTTAATAAGCCCATCCCAGCGCACGGGTCACCGAGTGGGAAACCAAAAGCCCATTCGGGGACCCTTTTTTTGACCGCGAGCCCGCCGCGCGTTACCAAACCACCGCCGCTGTGCAAGTTACGTGCGTCTCGTGGGCCATGTCCACGGCCTGATGGTAGCTCAGCACCTTGCAGGACCGACCGGGCAGGGCCTGGAGCATGGTGAAAATTCCCCCCGAGCTGCACACCCGCGTGGGGTTGTCGTCCGCCGCTAGCTTGGCGACAAACGCCTCTTCCTCCCGGCGCTCCAGCATGTCGAGCAGTTCGCGGTCCGTCCGGGCCACCGCTGCGAGGAATTCGGGCGTCGTCGGCTCCGGATCGCCGAACCGCTGCCCCACATGGCTCAAGTCGGCCCCGGCAATCAGCACCGTCCGGCGATCGCCGTCGGCGACAAGGTTCGCGAGCACCTGCGCCACCGCGTGCAGGTCCGGGCCGTGGCCGTCAATCGGAGCCGTGCCGGTCGGGCCGCACGCCCCCGGGCACAGCAAGGGCACGATCTCGAAGGGTCGTGAACCCATAATCGTTTGCAGGATATGGACTTGTAGCTCAACCGAATGTTCGCGTGCGTGGTCGTGCTCGCCCGCGCAGATAGACGTCCCCAGCGCCGACTCCAGCCGCGCAATGAACTCGCGGTCGGTCTGCACCGCACCCAGCGGCGTCCAGAAGTCCTTGCGTGTGGCCACAACGGCGGTCGACTCGCCGAAATGGTTCGTCCCAAGGATCACATACCTGTCCGCGGGCGGCGCCTGAGCCAGCGTGGCGTAGGCATCCGCGTAGCACGGCGCGCCGCGGGCGTAGTCCAGGTGCGGAGCGATGATCCCCCGCACGTCGCGGACCGGGGCCGCGACGCCGCGCGCGAGCAGGCCCGCGATCTCGGTCCGCAGTTCATCCGCCGATGGTGCGTAATCGCGGTTGTCGCGCGCCGGGGCCGCTTGATACGCCGCCCGCCGCTCGGCCAGCACCTGTAGCACACGGTCGCCTTGCAACAGCAGCGCCGCGTCAAGCACTTCGACCAGTTGGTGAATTTCCGCGGCCGGCAGCTCCATGCCGGCATGTTCACGAAACGCAGCCTGGATGTCTGCGGCGGTGTGCTCGCCGTCCAGGTGGGCCAGCACGAAATAGCCGGCCGGGGAAATCGCCAGCGAGTCGGTCGAAAGCTGCGCCGGATCGTGCAGGGCGAAGTAGATCTCTCCGTCGTCGCGGCGAAACGGGACCACCTCGATCGGACGCACCGCCGGCAGCTTGTTGTCAGTCGTCATTGCACGTCACGGCCTCACTTCACAGGCCCAGCGGGTTCGCGAGCCCCAGAACAAGTGTACACCCGGGGCGCCCAATGACCGCGAGAATTCGAAACGCAGGGCCGCGATTCCGCCGACGTCGCGCTCCAACACGCGCACGCGGAAGCCCAGGTCGGCCAGCCGATCGACCTCATCCGGCACATCGCGGCCCGTTGCTTCTCGCACGAGCAGTCCGAGCGGACCGGCAAAATAACGGTCGTCCGCCACGCGGATCTCGATCGTCCGGTCATCGATCCAGATCAACTCGGTCGGCGTTGCCGGCCCGAGCAGGCGCGGCGACCACGTCAGCGGGATGACGCGCAGTCCCCGCCGGCCGGTGTGCTGCTCCAGAGCCAGGCGGACGTAGTGCCCCAGCACCGGCAGGTTGGCAATGTAGAGCGTGTCGCCATCGTGCAGACCGCTGGGGGCGGCCGCGAGTTCCTCGGTCAGGCAATCCTCCACGCCCACGCCGGTTTCGATCGCCAGCCCGAAATAGAACGTGGCTGTGCCGAACGCGGTGCCGACCAGAGCGACAGTAATCCACATGACGCAGCGACGCCGGCGCGCCGCAGATGCGTCCGGCTCGCTGCGCACGGCGCCGAGCCCGCGCAGGATCAGCATGACGACGAGGGCCCAGCCAACCGCCGGCAGGTACAGGTGGTGCGGCGAAACGAAGACCGGCAACACCGGTAACATGAACCCGAGCAACCATGCCGGCGCGAGCACGCCCGCCGGCTCCCGGCGGCAGCGGAGCACCACCACCAGTAAGAGTGCGAGCACCAGTGCCGTCAGCCCGTAGAACATCAGGGGGCGCGCCTGGAGGTACGGCAGCCCGCCGATGGGCACGCAGGGGGCGAGCAGGAATTCGCCCAGCAGGTAGTACCAGGTCTTGTCCAGGATGAAGCGGACGAAATCGGGTGCCGTGGGCGGAATGACGTACGGACGCGGGGGGACACTGTTCCCGCCGAGGATGCGGCCGCGTACGGCGAGGTATACGACGAAGATCGCGAGAATGACGGTATAGAAGCTGAGAACCAGGTATGTACTGCGCCCGCGCGCAGCAGTGGGATGTGGCGCATCGCCGCCAGTCCTGAGCCGTCTGCGCTGCCACCACAACGTGGCGTCCACAGTGGCCATCACAAGCGGGAAGACGATGGCGTTCTCGCGACAGCCCAGCGCGAGCGCGAACAGGACGCCGCCGCCGATCGCCGCGCCGGCTGCGCCGGTCCCGAACCCCGGCCACGCGCGGAACCGGCCGTAGCAGAGTGTCGCACCCAGCAGCAGCGCCGTGACCATGAGCTCGGTCTGGCACGCGATCCACTGCACCGTGGCTACCTGCCCGGGGTGCAGCGCGAAGAGCCCCGCCACCGCCCACGCCAGCCAGAGCGTCGCCCCACACCGCCGCAGCAGCATCATCAGCAGGACGCACACGGCGAAATGCCATCCAAGTGACGCCGCGTGCAGCGCCACCGGGCTCCAACCGGTGAGCGTGTACGTGAGCTTCATCAGGCCGAACGCGACCGGGCGGAAGAAGCGCAGGGTTGTTTCGGGCAGCCACCAGAGCTGGATGACGCCGCCGACCAGCTCCAGACGGCAAGCCTGCGCGAGCCCGGCCAGCGTCCAGTCGCTCTCCCGCAACTGCTTGTAATGCGCGTAGTCGTCCATAAACAGGCCGCCGCGCAGGGCCGTGCCATGCAATCCAACGATAAGCGCGGCGAGGAGCGCGTACGCCGTGAGCAGCTGCCACGCGGCAGCGCGGTGTGGCGGCGCAGGCTCGGGCGGAATCATTCGGGTGTGGCCGCGGTGCTGGCGGCGGGTTGGGCCGTGGAGTCGGCGGCTCCCAGCGAGGCCTGCGCTTCCGCGCCGAGGTGCGCCAGTTCGGCCTTCCCCGGCAGGTGCGCGCCGAGGATCGGGACCAGGACACCCGGGAGAGCCCAGACGAGCTGGATCAGGCGCATGGCTAGCGCCAGGGCGACGGCCTGGGCCGGATCATTCGCGAGGCCCCCTTGCGTGAAGAACTGCACATAGAACGCCTCCATGACGCCGAAGGCCTGCGGCGGCGCGATGGGAATGGCCGCAATCAGGAAGCCGATGGAGACGTAGATGAAGTAGTAGGACGCGTCGCCGTGCATACCCAGCGCCCGCGCCATGACGACCGCGCAGATCATGACGTTCGCCTGGAGCACGAGCGTCATGAAGAGCGACAGCAGGACGAGCGGCTTGTGCTGGCGCATCGCGACCGTGGCCCGCCCGACGCGCAGCAGCTGCTCGCCCATCGGCAGGTGCTCGGCGATCTGGCGGAGGTGGAACAACTCGCGCATCCGGCGGCTGAAGACGACGATCGAGCCGGCCGCCAGCACGGCGCAGAGGACGGCGAGCGACGCCATGACCTGGCCGAATTTCTGCCGGTCGTGCGTCAACAGGATGGAGACGCCGGCGATCAGCACCAGCCCGAGCAGTCCGATGGCGCGGTCGAGAAAGACCGTCGTCACGGTTTCGGTCTTCAGGTGCGTGTAGCGCGTGAGGTAGTAGGCCTTGATCAGGTCGCCGCCGGTCGTGCCCGGCAGCGCGAAGTTGAAGAAGTTTCCCACGAACGTGAGCTTGGTGGACGTCCAGAACGAGATGCGCACGCCCTGGATCGCCAGCATCACGACCAGTCGACTGCACTGGACCAGGCTAACGGGCAGGAACAGCAGGATCGCCCACAGCGCGCCGAGCTTGTTCGCATCGCGGACCACGCTCGCGATACCAAGGCGGATTTCCGGCAGTCGGCGCGCGCCGATCTCGGCGAAGAAGATCTGCTCGGCCGGCAGCGTCTCCTCGCGGCCGTTGCGAATCACCAGGAATTGCTCGTCACCCTCCTGCGCGACCAGCCGCACAAAGACTGGTTTGCCGTGCGCGTCCGGCGCGCTGAGCCGCACGTGGTCGTGCCAGTCCACGCACCGCACCAGGTACACAATCGCTACGGCGCACAGGCCGTAACGCAGGAACGGCAACAGCCACCGGAGCGCTGCCTTCTTCATGCGACGCACCGGGGCGCCGCCCTGCCCATTCGTGCGGGTTGCTTCATGCCCATACTCATTCGCGTGGCACCGCGTATACCTCAACGTCGCCCAGCCGGACTCCGGCCGGCGGCTCCAGGCGCCGCAGACCGGCCGCGGCCAGCGACGCCACCCAGTCGGGCGTCACCCAGTCCGCGAAGCCGTAGGTGCCCCGCAACCGCTCGATCTCGGCCCACGAAAATACCACAGATGAGACATTTTGGGTACGCAGCCACGCCACCGCTTCCGCTGGCGTCGCCGTCCGGCAGTATTCGAGCCAGGGGTCGCGGCTGAAGACGACTGTGTAGTGCACGTTGCGGGGCAGGTAGAACGCGCGCGCCTCGCCCACGATCCACGCCGATCCATCCGCCGGCAGCCAACCCTCCAGCGGCTGGCTCTGGGCGAAGCCCTCCGTCCCGCCCACGAGCTCCGGCAGCGCCACGCCGTATCGTTGCCAGGTGGCCACGTTGCGACGGAACTCCTTCACACAGTCGTCGGCGTTGAGAACCGCGCCCACCAACGCGATGCACGCCAGCACGGGGACGGCCACGTGTATCGACGCCTGCACGCCGCCGACCAGGAGCGCCAGCGGTATTACCAGGGGCAGGGCGAAGCGCCCCGGCATGTGCGTGAGCATCATCCAGAGCACGACGATCAGTCCGCTCCAGGTCAGCAGCAGCGCCGCACGACGCGACCAGCCGAGCGCCAGCCCGAACGCGGCAAGCAGAAACAGACCGGATCCATAGAAGCGCCCCGCCGGCAGTTCGTCCCATGCGCTGCGTAAGCGCGCGCCGAGCGCGCTGCGGTCGGCGCGAACCGCGTGGCCGTGCGACCAGCGCTGGTCCTGCTCGGCACTCCACGCCGCTCCGCCAAACCAGCGATAGGCAAACGGATACACCGGGTTTCCGGTGAACGCCGTGTTGCGGATGAGCCAGGGACTGAACGCGACCACCGCGCCCGCGACATACAGCGACAGCCGCCCAAGCCGCACCCGCAGCGGCGCGCGCCAGGCCGCCAGCCAGGCAAGTGCGAGCGCCGCGGCGACCAGCGCGAGCGCCGTGTACTTGCACCCGCCGGCCAACCCCGCGCACAGCCCCGCGGCGAGCGCTGTACGCCAATCCGTCGGTGTGTCCGGACGAAGCTGGTCGAGGACCAGCCCGGCCGCCACCGCCGCGAAAAACAGCATGCCCAGCTCGACGTAGGCGAGACTGCCCAGGTACACCAGCCAGGGGACCGAACCGCCGGCCAGCACGACGATCCAGCGCAGCCAGCCGGTCGGGGACCACGCCGCCAGCGCCACGACCGTTAGCACGCCGCAGGCGACGTGCAGCAACTGGCTCGGAATGGCGGCGGGCAGAACGCCACCCACCACGTGCATGAGGAGCAGGTAGAGTGATTCCATCTGCTGCGGAAACGATGCGTACACGTTGTGTGGGAGGAAGTGGATGCGGCCGGCGTCGAAGTACTCGCGCGGGACCTGGAGGTGGTACTCCAGCACGTCGTACCCGCGCGCCTCGCTGTGCCAGAGCATGCCCGGCGGCAGACAGGCGCCGAACAGCGCGATCGCCAGTGGCACCGCGAGCGGCAGAAGCAGCAACGTGCGCCCGACGGCCAGCCAGGGGGCTGACCCGCTCCTGACCTCGTCGCTGGCGCGTACTGGAATCCCCCCGACCACGCCCGGCATGTCGCAGCGCCGCCCGGCCATGGCCACCCGCGCGATGCCGAACACCGCGCCGGCCGCGATCAATCCCCACGCCGTCGGTCGGTTCAGGACGCCGGCGGTGCCCAGCGCCAGCGTTGCGCTGCTCAGCATGCCGAGCCCCAACGCGAGCGCCGCGCACACCTGCTGCAGCGCGCTGCGTCGAGCGAGCCCCAGCCACGCCGCCGGCCAGATGCCCCAACCACACCCGGCCAGAAGCACCGCGGCGACGTACAGCCCGTCGTGCAGCAGCACGATCCAGGCCGTCGCGCCGAGAGCCGTCACCAGCAGCGCTGTGACCACCAGCAGCGTGAGCAATGGCAGCGCGATAGCGCGGTCGATTCTCCTGGACATGCGCAGTGCCGGGGCGGACATGGGTGCACACGTTCCACCACCGCGTGCACGGCGTCAAGCGGGGCGCTGTTCAGCGCTCCAGGGCCAGGTCCGGGTGCAACGCGTGCCAAGCGAACCAGAAAGCGTAGATCGTCTCGACGTCGGCGTCGTGCGGCCAGACGGTCAGCGGATCGGCGCACACGGCGAACTGTACCTCGAGTCCATCGATCGTCCGCCGCCACACGTCCCCCACGCCGGCCTGCGCCACGATCTCCGGCACGGCGAACGCGTGCCAGCGGCCGGTCGTGCGCACCGCCAGAACCGGAGTTTTGGCGTGCGGACCGTCAGCCGGCGGCAGTGGCGTCACTGGAAAGTACAACTGGTCAGAGCCGAAGTACGGCTTGTAGCTGTTCTTGTACGCCTTCAGCCGCGCCGGATCGGGGGCGAGCACCGTCGTTTCAGGATGGCGATCCCGCCAGGCACTCCACGGCACGACTGCCGCCGCGACAATCCGCAGGGTGCGCCCCCGCTCGGCGGCCGGGCCTGTGATCGCGCGGGCCTGCAGCTGACTCCAGAGACTCTCGCCCCGCGAGCCCGGGCGGCGGTCGTAGAGCAGCAGGTTCGAGTTGTACAGCAGTCCACTGACGCCGAATTCAAGTGTCTCGTCGCCGACGCGGCGATCGAAGACCACGGCGCTGTCGCAAAGGGGGTTGTATGTGACCGCGAGTGACCACCCCCCGAGCGTGTCATTGACAACCTCGTGCCAGTTCAGGATGCGCAACGGATACGCCCGCGCAACGCCCTCCACGACGACGCCGATCACGCGCTCGGTGCCGACCAGGAACTTGCCCTGGTGCCGGCTGCGCAGCTCCTGCGAGTACGCGTCCGCCTCCGCCACGGTGAACACGCGCGGACTGGTCAGCGCCGGCAGACCGTCGCGTGAGAGGCCCGAGCCGACAATCTGCGCGCGCGGCACAAGGCAGGTAGTGAGGTCGAAGCGGTAGCTGGCGACGTCGTGTCCGTCTCCGACGCGCAGCGGCTGCCGCGCGATGCGGATCGCCCAGATCACCACGGTGGCCAGGCACAACGTCGCCGCGACCAGCACGAGCCAGCCACCGCTGCGCAAATCGAACAGCCGCGCGGATGGCGCCGTGACCGTCGGCTCAGCCTGCGACACTGCGCATCTCCTTCGGCGGCGGCGGGGATGGCGCGGCGCGCGCCGTGTGCTGCGGCGCAGTGGCGGCCAGCCCCGCGCGGTCCGCGACCCCGGACCGGCGGTCGATGAGCATCAGCCCCAGCAACATCGGCAGGTAGATCACGCTGGCCAGGAAGACGCGCCGCGCGGCGCCGCGCGACCGACACCCTTCCAGCGCCACGCCGGCCGCGAGAAACCCACCGCCGAGCAGCAGCGAGCCCACGCCGTACACCCAGCCGGCCACACCCAGAAAGGCGAGCGCCAGCGCCAGCGGCAGAATCAGCAGAATGTACACCACCACAATGCAGCCGGTGAGGTGCCCGTCCGGGTCCAGCACGGGGAGCATGCGGAAGCCGCCGCGGCGATAATCCTCGCGATGTATCCACGCCAGTGCCAGGAAGTGCGGGATCTGCCAGATGAACAAAATGCCGGCGAGCACCCAGGCCCCCGGTTCGAGCTGCCCGGCCGCCGCGGCCCACCCCACCAGCGGCGGCAGTGCTCCGACCACGGCCCCCACCAGCGTGTTCAACGGTGTCCGGACCTTCAGAGGCGTGTAGATCAGCACGTAGATCAGGAGCGTGGCGAGCGCGAGCAGCGCCGCCAGCGCGCTGACGGCGAGCGCGAGCAGCAGCGGGCCGACGGCGCCAGCCGTGAGCGCAAAAGCCAGCGCGGCCGTGTCCGTGAGTCGCCGGGACGGCAACGGGCGCCCGCGCGTGCGTTGCATGCGGGCGTCGCGCGCGACCTCGAGCCATTGGTTGAGCGCGTTCGCGCCCAGCGCCGCGAGGCTCGTGCCGAGCGCCGTCCAGGCGAGCTGCCGCCAGGCGACCGCGTCCGGACTGGCAAGCACGAACCCGACGATGGTCGTGAACAGGACGAGGGCACTGAGGCGCGCCTTGCCCAGCTCGAGAAAGAGGGGCAGCGTGCGTAGCCCTATCCGTGGCTGCAGGACCGATGCAGGGGCAAGTCCGTTCGTCAGGGGCCGCGGCACGCGGAGTCTCCTCCAGGCAACACGCCCTGATTGTAGTCCGGCACGGCACGACGTAAACGCAGCGCGCAACCCGAGCTACCATTGAGAACGACCGTGTCTGGCCGCGGCGGTGGCGGGCCGCTATCTTGTGCGGGTGCCCTTGTTTCGGGCCGGGCCGGGCACAGAACGCACTGATCGACGACCACGGAGCTGCAAGCGTGACGGCACAGACGGCGCGAGAAGACAGCGGCAGCGTGCTGGCGCTGGGGTTCGGAACGACGGTCGCCATGTGGGCGCTGGGCTATTTCTGCCGCCTTTTCGGCGACGCGCTGCCCGCCCCCGCGCTCTTCGGTCTGTTTCTGCTGTGCCAGCTCGCGGGCGGGTTCTTCGCCGGACGCCTGGCGCGCAACGGCCTGCGCACGGGCGTGCTGGCCGGGCTGCTGACCGGCGCGCTGAACCTGCTCATCGTCGGCAGCCTGATCAGCGGAGAGACGCCCAACGCCGTCAAGCACGGCGCCCTGATGTGGGTACCCGGCACGGTGCTGATCGCCGCGATTCTCGGCGGCGCCGGCGCCCTCGCCGGCCGCTCGTTCTATCGGGCCGAGCGCACCCCGTCGGACTGGCCGGGCGTATTCGCCGCGGTCGCCGTGGCGGCGACGTTCGTGTTGCTCGCGGCGGGCGGGCTGGTGACCGGCTTCGACGAAGGGCTCGCGGTCGTCGACTGGCCCAACACCGAAGGCTACAACATGTTCCTCTATCCGCTGGCGCGCATGACCGGCGGGGTTTATCTGGAGCACGCCCATCGGCTGCTGGGCTCGCTGGTTGGCCTGACGACGCTCGTTTTGGCCATCCACACGCAAGTGACCGCACGGGACCGGCGCATCAAACTGCTGGCCTGGACCGCCCTGCTGCTGGTGGTCATCCAAGGTATGCTCGGCGGTCTGCGCGTCACCGGCCGGCTCACTCTGAGCACGCAGCCCGCCGACACCAGCCCGAGCGTCATCCTCGCGATCGTGCATGGCGTCTTCGGGCAGATCGTGTTCGTGGCGCTCGTCGCCCTGGCGGTGTGTCGCGCGCGCGCCTGGTCCGTGCCGGTCACGCCCGCGTACGCCCCGGCCGCCAGCACCGATCGGACGTTCACCGCATTGCTGCTGATCACGCTGATCGGCCAGCTCGTGCTCGGCGCACTCGTGCGGCACTTCACCTGGGCACTGGACATCCTGCGCTATGGTCTCGCCGTGGACCCCGCGCGCCTGGCGGACATCGGGCAGTGGGCGCTCCACGCGCACATCACGTTGGCCGTCGTCGTCGCGCTGCTCGCGGTCGCCGTCGGCGTGCGCGCGTGGGGTTTGTACCGGACGATCCCGGTACTGAATCGCCTGGGACACGGGCTCCTGCTGCTCATCGGCGTGCAGATCGTGCTGGGCATCGCCGCGCTGATCGTCACCGGCGACGATGCGCCCCAGCGACGTCCGCGGGCCCTCGACGTGGCCATCACCACCGCGCACCAGGTGGTGGGTGCCGCCCTGCTCGCGCTGGCCGTCATGCTCCTGCTGTGGAATTATCGGCGGCTCACCACCCGGGCCGCGGCCTGACCAAGCCTCGGCACCTTGAATCCGGGCTGCACACCGCCCGGCGGCATGGTATGATGCCGGGTCCGCCGCCCCTGAGGCGGCCAGACAGGCACCCGCAGGAGTTGTACCTCATGAGCCAGACTGCCGTTACCGCCGCCGCTCCGCCAGCCGGGGCGTGTGACCTCGAACCCCTGTTCGCCCCGCACTCGATCGCCGTCGTGGGCGCGTCGCGTACGCCCGGCTCGGTCGGGAACGCCATTATCTCGAACCTCGTGTTCGGGGGTTACACCGGCGTGGTCTACCCCGTGAACCCGAAGGCCAAGTCGATCCTCGGCAACCGTTGCGTGCCGAGCATCCCGGCCATCGACGAGCCGGTCGATCTCGCGGTCCTGGTGATCCCGGCGCAACACGTGCAGGGCGTGGTCGAGGCCTGCGCCGACAAGGGCACCCGGCACTTCGTCGTGATCTCGGCCGGGTTCAAGGAGGTCGGCGGCGAGGGCATCAAACGCGAGCAGGACCTGAAGGCCCTGGCGACCGAGCGCGGCCTGACCATCGTCGGCCCCAACTGCCTGGGCATCATCAACACCGCGCCCACGGTCGCCATGAACGCCACGTTCGCCCGCGGCATGCCCGAGGCCGGCCCGTTCGGGCTTATCTCGCAGAGCGGCGCACTCTGCACCGCCCTGCTCGACTATGCCAAGGGCGTGGGCATCGGCTTCTCGCGCTTTGTCAGCTTCGGCAACAAGGTCGCGGTCAGTGAGAACGACCTGCTGCTCGCACTCGCGGCCGACCCGCTCACCAAGGCCATCCTCATGTACGTCGAGGAGCTCTCGCACGGGCAGAACTTCATCGAGACCTGCCACAAGATCACGCACGGCTCCAACCCGAAGCCGATCATCGCCATCAAGACCGGCCGCACGCAAGAAGGCGCCGCCGCCGCCGCCTCGCACACCGGCTCGCTCGCCGGGCGCGACGAGGTCTACGACGCGGTGCTGGCCCAGGCCGGCGTGCGGCGCGTGGACTCGGTCAAGGAGCTGTTCGACTGCGCCGAGGTCTTCGTCGACCCGGTGTTGCCGCATGGCCGCCGGACCGCGGTCGTCACCAACGCCGGCGGCCCCGGCATCATGGCAACCGACGCGTGCATCCGGAACGGTATGACACTCACGAAGTTCCAGGAATACACGCTGAAATCGCTGCGCTACCAGCTCCCGCCGACCAGCAGTCTCAAGAACCCGGTGGACGTGATCGGCGATGCCAAGCACGACCGTTACCGCGCGGCCCTCGACGCCGTGTCGGCCGACGAAGGCGTGGACCAGCTCATGGTCATCGTCACGCCGCAGACCATGACCGACGTCACGGCCATCGCCGACGTGATCCGCGAGACCAAGTCCTTCTGCGGCAAGCCGATCGTCGGCTGCCTCATGGGCCTCGTCGATGTTTCCGCCGGCGTGCAACTGCTCCGCAAGCACGGCGTGCCGGCGTACGCGTTCCCGGAGGACGCGATGAAGGCGATGGCCGCCAAGTGCCGTTTCGCCGAGTGGACGCGGCAGCCGTCGCTGGCGTACAAGACCTTCGAGGTCGATCGCCAGGCGGTCGCCGGGCTGCTGGATGAAGAGCTGGCGGCCGGCCGCAGTACGCTGGTCGAGTTGAAGGCCCTGGAGGTCTTCCGGCACTACGGCTTTCCGATCGTGCCGTACAAGCTCGCGACCACCGCCGACGAGGCCGCCGAGGCCGCGGCCAAGATCGGCTTCCCGGTGGTGCTGAAGATCTCCGGCCCCAGGATCCTGCACAAGACGGACGTGGGGGGCGTGCGGCTGAATCTGACGGACGAGGCCGGCGTGCGGACAGCGTTTGACGAGATGATCACATCGGTCCGCGCGAAGATGGGCGCGGACGTCGAGGTCTGGGGTGTGCTCGTCCAGAAGATGCTGCCGAAGGGCAAGGAAATCATCCTCGGCATGTCGCGCGACCCGCGCATGGGCCCGCTGCTCATGTTCGGCCTGGGCGGCATCTACACCGAGGCGCTGAAGGACGTCTCGTTCCGCCTGGCGCCGCTGCGCGAGAACGTGGCGCTCGAGATGATCATGGACATCCGCGCCCACAAGCTGCTGCGCGGCTTCCGCGGCGAGCCGCCGGCCGACATGCCGGCCATCGCCGAGTGTCTGCTGCGCCTTTCGCAACTCGTCACCGACCAAGACCGGATCAAGGAACTCGACATCAACCCGCTGATCGTCTATGCCAGTGGCCAGGGCGCCATGGTCGCCGACGCGCGGCTGATCCTCGCAGAGAACAAGTAACGCCGGCCCGTTGAGGACCGGCCATGCCTGCTGCCGGCCGGCCAGCGCCGGCGAGCTTTCGGAGAATCGTGCGATGTCCAGCAAATGGCGTGAAGTACACGCAAACAAGATCGTTCCCGCCGCCGAAGCCGTCCACAAAATCCGCGCCGGCGACCGCGTGTTCATCGGCTCCGCCTGCGGCGAACCGCAGGAACTGGTGCGGGCCATGGCCCAGTACGGCGACCACCTGGCCGACACCGAAGTCGTGCACGTCCTCACGCTCGGCGTGGCCCCGTATGCCCAGGCCAAGTACGCCGGCAATTTCCGCCCGAACGCGTTTTTCATCGGCAGCAGCGTTCGTGATGCCGTCAACGAGGCCCGCGCCGACTACACCCCGATCTTCCTGTCCCAGGTGCCCGGACTGATCCGCTCGCGGCGTTTGCCGATCGACGTGGCGCTGGTGTGCGTCAGCCCGCCGGACGACTACGGCAACTGCAGCCTCGGCGTGTCCGTGGACATCACGAAGGCCGCCGTCGAGACGGCCAAGATCGTCATCGCGCAGGTGAACAAGTACATGCCGCGCGCCCACGGCAACTGCTTCCTGAACGTGCGGCAGATCCACCATCTCGTCGAACACGACGAGCCGCTGCTGGAATGGCCGGTGGTCGCCGACGCGACCGACGACGTCACGCGCCGCATCGCCACCCACCTCACCCGCCTGATCACGGATGGCGCCACGCTGCAGCTTGGGATCGGCCGCATCCCTGACGCCGTTGCCGCGCAGCTCACCGACAAGAACGACCTCGGCATCCACACCGAGATGTTCTCGGATGGCGTGCTCAAGCTGGCCCGGGCCGGCGTCATCACCGGCCGCTACAAGACGATCAACCCCGGCAAGATCGTGGGCAGCTTCGCGGCCGGCAGCCGCGAGCTGTTCGAGTTCATGCACGACAACCCGCAGATCGAGATGCACCCGTCCGACTACACCAACCATCCCGTGGTGATCAGCAGCCACGAGAACATGGTGGCGATCAACGCCGCCCTCGAAGTCGATCTGACCGGCCAGGTGGTCGCCGATTCGCTCGGCCAGCTCCTCTATAGCGGCATCGGCGGGCACGCCGACTTCATCCGCGGCGCGGCTCTCGCCAAGAACGGCAAGCCGATCATCGCCATGCCCAGCACAGCCGACACGCCGCAGGGGCTGAAGTCGCGGATCGTGGCCACGCTGCAGGAGGGCGCCGGCGTCATCACCACGCGCGGCGACACGCACTACATCGTGACGGAATACGGCGTCGCCTTCCTGCACGGCAAGACGCTCCGCGAGCGGGCGATGTCGCTGATCAGCATCGCGCATCCGGACTTCCGCTCCGAGCTGCTGCACGCGGCCAAGCGCCGCCGCATCGTCTACCCCAACCAGATCATGCCGCCGGTCCAGGCACCGTACCCCGCGCAGTACGAAGAGACGTACACGACGCGCACCGGCGAGAAGATCTTCGTCCGCCCGATCCGGCCGGATGACGAGCCGATGATGCGCGAAATGTTCTACAATTTCAGCGAGCAGACGAAGTACCTGCGTTACCACGCGGCCCTGAAATCGATGCCGCACAACAAGATGCAGGTGTTCTGCACGATCGACTACGACACGGAAATGGCCATCGTGGGGCTTTACGGCCAGCCGGGCGCCGAGGAAGTCGTCGGCGTCGCGCGCTACATGACCGACCCCGAGCGCCTCGTCGCCGAAGTCGCCTTCACCGTCCAGGACAACTGGCAGCGCAAGGGCCTCGGGACGTACTTCTTCGAGCGCCTGCTGCACATCGCCCGCGAGCGCGGCATCCGCACATTCCACGCCTACGTGCTGGTCGAGAACAGCGGGATGCTCAAGATTTTCCATCGTTCCGGCCTGGTCGTGGAAACACAGACCGAGGGCGACGTCGTCCGCGTGACCATGAATATCCCGAAAGAGGCTGCGGCGAAGTAACGGCGGGCAGAGCGCGGCCATCCGAGCGCGACCCTAACAGAAACCGACTCTTGCTTGACGAAAGTCCGGGCGACGGGTAAGCTCTGCACGGACCGGTCGCACAGCGCAGCTCGCGCGCGGCGGCTCCAAGTCGAGGATCACTCATGGACCCCAACGAGATTCTGACGCTGGTGCGCAAGCGGCCGTTCGAGCCGTTTGCCATCCGCCTCCGCGACGGGCGCTCCATCGAGGTTCGCCATCCGGAAGTGATCGTTGTGGGCAAGCGTTCGGTCTTCGTCGGCCTGTACCACAACGGTGCTGAAGGCCTGGTGGATGACTGGGTCCTGATCAGCCCCGTCGCCATCGCCTCCCTCCATCCACTTAACGCCGCCTAGCACCATCGCACGCAGGAACCGCACCGTGGGGCAACTCGATTTCGCTCGCGAGCACCCCGATCCGCTCGCCGATTCCCTGCCGCCACTGCTGCTCGACCGGCAGCGCATCGTCCACGCCGCCGCGTTTCGACGCCTCCAGCACAAGACACAGGTCTTCGTCGCGCCCGACAGCGACCATTTTCGCTCGCGGCTCACGCATACGCTCGAAGTCGCGCACCTGGCGCGTTGCATCGCACTCCGCATCGACCTCAACGCCGACCTGGCCGAGGTCGTCGCGCTCGCCCACGACCTGGGCCACCCGCCGTTCGGCCATGCCGGCGAACAGGCCCTCGACGCCTGCCTCCGCGACCACGGTGGCTTCGAGCACAATCGCCATACGCTGCGCATCGTCGAGGAACTCGAGCACCCCTACCCCGAATTCCACGGGCTCAACCTGACCCGCGTCGTCCGCACCTGCCTCGCCTGGCACAGCACACCCTATGACCAGCCCGGCGCGCATCCGCTGCAGGACGAACAGCCGCCGCCCGCCGAATGCGCAGTCGTCGACCTTGCGGACCGGCTCGCCTACGCACTGCATGATTTGCAGGACGGTCTCTACGCGGGGCTGCTCGACCCCGCCGGCCTGCGCGCGGTAGAGCTCTGGCGCTGGGCCTATCGCGGCCCCGACGCCTGGCCCGGTCACCTGCGCCCCGCCATCGACCGCATCCAGACCTGCGTTCTGGACGACCTCGCATCCGCCCCGGCGCGGCCGGATTTTCTCCTCGCCTTGTCACCGGAAGTGGACGCCCAGCTTCGTCAGCTCGACCAGTTCCTCCAGACGCACGTCTACCGCAGCGCGCGCCTGCAGCACGCCGACGCCCAGGCCCGCAGCATTCTCACCGGCGTTTTTGCTGCCTGCGTGGCTCACCCCGCCGTACTCCCCGAACGCTTCCGCCGGCGAATCGCCGCGCATGGCCTCCACCGCGTCGTCGCCGACTACGTGGCCGGCATGACGGATCGTTTCTGCGT
Organism: Phycisphaerae bacterium; assembly: GCA_017999985.1. Lineage (NCBI taxonomy): Bacteria > Pseudomonadati > Planctomycetota > Phycisphaerae > Phycisphaerae bacterium. Next base: position 115,914 of record JAGNKU010000010.1, on the reverse strand, counting down.
GCAGGAACTGACGCGCCTCGCCGACCTGCCCGCCGGCTGACCGGCAACCCGGCCCCCCGCAAGGCATTCCTTCAATAGGCCGACGCCGGACTCCCCCGGGCCCGGCGTCGTAGGAGGACTCTGGAAACAACGGTGCGTGCTACGCGCTCGCGCGCCGCAGTTGAGCCTGGCTGCGGATCAGCAGATCCGTCAACCGCTCGTAAACCACCTCGAGCTTGTGTTCCGTGAGGTATGTGCCCGACTCGATCTGTCGCCGAATCTCAGCGATCCGCGGGTCGTCCAGCGTCGCCAGCGCGTCGGTTACGGTCATGCCCGTGATCTCGAACACATCTGGCGTGTCCGCGGGCGTGACCTGCTCCGGCGGTTCGGTGGCGACCGACACTCGCCGAACCGGGGGCACGCCACCAAAGTTGATGCCTGTTACCTGACTCATGACTTCGCTCGCTTTCTGGCCCAGCGTTTCCTGAGAACGCCGCCAAGAACACGACACACCGTCGCGGCTTCACTTCCCGACCGCGGGCCTCGCCCGGCCCGGTGTGTCAACCAACCCCGGGGCACACCCGTGCCCACTGATTTTTTTATCGACCGGCGGGACGAAGCACTTTGGCGACAGGATTAATTCGGTCCGGTTTCTGTCGCGCGCGCAAAGCCTTTATTTCATGGAGTTTGACAGAATTAACAGTCAGTCGCGTATTGATGTTAAGATGGGCAATACGTAATCGCGCTCGATGCCAAAGTCCGGGAATAAATTATTCATGCATGTTTTGCGCGGCTGGCAGCGGCAACGCCCCATAACCGTGACAACCCACAGGGTGTGGAGCGCGTGGATTGTGGCCGGCCTTCGCCACGAGGCCTCGCGTTCAAGCCCGCGCTGGGCAGCGGTACGCGCGGCGAAGATCCGCAACCGTCCGCCGCGCGGCGTTGCGCGCGGCGCTTTGCACGCGCGCGCTGCCCCTCTATGATTCGTCGCCAACAGCCGATCTACGAGTGGCTGAGATTCGGCACCTGACGGCCAGCGCGTCGCCCGCAGAAAGGAACACGATGCCCGCCGACACCGCGTTTATGGACAAGCTCACCGCGCTCTGCAAGCGCCGCGGGTTCATTTACCAATCCAGCGAAATTTACGGCGGCATCGGCGGCTTCTGGGACTACGGGCCGCTCGGCGTCGAACTCAAGCGCAACATCAAGGACCTCTGGTGGCACGACATGGTCACCAACCCGCCGATCGGCCCGGACGGGCACGAGGTCGAGATGGTCGGCGTCGACTGCTCGATCATCATGAACCCGAAGGTCTGGGAGGCCAGCGGCCACGCCACCGGCTTCGCCGACCCGATGGTAGACTGCAAGAGCTGCAAAGCGCGCTTCCGGCTCGACAAGGTGTTTCATGTTGTCGTCAGCCGCGCTGCCGGCGCTACGGAACTCGCGCACTTCTCGGTCGAGGCGGATTCCGCGGCAGGCGCACGGGACGCAGCTCAGACGCAGGCCAAGAAACTCGCGAAGAAGCATGGCGGCGGCGAGGTGGTCGTCGAGGCCATCCCGTTCAAGGACGTAATTGACGCGCAGCTCGCCACGCTGAAATGTCCAGCGTGTGATGCGCAGGGCAGCCTTACCGAGCCGCGCGCGTTCAACCTGATGTTCGAGACGTTCGTCGGCGCGGTGCAGGACGCCTCCGCCAAGGCTTTTCTGCGGCCCGAAACCGCCCAGGGCATCTTCGCCAACTTCAAGAACGTCCTCGACACGACGCGGGTGAAGGTCCCGTTCGGCATCGCGCAGGTCGGCAAGTCGTTCCGCAACGAGATCAACCCGCGCAACTACACGTTCCGCTCGCGCGAGTTCGAGCAGATGGAAATCGAGTTCTTCTGCCACGCCGCCGACTCGATGCAGTGGTACGAATTCTGGCGCAACGTGCGCTACAACTGGTACGTGAACCTCGGGCTGAAGAGCGAGAAGCTCCGCCTGCGTGACCAGGGGCCGGAGGAGCTGGCCCACTACTCGAAAGCCTGCGCCGACATCGAGTACATGTTCCCATTCTCGGAGGAGTTCCAGGAGCTGGAGGGCGTCGCCCACCGCGGCTGCTTCGACCTCACGCAGCACCAGCAGCACAGCGGCAAGGACCTGACGTACTTCGACAACGACGCCTGGGAGCGCGACAAGGCCAACTTCCCCACCGACCAGCAGAAGGACGTGAAGAACAAGGAGCCCTACCGCTTCCTGCCGACGGTCATCGAGCCGTCTGCCGGCGCCGACCGCGCGACGCTCGCGTTCCTGTGCGAGGCCTACACCGAGGACCAGGCTCCCAACGACAAGGGCCAGATGGAGACGCGCGTGCTCATGCGCTTCCATCCCAAGCTCGCGCCGACCAAGGTCGCGGTGTTCCCCCTCGTCAACAAGGAAGGAATGCCCGAGATCGCCGAGGCGATCTACCGCGACGTGAAACGCCACATGACGGCGTTCTATGACGACAAGGGCGCCATCGGCCGGCGCTACCGCCGCCAGGACGAGGTCGGCACCCCCTTCTGCGTCACGGTTGACGGCGACACGCTGAAGGACGGCACGGTCACGATCCGCGACCGCGACAGCCTCGCGCAGGTGCGTGTCAGCAAGGACGGCGTCCGCGCCTGGCTGCGGGAGAAGCTCGGCCACTGACCTGTCTGCCCCGTTGTCCTGTGACCGCTTCGGGCCTATCCTTTATGGGGCCGTGGTCCGGTCCGGCGTCTGCCCGGCCACCGCAGCCTCTGAGGAGAGCAGCGATGTACGCGCACAGGCGGGTGTTCGGCGTTGTCACCATTGCGTCCGTGGTCTGCCTGGCAGGCGTGGCGCGGGGTGAGATCAAGTCCATCGCCGGCACGGTGGCCGTCGAGATCAGTGAATTTCGCGCCACCAGCACCAGCGGGACCGACGCCGCCGAGGCCAGCTACCCGGATCCCAACACGGCGCTACCCCTGCAGGTTGTGGCGCGGCTCGGCGCCGTCGACAGCCAGGCCGCGGGCTCGGTGGCAGCGCAGTTCGCCGATCCGCTGACGGCGTCCGGCGACAACCCGGAAGAGTTCGCCATCAACCTGACGCTCAACAGCCTTTCGCCCGAGCTCTACTACACGGCACACGCGGTCACCGAAGAGGTGCGCGAGGTCGTGTTCTCCGCGGCCGAGGCCGGGGTGCCCGTGGGCACGACCCAGCGTTACCTGGGGCGCGTCTATCTGGACGGCGTGCTGGCCGTGTTCGCGGTGAATGACGCCCGCGACCTCAGCGGCGTCACGCTGACGGTGCAGGTCACCGTGACGCAGGAGCGTGCGGACGCCGAGCCGCTCGAAGTGTTTGCCGGCACGCTGACCATCACCGGCGGGGCTGAGCGTCAGGTGTCGATCGCGGCCGACGGGGACATGCCCACGCGTGGCATCCTCGACGCGGATCTGTCGGACTTCGACGCGGAGCTGGGCGTGTTCCGCGTATTTGTGCTGCCCAACCTCGTGCTCAGCTACCCCTACAACGTCACGGTCGGTTCGCCATTCACCCTGCGTGCCAAGATCCAGGCTGACGCCGCCAACGTGCCCGATGGCGTCGGCGTCTCCGTGATGCTCGGCACGCCGCTGGAGACCTTCGCCGAAGTTGTCACACTGACGCGCAGCGCGGCGGCGGCGAGCGCGATGCATAGTGCGATCGCGGCGGAATGGGCGGAGCCGACCGGTGAGCCGGCCTTCGCGCCCACGCCGGCGCTGCTGCCCGCGTGCGGCCTGTTCGGCTTGGAAAGCCTGCTGGGGCCGCTTGGGCTGCTTGCCCTACGAAGGAGATTCGTGACGCATTGACCGCGCGGGCCGCGGCGGCGCGTCGCTGACCAAGGATGTTCTACCTCCGGCTCATCATTACCTCGCTCCGCAGCCTGGACTCGCACTTTCTGCGTTCGCTGCTGGCCACGCTGGGAGTGCTGATCGGCGTGTCGTCCGTCGTGGCGTGCATGTCGATCCTCGAGGGCGCCTCGAACGACATCTTTAAGCGCTTCAAGTCCCTGGGCGCGAACGTGCTCTTCGTGTTCCCCGAATCCGCGCGCATCGAGGGCCGCATCGTCGGGTCAGCCCAGACACTGACGCTCGAGGACATGGGCTTTCTGATGCGCGCCCTGCCCAACGAGCTGGAGCGCATTGCCCCCGAGGCGATCGGCGGCTCGACCGTCAAACGCTTCCAGAAGAGCATGGACGTGACCATCGTCGCCACGTCGAGCGAGTACTTCGAAATCCACGAGTTCAAGACCGAGCGCGGCGGGCGGCTCTTCGCGAAATCCGAATCCGACAGCCCCGACTCGGCGCTCGCCCTGCTCGGCGCCCAGGTCGCGGAGAAGCTCTTTGCCGGCGCCGACCCCGTCGGCCAGACCGTCAAGCTCGGCGGGGCGACGTATCGCATCATCGGCGTGCTCGAAAAACGCGGCAGCCTCGGTTTCATCAACGCCGACCAGACCGTGTACATCCCGATCGAGGCCGGCCTGAAACGCTTCTTCAACCGCAAGTGGCTGAACCGCCTGACCATCTCAGTGAAGAATCCCGACCAGCTCGAGGACCTGCAGAACCAGGTCAAGCGCGAACTGCGCAAGGCCCACAAGATCCGCCCCGGCCAGCCCGACGACTTCGGCATCTTCAACCAGGAAGAGGCCCTGCAGAATATCAACCAGGCCATGCTGGTCTTCAAAATCGTCTTCTACAGCATCGCCGGCATCAGCCTCGTCGTCGGCGGCATCGGCATCATGAACATCATGCTCGTCTCCGTCACCGAGCGCACCCGCGAGATCGGCGTGCGCATGGCGGTCGGCGCTCGCCGCAGCGACATCCTCGTGCAATTCCTCGTGGAAGCGCTGGTGATCAGCCTGCTCGGCGGCTCACTCGGGCTCCTGCTCGGCGCGATGTTCGCCGACGTCATGGAAAACGTGCTGAAGCACATGAACTTCAAGACCGAGATCAACGCCACCATCATCATCACGTCCATCGCGACGGCGACGATCGTCGGCGTGATCAGCGGCATCTACCCGGCCTTCAAGGCCGCGCGCCTCGACCCCGTGGACGCGCTGCGACACGAGTAGCCCCCGCCGGCCCGGTCACCGCGGCCATGCGCTCCTACGTCGAATCCGGCACCTCGGCGTCGTCCGGCGGCGCGGCTTCGTCCGAAGGTGCGGCCCCCGGCGCCGCGCGCCGGGCCCGCAGCGCCGCCAACGCCAGCACCACCGTACCCAGCGCGTAGCCCACGGCGATCGGATAGGCCCGGTATGTGAAGGTCGCGCCCGTCGGTGCGGACGCCGTTGGCGCCGTGCTCTGCCAGACGAACAGCTCACGAATGACGTTGCCTTCCAGCCGGAACGCGTGCACGAACCCCAGCGCCGTGAGCACCGCCGCGGCCCCGCACCAGACGGCGGCGGCGGCGTAACGCCGGTCGACGAGCGCCGCCCCGATCGCCGCCAGAATCAACGTGACGATGATCCACGCGGAATTCGCGCCGTTCAGCGTCAACAGCCCCGGCAGCCATTCGGTCGGCATGCCGTGCTGCGCGCCGTTGACGAGGTCGGCCAGCGTCTGCCCGCCGGCGATGCCGAAGTACATCCCGGCGTAGGTGATGACGAACGAGGCGAGGGCCGGGAAGAGCGCGATCGCGACGGCGGGCGCGTGGGCGCGGGGCGTCGCCTGGAACGCCTGGGCGGTGATGATGATGCCGATGTACATGACGATCGCAGCGCCCGCCTCAATCGGGATGAGCTGAGCGATGAACGGCCCCAGCCCCAGCAGGAAAACCGCCGCGAAGAAGACGCCGTTCAGCAGCGAGTAGCCTGCCCTGGCCCCGAGCGCCTTCCAGCCCGGGTGGCCGATGTAGATCGTCGTCGGAAAGCACGAGCCGAACAGCCCGGCGCAGATACTGCCCAGCCCGTTGACCGCCAGCGACGGGCCGGTCGCGAAGCGATCACCGCCCGCCTCCGCCGACTCGATGTTCTGCAGCGAGCCGATGACGTTCATCACGCCCATGGGGATTGAGACGGCGAGGAAGCTGACCACCAGCTCAGGCTGGCCCAGCGCGTCCAGCAGCTCCCGTCCGCAGAACACCGGCGCAATCCAGCCGAAGCCGTGCAGCGCGTCGCGGAGCCCCAGCGCGGACATCGCCACGCTGCCGAAGCCGTAGCTGCCGGCGTCGAAGTTCCAGTGCGGCCCCAGCAGCGTCGTACCCCACGCGATCGCCGTCCCCAGCAACACCGCGAGGAACCCGCCGGGAAAGCGCCCCGGGAAGCGATAGCGGGCGAAGTACGCCAACAGAAGCACCACCAGCGGCAGCAGTCCCACCAGCGGCCGCGTGTAGATGCGAAACGCGAAGTCGCCGGCGATGAACGTGATCCCGATGCCCGCCAGCACGCCAAGCAGCGCGGCGCGCGGCGTCACGCGCCGGAGGTGCTCGCCGTAGAACGCCCCGGTGAGCTCGATGATGCCGCTGACCAGGCAGGCCAGCAGGCCGGCTTTCCATGCCAGGTCGTAGCTGCCGGTCGCGCGATACACCGGACCCATGATGAAGTACGCATAGGCGATGACCGAGGGTGTGTTGATGCCGTACGGCAGCGCCGTGCACGTCGGGTTGTTGTGGCGCCGCGCGACCCAGTGGGCCTGTGCACCGTAGAACAGGTTCCCGACAATGAGGCTGATCGCCACGCCCGGCAGCATACGGGTGAAAATGAACTCCACCGGCAGGCCGGCGATCGCCGTGCACAGCGCCACGATCAGCAGCACCTGCACCAGGTTGTCAACCATCAGGCCGAAGAAGCCGTCGAGATCACCGCGAACCCACACCGGATAGCGAATTGTCGCCGTGTCGGACATGTCTGGCTCCGTCACGTCCCCAATCGACCGTGCCAGCGCGCATCGTATGACGCCGGTTACGGCCGCTCAAGCCCGCGCGACCGGCCGGATGCGCCGAATCACGAGCGTCCGGACGGGTCTACCTCTGCCAAGCAGGCGAACGGGGCCGTTTCGCTGCAAGGCGGCTGCCTTCGCTTGAAGTCGGTTACGCCGCGTGCATAGACTATGTGGTGAAGCGTCGATAGACGGGAAATCGCACATCAGTTCCGTCACTACGGTGTCCTGACGCCCATCCGTGGGTCACGCACGGCAATTCGGCACAAGGAGGTTGATCGATGGCGGGAACACGGCAGGCGTGCGCCAAGGTCATTATCGCAGTCACCCTTCTCGCTGCTCTGCAAGCCACGGCGCGCGCCGAATACCTGCCGAGCTTCCAGGGCCTGGGCCACCTGACCGGCGCACCGCACGCGAGTGTCGCCAACGGCGTGTCGGCCGACGGCACTGTGGTCGTGGGCGTGCACACGATCGACAACGGCAACGCCCGTGCGTTCCGCTGGACGCCCACCAGCGGCATGGTCGCGCTCCCGTCGAGTGCCGAGAGTGTTGCCTACGCCGTGTGCGCCGATGGCTCGGCCATCGTGGGTAAAGCCAAGGGCATGTACGGCGCCGACTACGCCGCATGCTGGACCGACAACGGAATGGTCCAACTGCCAGAGCTTCCCGGAGGTGGGTATGGCGGAGCCAGCGCCTTCGGTATCTCGGCCGACGGAGCCGTGATCGTTGGGGCCGACTCGGCTTCCAACGGGACCGAGGCGTTTCGTTGGGATTCCGCCGGCATCATCGGCCTCGGCGACCTGGCGGGCGGTATCTTCCAGAGTCATGCATTTGATGTCAGCGACGACGGCAACGTGATCGTGGGCTGGAGTTACTCCGCGGCCGGGGGGGAGGCGTTTCGTTGGGTACCTGGAAGTGGCATGACCGGCCTGGGCGACCTGCCAGATGGCTGTTTCTCAAGTGTCGCGAACGCGGTGTCGGCTGACGGGCTCGTGATCGTCGGGCGCGGTTGCTCTGAAAGCGGACAGGAGGCGGTACGCTGGATGGGCACAGGCGGTCCACTGTCTCTCGGCGATCTGCCTGGTGGTACGACGGAAAGCGAGGCCTTTGCTGCATCTGGCAACGGCAGCGTCATCGTCGGACGCGGCACGACAGACTCGGGACGGGCGGCTTTCATTTGGGACATCGTGCACGGCATGCGTAGCCTCGCGGACGTCCTCACGCAGGAATGCGGCCTTGATCTGGCAGGGTGGCAACTCGAATCGGCGAAGTGCATCTCTCCCGACGGTCTGATCATCGCCGGCTACGGCAAGAACCCCGGCGGTGAGACTGAGGCGTGGATTGCGCGCCTGCCCGAGCCGGGCACTGGCGCCCTCGGACTCTGGGCCGCCGCGCTACTCGCTTGGCGCAGGCGAACACGAGCCGCTGCGGTGCCGCGTCGGCTGGCCCGATGACAACCAGTCCGTCCTCCGAGTATCATCGGCGATCCCGGCGGCCGGTCGCAGCTGGCCCCCGGGGCGAATTGCCCGCACACGGAACGACGCAATGCCGATTCAATTCTGTTGCACGCAGTGTGGCCAGCCGATCGAGGTCGATGACGAGCACGCCGGCAAGACCGCGGCCTGCCCCTATTGCCGCCTGACGCTCAGCGTGCCGCTTCAATCGACATACAACCCGGAGTCCGCGGTGATGGCCCGCCCCGCCGACGGTCCCGCCGTACCGGACACCACCATGCCGTCGCCCTACGCCGCGGGGCACCGTCCGCCGACCCCGCCACACCGCCAGCGCGTGGCGCGCACGTTCGGCAGCTACGCCTTGCTCTGCACCGCACTCGGCGCGCTGTTGTTCTGCGTGGGGGTGGCGCGCGGCTTTCAGTTGCTGGCGGCGGCGGGTGTCTTTCAGCCCACGTCGCAGCCTTCGCCGCAGGACCTGATGCAAATCCAGATGAAGATCGCGCCGGACCCATGGGTGATCGGCCCACAGATCGGCGGAGCATTCTTCGCTCTGGCGGGCCTGACGCTCGGGATCATCAGCCTCACACAATCGCGCCAAGGCAACTGGCAGGGCATTCTGGCGACCGTCCTGTGCGGGCTGTTCTTCTTGTGCATCTGCTCAGGCACTGTGCTGTCCGCAGTAATGGGGTTCGGAAGCGCCGGATGAGCTGGATGTTCCTAACGTATTCCGCTTGAATAGGTTGCGCTTGGCTGTGTTGACGCAGCCCCATCGACGGGCTACCGTCCAGAGACGAGCCGAGACACTGGACCGCAGGCCAAGGAGCCCGCATGGCCGCCAACCAGGCGCCCGCGTCCAACGCCGCCAACGCTGTCGCCGAAGCACCGTTGTTCACTCTCGAACGCGCCAACCGCGCCCTAGTTCTGGTGCGCAGGATCGCGGCGGCGATCGTCAGCCGTTATGACGACCTGGCCGAGCTGCGCCGCGAACGCGCCGAGTATCCCGAGCACGCCACCGGCCTGGAACGCGTGCAGGAACTCGCGACGCGCATCGACGACTGCGTAGCCGAACTCAACGAACTGAACCGCGAACTGTCCGCCGTCGGCTGCGTGCTGAAGGACTGGCGAACCGGACTCGTGGACTTCCCCGCCCTGCACCGTGGCCGGCAGGTCTGGCTCTGCTGGCAACTCGGCGAGCCGTGCATCTCGCACTGGCATGAGTTGGACGTCGGCTATGCCGGTCGGCTGCCGATCGACGAAACCTTCAGCTAGGCGCCGCTGCCGCCCCTCGCGTCCGCCGCGTCAGGTGGAGTGACCCGCCGAGTCGTGGGTGCGCTCGTACTCGCGAATCTTCTCGACACGCCGTGCATGCCGGCCCCCTTCAAACTCCGTCTTCAGCCACATCCGCACGATGCTCTGCATCAGCGCGTCGCCGACCAGGTCCGCCGGCAGGCAGAGCACGTTCGCGTCGTTGTGCCGCCGCGCCATCTGCGCCGTCAGCTCGTCGTGGCACAGGGCCGCCCGCACGCCGTGGACCTTGTTCGCGGTGATCGACATACCGATGCCGCTGCCGCAGAACAGGACGCCGCCGTCGACCGCGCCATGTGCCACCGCCTCCGCGACGGTCAGCGCCGGCTCGGGATAGTCGCAGGGCCGGCTGTCGTGTGTGCCGACGTCATTGATCTCGACGCCCATGCCCTGTAGCAACGCCTTGATGCGTTCCTTGGCCTCGAAACCCCGGTGGTCGCTACCAATCGCGATCTTCATCCAGGAATTCCTCCACTCGCGCGGTCACCGCACGCTCAATCTGTTCGGCGCAGCGACGATACTGATCCGCCGATCCGCCCATCGGGTCCGCCACTGGTCCAGTCTCATCCAGCAGCCACACTCGTCCGGCCGCCGCCGGCACCAGTTCCAGGATAGCCGCGCGATGCTCTGGCGACATCACGTAGATACGCTCCGCGCGATGGATCAGCTCCACGGTCACCGGCTGCGACCGGTGGCCGCCGCCATCCACCCCCCGCCGAGCCAGTTCCTCCATCGCCCCGGGCGAGGCCACGCCACCGCGCAGCGACATCGTTCCGGCCGACGACACCACATAGCCCGCGGCCGCCAGTTCATCCTCGCGGCACTCCAGCCGCTCGGCCAGTGCCCGCCGGAACAGGTACTCGGCCATCGGCGACCGGCACGAGTTGCCAGTACACACGAAGAGAATCTCGCTCCGCGCCATCCGCTGCACTACCCGCTCATCCACCGCACCGGCCCGCAGGATCCGCCAGCCATTGCCACGCACCTCCACGATCGTCGATGCCGCGCTGTGCCGCGTCGGGCCGGCGTCGATCGCATAGTCAACCAGCCCGTGCAGGTCCCGCAGCGCCTGCTGCAAATCCAGCGGCGCCGGCTGGCCCTGCCGGTTCGCGCTGCTGGCCACCACCGGCACTTCCGCTTCGTTCAGAAAGCGGGTCGCGGCGGCGTGGTCCGGGCAGCGCAGCCCAACCAGGCCCTCATGATACATCCCCGCCAACTGCGCGGAATCACACAGCGTGGCGATTTCCGTGCGCTCCGGCGCCGGCTCTTCGCACACCAGCGTCAGCGGGCCGGGCCAGCCCTTTCGCATCAGCCGGCGCGCTACCGGCGACGGGTCCGTGAGGAAACGGCGGGCGTGGCGCCGCTGGCCGATGTGGACGGTAAATGGCTGGTAGTCAGCCCGGCCCTTCGCCGTTCGCAGTCGGGCCACTGCATCCGGGCGCGCGGCACTGGCCGCCACGCCGTAGACGGTCTCCGTGGGAAACACAACAAGGCGGCCGGCCCGCAGTGCCTGCACGGCGTCGCCCAGCGCGGACGCGTAAGCGTTTATGTCAGAAGCGTTTATAATCTGCGCGCTCAAGGCACTCTCGCACGCGGCAGCTCGTTTAACGCGTTGCCGCACCCGACCCGCGGGCTCGCCGCTTGCAGTCGACGTCACTCGCCACTATATTACTGTGCTCCGTACTTTCGATCCACTGGAGTGGTACCGATGACCATCACGCCCGGCAAGATCGTTTCCATCGAGATTACCGCGCTGCCGCGCACCGAGGCGGCCCGCAAGACGCTCACCCGCCTGTTCCGCCGGGATCCCGAGTTGGCTCGCGTTCACCGCCAGCAGAAGCGCCATCGGCCTTCCTGGCAGACTTGGCGCCGCGGTGGACGCATGTGGCATCACCAGATGAAATCGGAACCGCCCGTCAAGCTGCTTCCCGGCCGGCGCCTCTCGCTCCTGGCGACCGTGGACACGATCCGCGACATCGAGAGCCTGGCGCAGTGCGTCAAGGTAACCGCTGGCTGATCCAAAACCGCGCGACCCAACCGCGCGAATCGCAGACGGCCCTGGCCAGACGGCTTCAGCGTCCCGCCGGGGCCGCCTTTTGCGCCGACCCCGCTGGTCTCGCTGCGCCGCTGGATCTCAGGTGGACTTGAGCGAGGCGGGTGACGGACGCCGCAACCGCGCGACGCCGCCACCCGCCTGCGTGTTCCCAACCTCTCCCTCGTGCGGCCACCCTCAGGCCGCTTCGTTCACGAGGACCTAGGCCGCCCGTGGCCCTTCGCCGGGATTGCCTGGTTCCGCTTCACCGTCGTCGCCGTCGTAGACCGGCTCGTCGCCGCCGATCTCCCCGTCATTGGGCGTCAGCACCAGGTCATCCGGGTTCTCGAAATCATCCATGCTGGCCGCCCGGACGCCCGCCGGCGTGACCGCGTAGAGCACGTCGTCGATCACCGCCGCCCGCCGCCACTCGGACCAGTAGTACCAGTTCTCGTACACCACCGACTCGACCCGGCCCAGCTCGGTGAAGCCGTTCTCCGCATCGACGGTGAAACAGGCTACGCCGTCGAACACTGGTCCGTAGTAGTACTCCCAATCGTTGTATGGGTCGCTCTGCTCCGGCATGAGCTGCAGCGGGATCGCCAACAGCGCCCGATCCGGCATAAACGTGAACGCCTTGTGCGTCCAGCTTGCGTCGCAGGTGCTGCCGTAGCCGCCCAGCTCGAGCTGGTGCAGTAGCGTCGGGTTCGCCAGGTCGCTCACGTCGAACAGCGAGAGCTGCACCGCGTCGGGCACGACCCCACCCCACGGGGACTCGCGCGTCGAGCGGCCCACCCCGATCAGCAGGTCGTCACCGAACGGGTGCAGGTAGTCGCTATAGCCGGGGATCTCCAGCTCGCCCAGCAGTTGCGGATTCGTCGGCTCGGTCAGGTCGAGCACGAACAACGGGTCGATCCGCAGGAACGTGACCAGGAAGCCACGCGTGCCCAGGAACCGCGCCGCGTAAAGCTGCTCCGTCGGGGCGATGTCCTCGACCGCGCCGACGATTTCCAGCACCCCATCGACCTCGTCGAGCACATAGACCGCGTTGTTCTCGCTGTTCGCGCGCGGCCCGTCGGTGTCGGGGTCCGCGTCCGTCGCGTCGTCCGCGTCCTGCTCACGAGCGCCGGTGTCTGCCACCGCCACGGCTACATCCACCCCCTCGGCACCCCAAAGCCAGTCCGGATCAATGTGGGTCGCGACGCGGAGATAGCCCTCGTACTCACCCAGCGAGAACTGGTTCAGCAGCCGCCCCGGCACCGACCCGCTGGCCACGTACTCCGCGATGCCCTCGTCGTTGAAGGCCAGCTTGTGGAGCGCGGTCGTCGAGCGGTAGTTGTTGTCCTCCGTGTACTCCGTGTCCGTGATGTACAGCGCCTCGGTCGATGCGTAGATCGTCCCCGCGTTCGCGAGCACCGCCACCGTGCCGAGCGGCGCTGTCACGTCCGCCGCGTCGAACGTCAGCACCGCGGTGGAGTAATAGCCGTCCGGCGTCTCCGGGTGGTACCAGTTCTCAGCCGGGACCATAACGCTCTCGCTGCCGTTGCGCGCGCGCATCCGCGGCAGCACGTCGTCCACGCCGATCGCTCCCGCGGTGAAGACGTTCAAGTTCTCAGGCACCGGCGGCGCGATCGTGAGGACCACGATCAGGCGCCCGTTCGTCAACCGTGACGTGACGAGCGAGCCGTCCAGCTCGTTCTGCTGCGTGATCACCGGGTTCGCCGGGTCGCTTACGTCCACCTCGGCGACGAGCGTCGTCGCGTTCTGGTAGTACGGCGGCCAGATCATGATTTCGGGCCCGCCCCTCGGATCGCCCAAGCCCCAGGTCTGCCCCAGCACAAGCACCTTCGTGCCGACCAGGTAGAGCGAATCCAGCATGTAGCCGCCGAAATCCACGCTGGCCAGCTCGGCCATGTCCGTGAACGGGACGGCGTCGATGATCCGCAGCGTGGGGCCTTTCGCGATGAAGAACTGGGCCCCGTTGGACTTGAACTTGTCGCTCTCGTCGACGCCCTCTTCCTGGATGTTCGTCGTCGAGTACGACGTGTCGTCACTGTCGTCGCCACCACCGTTTTCCTGGCCGTCCGCGGCCATGTCCGCCGTCGGCAGCGCGTCGCCGGCCCCGAACAGGCCGAACCCGCGTGTGTGGCGCGCGAGGGCGCGCTGCCGGAAGAACGTGACCAGCTCATCCGTGCTGTTGAAGCGCTTGAGCGCCGCCTTGGTGTTCGAACCATCGCCGTCCGGGATCGTGGTCCACGGACACCCGCCCATCAGGGCCACCGCGGCCAGTGCGGCCAGAACGAGAACCCCGCGCCGAGAAGCGAATTTCGACATCGATTTTCTCCTGTTGCCCACGGTCGAGCCGGGCAGCCGGGCTCCGGCCCGGCCGTGCGGCCCTGCCTCTCCGAAACCGGGACATTCCCGGCGTCCGCTGCGCCCCGGGACGCCTATCGGACTGTCCTGCCACCGGGTGAATGCTACGTCGCGGCGGAGTGTCCAGTCCAGCGGCGCGGGTTGCGCGTGGGCGACGGTCATCCATAACTCGTTTCCGACGGGGCGGTTCCGTGCGCACGGCGGGTGGGGGGGCGGATTTGTAGGGAGCCGGGCGCGATTTAGCCCGATTTTTGGCGGGTCCGGGGCTTGCAAAGAGCGGTGGACGTGCTACTATACGGGGCCCCGCCAGCAATGGCGGGCTGATCTGTGACAAGTGAACAGTGGACGAAGCCGCAAAAGTGTGACGGCGCGGCCCCCCTGCGGAACCGGGGTGCCCGCGTCGGATCCACAACACGTCCCGGCGGAAGTTACGGTGTGACACTGTTCCGTCGGGCAACCTCAGCCACTCGCCCGCAGCGGGCGGCTGGGGCCGATTCGGCACGATTCCGGCCCTCGGGCCGGATAGACCGGATATTTCTGAAGAGTTTGATCCTGGCTCAGAACGAACGCTGGCGGCATGGCTAAGACATGCAAGTCGAACGGACCGCAGTAGCAATATTGCGGTTAGTGGCGAAAGGGTGAGTAATGCATGGGTAACGTACCTCGAACTCGGGGATAACAGCGGGAGCAATCCCTTTAGCGAAAGTGCTGCTAATACCCGATGAAGTCACCGGGTCGCATGGCCTGGTGATCAAAGATGGGGACCGCAAGGCCTATCGGTTTGGGAGCGGCCCATGTCCTATCAGCTAGTTGGCAGGGTAACGGCCTACCAAGGCAGCGACGGGTAGCGGGACTGAGAGGTTGGCCCGCCACATCGGGACTGAGACACTGCCCGGACACCTACGGGTGGCTGCAGTAACGAATATTGGGCAATGGGCGCAAGCCTGACCCAGCAATGCCGCGTGCAGGAGGAAGTCCTTCGGGATGTAAACTGCTGTCAGGGGTCAACAAGCAAAGGGACCTAATACGTCCTGGCGTTGAGTCGCCCCAGAGGAAGCCTCGACTAACTCTGTGCCAGCAGTCGCGGTAAGACAGAGGAGGCAAGCGTTGTTCGGAATCACTGGGCTTAAAGCGCGTGTAGGCGGCTTGGTAAGTGTCGTGTGAAATCCCATGGCTCAACCATGGAACTGCACGGCAAACTACCTAGCTTGAGGTCGGTAGAGGTGCCTGGAACTCTAGGTGGAGCGGTGAAATGCGTAGATATCTAGAGGAACGCCAGAAGCGAAAGCGGGGCACTGGGCCGATTCTGACGCTGAGACGCGAAAGCGTGGGGAGCAAACAGGATTAGATACCCTGGTAGTCCACGCCGTAAACGATGCACACTAGACGTTGGGGCCTCTGACGGAACCGGCGTCGTAGCAAAAGTGCTAAGTGTGCCGCCTGGGGAGTACGGCCGCAAGGCTAAAACTCAAAGGAATTGACGGGGGCTCACACAAGCGGTGGAGCATGTGGCTTAATTCGAAGCAACGCGAAGAACCTTACCCGGGTTTGACATGCTTGGATGCCCTTTGGGGATAACTCAGATGGGCTGCCCTTCGGGGTGAAACTTGCACAGGTGTTGCATGGCTGTCGTCAGCTCGTGCTGTGAAGTGTCGGGTTAAGTCCCTTAACGAGCGAAACCCCTGTCGCTAGTTGCCAGCGCGTTATGGCGGGGACTCTAGCGAGACTGCCGGCGTTAAGCCGGAGGAAGGTGGGGACGACGTCAAGTCATCATGGCCTTTATGCCCGGGGATGCACACGTGCTACAATGGCGTGCACAGAGCGATGCGAGACCGCGAGGTGGAGCAAATCGCAAAAAACACGCCCCAGTTCGGATTGGAGTCTGCAATTCGACTCCATGAAGTTGGAATCGCTAGTAATCGCGCATCAGCCACGGCGCGGTGAATGTGTTCCTGAGCCTTGTACACACCGCCCGTCAAGTCATGGAAGCCGGTAGTACCCGAAGTCCGCTTAGCCAACCGCAAGGAGGCGGCGGCCGACGGTAAGACCGGTAACTGGGACTAAGTCGTAACAAGGTAGCCGTAGGGGAACCTGCGGCTGGATCACCTCCTTTCTAGGGGATACCTGGACCGGCAGCTTCGGCTGCTCGGACTAAGGTCAGCGCACTTTTCGGCCGCCTTGCGCGGCCCGCCCGGTGGAGCGATCCGCCGGCCGTCTTCGTCCACTGTTTACTGATCTGCGAGGCGCCCGTCACGCGTGATGGGCGCTTCTTTTTTGCGCCCGGCAGTCCCGGCCCGCCCGCACCCAGCACCGAACCCGCGCACGGGTTGCCCCCCGCCGCCCTCTTGACCGACCCCCGTTCCTTCCGATAATGATGACCGGTGTCAACTTCTTTTCGCGGTCTATTTCAAGGAATGGAAGCCATGAACTGGTTCTTCAATGCCATCGGCACGTTCTTCAGCAGCATCCCCGCCCTGATCATGGGCTTCCTGGGCCTGCTGGGCATGCTCTTCACGTAGTCCGGACACCGACTCCCGAGGCGCGGGTGTGACGCGACGCGGCGACGCGGCACGGGCTGTCGCGGGCCGGCGGTTATATATGCGCAGCACCCACGGCACCGCGCGCCCCGTAGCACACCACGCCCTGCACGCCATCGAGGCACTGCACGCGCCCGATGAAATCCTCCGAGGGGTCGATCGTTGCGGCCTGCCGCCCCTTCACCAGCGCCGTCCAGCCCTCCGGGGACGTGACTTCAATGTAGAGGGGACAATTTCCGCGGTGGGTCCGGCAGAGTTGCTGGATGCGCGGCAATGTCGCCGCCGCCTCCGGGCCGCTCCGCAGCCGCACGATCGTCTCGCGCGCGAACTCGCGCCGCGCCTGCTCGATCGGGATCACCCGCTCCGTCCGAATGCTTGGCTCCTCGCGCCGGCGGTCCACGGCGCCGGTCACAAAGACCACGGCGTCCGGCTTCAGCGCCGGCAGCGCGTCCTCCTGCTGCCCCGGGAAAACGATGATCTCCGTCGCACCCGCGAAGTCCTCGATCGTCGCGACCACCAACTTCTTCCCCAGCGACCGCCCCGTCTTGATCGGCACGCTCCGCACGCGTGACACGAGCCCGCCGAGCACGATCTGCTGCCCATCCGAGAGCCGCACCAGGTCCGATGTATCCGCCGTACTGAACCGCCGCACAAGCTCTTCATACTGGGCCAGCGGATGCTTCGTGATATAGAAGCCCAGTGTCGCCTTCTCGTACGCCAGCATCTCCGAATCGGTCCACTCCTCCGTGCCGATCGGCGGCGGCGGCACTTCCCCCCCGGCCAACCCCCCGAACATGCTGAGCTGGCCCGCCCGGCGGTCGCGCTGTACCTCCTGCCCCAATTCCATCGCCTTTTCAACGACGCCCATCAGCGCCCGCCGCATCGCCCCGGTGCAGTCGAAGGCCCCGGCCTTGATCAGCGCCTCGAGCACGCCCTTGTTCACGCAGGTCAGGTCCACGCGCTCGCAGAACTCGTACAGATCGCGGAAACGCCCTCCCTCGCGGCGGGCCGTCAGAATAGCTTGCACGGCCTTGTGCCCCACCCCGCTGATGGCCGCCAGTCCGAAGCAGATGTGCCCGGAGGAGGGATCGAAGGATCGAGGGATCGAGGGATCAAGGCTCCGCGCCGCACTATCCTTGATCCCTCGATCCCTTGATCCCTTGATCCCTTGGCCGTCGTAGACGACGGTAAACGCCTCTTCGCTCACATTCACATCCGGCGGCAGAATCTGGATGCCCATTCGCCGGCATTCTTCGATGTACTCCGCGACCTTGTCGGTGCTGCCGCTTTCATAGGTCAGCAGCGCCGCCATGAACTCGACCGGGTAGTACGTCTTCAGGTATGCCGTCTGAAACGCGATCAGCGCGTAGCCCGTCGAGTGGGCCTTGTTGAACGCGTACCCGCCGAATTTCAGGATGTCCTCGAAGATCTGCTCGGCCACGTCGCGCGACACGCCATTCGCCAGCGCGCCATCGAGGAACGGCTGGTGCTCCGCCTCGATCATGGCCTCCTTTTTCTTCGAGATCGCCTTCGCCAGCCGGAACGCCCGCCGCAGCGGCACATTGCCCAGCCGATTCACGAGCCGCGAGACCTGCTCCTGGTAGACCATGATGCCGTAGGTCTCGTTGAGCACCTCCGTCATGATCGGGTGCGGCGTGCCCCAGGCCTGGCGGCCGTGCTTGCGCGCCACGTATTCGTCGATGTACTCCATCGGACCGGGGCGGAACAGCGCGTTCGCGGCGATCAGGTCCTCGATGCGGTTCGGCTTCATCTTCATGAGCACGTCGCGCATCCCGCCGGACTCGAACTGGAACACGCCGCGCGTCTCGCCGCGTGCCAGCAGCTCGTACACCCGCAGGTCCGCCAGGTCGAGCTTCTCCAGGTCGATCGTGACGCCGTGGTGCTTCTTGATCAGCCGACAGGTCAGGTCGATCTGCGACAGCGTTCGCAGCCCGAGGAAGTCCATTTTCAGCAGGCCGACTTTCTCGACGGTCGGCCCCTCGAACTGCGTCGTGACGTCCTTCGCGTCCGCCGGCTTGTAGAGCGGAATGAGCGTGTCCAGCGGCACGTCGGCGATGACCACCCCCGCCGCGTGGATCGAGGAATGTCGGGCCAGTCCCTCCAGCCGCCGGCCGACGTCGAGCACTTTGTGGATCGTCGCGTCGCTCTCGTACAGGCGCTTGAGCTCCGGCTCACGTGCCAGGGCCTTGTCGATTGTCATCTTCAGCTCTTCGGGCACGAGCTTGGCCACGCGATCGGCGTCCGTCAGCGGCACCTCCAGCGCGCGGCAGATGTCCCGGATCGCGGCCCGTGCCTTCAGCCGCCCGAACGTGATGATTTGCGCCACGTGCCCGTACTTCTCGCGCACGTAGTTGATCACGTCCTGCCGGCGGTCCTGGCAGATGTCGATGTCGATGTCGGGCATCTCGTCGCGCTCGGGGTCCATGAAGCGCTCGAAATACAGCCCGTAGCGCAGCGGCTCGGCCGCGCTGATCCCGAGGCAGTACCCCACCACCGTGCTGCAGCCGCTGCCGCGTGCCACCGCCGGGATCCCGTTGCGGCGCGCGAACTCCACGAAGTCCCACACGATCAGGAAGTAGCCGCTGAACCCCTTGCTCTTGATGACGTCCAGCTCGTAGTCGATCCGCTCGCGCAGCTCCGCGTTCACCTCGCCGTAACGCCGCTGCGCCCCCGCATACACCAGCTCGCGCAGGTACTCGTCGGCCGATTTCTGGGCCGGCGGCGAGAACTTCGGCGCGAACCGCTGGGAGAAATCGAACTCCAGGTTGCACATTCCCGCGACGCGCAGCGTGTTCGCCAGCGCTTCCGGGTAGGCCGCCAGCGTCGCCGCCATCTCGGCCGGCGTTTTCAGGTAGAACTGGTCCGCGTCGAACTTGAACCGGTTCGGATCGCTGACCCGCGCCCGCGTCGAGATGCAGCACAGCACGTCGTGGGCCTCGACGTCGTCATGCGTGAGATAGTGTACGTCGTTCGTCGCGATCGTCCCCACGCCCAGCCGCCGGGCCAGCGCCGCCAGTTCCGGGTTGATCTCGCGCTGCTCGCGCAGCCCGTGGTCCTGCAGCTCGATGAAAAAACGGTCCGGCCCGAAGATGCGCAGGTATTCCTCCGCGATCTCCTTCGCCACCGCCGCGTTGTGTCGGCACAGCGCTTGCGGGATCTCGCCGCCCAGGCAGGTGCTCGTGCAGATCAGGCCCTCGGACAATTCGCGCAGCACCGCCTTGTCGATCCGCGGCTTGTAGTAGAAGCCCTCCAGGAATCCGATGCTCGTCAGCTTGATCAGGTTGCGGTAGCCCGTCAGGTTCTGCGCCAGCAGCAGCAGGTGATAGCTGGCCTCGCCGAGCCCGCGCGTCTCGCGGTCGCGCCGGTCCCCCGGCGCCATGTAGACCTCGCACCCGATGATCGGCTTCACCCCCACTGCACGGGCCGCCGTGTAGAACTCGATCGCCCCGAACAGGTTCCCGTGGTCCGTGACCGCCACCGCCGGCATGCCCAGTTGCCGGCAAGTCTGCACCAGGTCTTTCACCCGGCAAGCTCCGTCCAGCAGGGAATACTCGCTGTGCACATGCAGATGCACGAACTGCGGCCCGGCGGCAGTATCCGACGTCATCCCGCGGCTCTCCCGAAGAACACGAACTCGCTCGCGCCGGATGCTACGACCGGCAGCGGGTGTTGGCAAATCCACCCTTGGCACCAGCGAAGCAGCGGACTGTCCGATAATCACGGCCGCACGATCGCCGCCGGTTCTGTGTTTCAGAAAATCGACATGCAGAGCTTACTGCGTAGAGCGTGCGATCCAGCCGATTTGATACTCCGGTCAGACGAGCGCGACCACGTCAATGTACGCGCGGGTCACTCGATGCAACGAATTCGCCCCCGCGCAGACAGGGTGCGCCACTGCACAAGGTATTTCCGCGCAGGTCCGCGGAGAAGGGAGTAGCCGTCATGTCGCTCGGCAAGAAGATCGTCTTTTCCAAGCTGGTGTTGGTCGCCGTACCGATCGCGCTGCTGACATTCATCGCGGTCTATCAGTCCGCGCGTGGCTTCGACCGCGCCCTCGCGCAGGCCCGCACGGCGTTCGAGTCCAACAACGACGCCAGCAAGCAGGCGCTGCAGGCCGGCGGCATGACCGACCTGGAGCACCAGGCCACGTCCGTCTACGACATGTGCGTCGCGATGCAGGAAGTGCTGGAGCAGAAGTTGCAGTCCGACCTGACGGTCGCCCGCGATATTCTGCGCCAGACCGGCGAAGTCCATGCCGTGGGCGAGACGTTCACCTGGAACGCCGTAAACCAGATTACCAACGAGACGGCCACGGTGGAGCTGCCCGCCCTCAGCGCCGGCGACACGCGCTTCGAGCAGAACACGGACCCGCAGGTGGCGTCGCCGGTCGTCGACCGCGTCCGTGACCTGGTCGGCAGCACCTGCACGATCTTCCAGCGGATGAACCCGGCGGGCGACATGCTGCGGGTGTGCACGAACGTACAGAAGAAGGACGGGCAGCGGGCGATTGGCACGTTCATCCCCGCGCGCGGCGCTGACGGCGCCGCCAACCCGGTCGTGACCGCGTTGCTGAAGGGCGAGACGTACGTCGGTCGCGCCTTCGTCGTCGACCGCTGGTACATCACCGCCTACGAGCCCATCAAGGACGCCGCCGGCGAAGTGGTGGCGGCCCTGTACGTCGGCATTCCCCAGGAGAGCGCGGCCTCGCTTCGCAAGGCCATCATGGCCACCAAGGTCGGCAAGACCGGCTACGTTTACGTGCTGAACGGCACAGGCAGCACGCGCGGCCACTACGTGATCTCCCTGAACGGCAAGCGCGACGGTGAGAACGTCTGGGAAACCAAGGATGCTAACGGCAACTTCGTGATCCAGGACATCTGCAACGCGGCTCTCGCGTTGAAGCCCGGCCAGATCGGTGAGATCCGCTATCCTTGGAAGAACGCCGATGACCCGGCCCCGCGCGAGAAAGTCGTCAAACTCGCGTACTTCCAGCCGTGGGACTGGGTCATCGGTGTCGGCGCGTACGTTGAGGACTTCGACGACGCCGTCAAGGAGATGGACACTCGGGCCACCGCTGCTATCGCTGAAGTCGAGAAAACCAAGAACAGCGCCCAGGCAACCGTCATGGCCTGGTGCGTCGGCACCGGCGCCGCCGCCCTCGTCATGGCCGTGCTGATCGGCATCTTCGTCACCCGCTCGATCACCCGGCCGGTGAACCGCATCGTCATCGGTCTGACCGAAGGCGCCGACCAGGTCAACGACGCGGCGACCCAGGTGGCCAATGCCTCGCAGACGCTCGCCGCCGGCAACAGCGAGCAGGCTTCCTCTCTCGAAGAGACCTCCAGCGCCCTCGAGCAGATGGCCGCCATGACTCGCACCAACGCCGAGAACGCCAAGCAGGCCAACGAGCTTGCCGCCCAGGCGCGGACCAATGCGGCCAACGGCGACAAGACCATGCAGCAGCTCAACACCGCCATGGGCGCGATCAACGAGTCCTCGTCCCAGATCAGCAAGATCATCAAGGTCATCGAGGAGATCGCCTTCCAGACGAACCTCCTCGCGCTGAACGCCGCCGTCGAGGCCGCCCGCGCTGGCGAGCACGGCAAGGGCTTCGCCGTGGTCGCCGAGGAAGTGCGCAATCTGGCGCAACGCAGCGCACAAGCCGCCCGCGACACGACCAATCTCATCGAAGGGTCGGTCACGCGCGCCAAGGAAGGCACCTCGGTGGCCGACGCCGCTGGCAAGGCCCTCCAGGCCATTGTCACAGACGTCACCAAGGTCGCCGACCTGCTGAATGGCATCACGCAGGCGTCCGGCGAGCAGGCCGAAGGGGTTGAGCAGATCAACGGCGCCGTGTCGCAGATGGACAAGGTCACGCAGCAGAATGCCGCCGGTGCCGAAGAATCCGCCTCCGCCGCCGAGCAGCTCAACGCGCAGTCCGAGACGCTCAAGACGATGATCCGACAATTGAGCGCCATCATTGGCTGCCACGTCGAGAGCTCAGCCCGCAAGCGGCAGTCACAGGCTCAGCCAGCGGAACACTTCGCCGCCGCTGCGCAGAGTGCGGCTCATCCAACCGCGCATGCGGCCGCCCCCAGGAGCTCCAAGAACCAACCGCACGCGAGCGCCACCGGCGACGACCACGCGCTCGGCGACTTCTAGTCGCGCCCAGTTCGGTAACTCCCGCCTCCGGCGGCGCCAGGCACTGCCTGGCGCCGCCGGTCTCATTTGGGCGTCGCGCCGCGCGCCCCCACGCGACCGGACTCGAGGCCGCACCACGCGCAGAAGCCCGCGGCGCTCCGCCAGCCAGACTCCCCGGCACTTCAGCGAAGCGCATCGGGATCCCGTCACCCGGACATGCGGCCGCCAATGTTTCACATTTGCAAGCAATCCCCGCATCTCAAATCGTAAACGATGACAATTTCGTCAACGCCGTGCACATCGCCACGGTGCGCGCGCTACAACGGAGCAACAGCTACGCCGGTCGCTCTACACTCTTTCCCCCATGACTTGAGCGCCCGGCTGGCATTCGTCGATAGCCAACAGTGGTGGACGACGGGGTCCCCGCATTGCCTCACGCGCGCCGCACTGCCGGCCAGCCGTTTGCGGGAAGTCCGCCGTGTCTGCCACGCCGACGTACGCGGGGTTCCGGGCGCATGTGTCCCGTTTGCCCCAACGCCACGCCACGCGCCGGCAGGCGCACCGTACTGGCCGCGGAAGACCGCGGAGAAGGGAGTGGCTAACATGACCCTGGGCAAGAAGATCGTCACCTCCAAGCTGACGCTCGTCGCCGTGCCGATTGCGCTGCTGACGTTCATCGCCGTGTATCAATCCACACGCGGTTTTGACCGGGCCCAGGAGCAGGCCCGCACCGCGTTTCAGTCCGCCACTGACGCCGTGAAGCAGTCGCTCGAGGCGGGCAGCGTCGCCGACCTCGAGCATCAGGCAACCGCGACCTACGACATGTGCGTCGCGATGCAGGAGGTTCTCGAGCAGAAACTGAAGTCGGACCTGAACGTTGCACGCGACGTGCTCCGCTCCGGTGGGGCTGTCGCGCTGGCCAGCGAGACGGTCACGTGGAACGCGGTAAACCAGGTGACCAATGAGGCCGGCAGCGTGGCGCTGCCCGTGCTGCGTATCGGCGACACGCCCCTGGCGCAGAACGCCGACCCACAGACGAAGTCCCCGGTGGTCGACACGGTGCGTGAACTCGTGAAGAGCACCTGCACGATCTTCCAGCGCATGAACTCCGCCGGCGACATGCTGCGCGTCTGCACGAATGTATTGAAGAAGGACGGGCAGCGCGCCATCGGCACTTTCATCCCGGCGCGCGGCGCGGACGGCAACCTGAATCCGGTCGTGGCAACCCTGCTCAGAGGCGAGACCTATATCGGCCGCGCCTTCGTCGTGGACCGCTGGTACATCACCGCGTACGAGCCTATCCAGGACGCCGACGGTGAAGTGATCGGCGCCCTGTACGTCGGCATTCCGCAGGAGAGTGCCACGTCGCTGCGCAAGGCGATCATGGCCACCAAGGTCGGCAAGTCGGGCTATATCTTCGTGTTGAACGGCACCGGCAACACCCGCGGACACTACGTGATTTCGCAGGGGGGCAAACGTGACGGCGAGAACATCTGGGACGCCCAGGACGCGAACGGCCAGTTCTTCATCCGCACGCTGTGCGAGACCGCCGTCCAGCTCAAGCCGGGGCAGATCGCCGAAATGCGTTACCCGTGGAAGAACGCCGACGACCCCGCCCCGCGCGAGAAGATCGTCAAGGTCAGCTACTTCCAGCCGTGGGACTGGGTGATCGGCGTGGGTGCCTATATCGATGAACTGGACGCCGCCACGCGCGCGGCCGAGATGGATGTCCGCGCCGCGGCCGCCCTCAGCGAGGTCGAACAGACCAAGCGGCACGCCCAGTCCGGCGTCGTCGCCTGGTGCATCGGCACCGGTGTCGCCGCCCTTGTCATCGCCGCGCTGATCGGCATCTTCGTCACCCGCTCGATTACGCGGCCGGTGAATCGCATCATCATCGGTCTGACCGAAGGCGCCGACCAGGTCAACGACGCCGCAGCCCAGGTCGCCAATGCCGCGCAGACGCTCGCCGCCGGCAATAGCGAGCAGGCTTCCTCTCTCGAAGAGACCTCCAGCGCCCTCGAGCAGATGGCCGCCATGACCCGCACCAACGCCGAGAACGCCAAGCAGGCCAACGAGCTTGCCGCCCAGGCGCGGACCAATGCGGCCAACGGCGACAAGACCATGCAGCAGCTCAACACCGCCATGGGCGCGATCAACGAGTCCTCGTCCCAGATCAGCAAGATCATCAAGGTCATCGAGGAGATCGCCTTCCAGACGAACCTCCTCGCGCTGAACGCCGCCGTCGAGGCCGCCCGCGCCGGCGAGCACGGCAAGGGCTTCGCCGTGGTCGCCGAGGAAGTGCGCAACCTGGCGCAGCGCAGCGCACAAGCCGCCCGCGACACGACCAATCTCATCGAAGGGTCGGTCACGCGCGCCAAGGAAGGCACCTCGGTGGCCGACGCCGCCGGCAAGGCGCTTCAGGCCATCGTCGCCGACGTGACCGAGGTCGCCGATCTGCTCAACGGCATCCGGCGCGCCTCGGATGAACAGGCCCAGGGCGTCGAGCAAATCAACGCCGCCGTGTCACAGGTAGACAAGGTCACGCAGCACAACGCCGCCAGCGCCGAGGAATCCGCCTCCGCCGCTGAGCAGCTCAACGCGCAGTCGAACGCACTACGTGGTCTGGTGAGAGAATTGGCTGCGCTCGCCGGCAATCATCACCGGTCGCGCGCGGGCAACTGCACATAACGGCTGCACATGGACGGGGCCCTGCCCACGTCTGACCCATTCGCCACAGCCCCGTCTGGTGCCCGCATCCGCGTCGGCGTCGTTGCCCAGGCAACGGCGCCGGCGCCATTTATGCCCGTGGCTGCCGCGTGCGGAGACGTGCGCTCACCGCAGCCAGCAGCGTCTCCGGCTCGCTCATCCGCCCTGG
Source organism: Phycisphaerae bacterium (assembly GCA_017999985.1). Taxonomy (NCBI): domain Bacteria; kingdom Pseudomonadati; phylum Planctomycetota; class Phycisphaerae; species Phycisphaerae bacterium. The sequence goes on along the minus strand of JAGNKU010000010.1, from coordinate 90,307 downwards.
GCCCGCCACGCCACACGCCAGCCAGCCGTCTTCCGGCCCCACCAGCTCGATCCCATGCTTGCGCAGGAACGCGACGTTTCGCTGCACCGCCGGGTGCTGCCACATCCGCGTGTTCATCGCGGGCGCCACGAGGACCGGGCTGTCCGCCGCCAGCAGCAGCGTGCTGACGAGATCGTCCGCGATGCCGCCGGCGAGCTTGCCGATGACATTGGCCGTCGCGGGTGCGACGACGATGAGGTCCGCGAGCTCCGTCGGCCGGAGGTGCTCCATCGCCCCCGGCTCGTCCCCGTGCCACAGGCTGGTCAGGACCGGCCGCCCGGTGAGCGCGCGAAACGTGGTCGGGCCGACGAAGCGCCGCGCGCTGCGCGTCATCGCCACGGTCACCCCGCACCCCGCCTGGACCAGCTTTGAAACCAGCGCGGCCGTCTTGTAGGCGGCGATCCCCCCGCTCACACAGACCAGTACTTCATAGCCACGCAGGGGCTCGTCCGCCGGCGCGGACCGATCAGCCCCGGTGGGACGCGCCCCGGGCTTAGCGCTCTTTGGCTTGCGGCGCGGCAAGTCCGGATTTCTCATAGTCGATGGCGATCTTCCCCTGCAGGATCTCTTCCATGACGATTTCCATCTCGGTCTTGCCGCCCGGCTCTACCATCGGGCGCGCGCCGCGCATCAGCTCCAGCCAGCGTTTCTGGATCAGGCTGGTCAGCTTGAACCGCCCGCCGACCTTCTCGATGATGTCGTCATTCTTCAGTAGTTCGATCATCCGTGCGTCTCGTCCTCGATAATCTGCAGCACCCGCGCTACCGAATCTTCTAGTATATCATTGGTGATGATATGGGGGTAGTACCCGCTCGTCCGGGCAAACGCGATTTCCCCGTCCGCCTCCGCCAGCCGCTTGGCCTGCAGCGCCTCCGTCTCCGTCCGCCGCCCTTCCAGGCGCGCCCGCAGCGTTTCCATCGTCGGCGGCAGCACGAAAATCCGGATCGATTCCGGCAGCCGCTGCGCCACCTGGGCCCCGCCCTGCACGTCGATCTCCAGCACGATCACCTGCCCGGCGGCCAGGGCCTCCATCACCGGCTGCCGCGGCGTGCCGTAACGGTGCCCGAGATACTCCGCGTGCTCCAGCAGCTCGTCCTGAGCAACCATCCGCTGGAACTCCGCCGGCGTCACAAAGCGATAGTGCTGTCCGTCCACCTCGCGCCCCCGCCGTGGCCGCGTCGTCACCGAGACGGACCACCGGCTATTCGGAATGCGCCGCAGCAGCTCGTCGCAGATCGAGGTCTTGCCGGCCCCCGAAGGGCCGCTGATCACCACCAGCGCTCCACGCTTTCGGGTCGTCATGGGTGAAAATTATACGCGCTCGCCCACCGCCGCGCCAGTGCGCGGCGCCATCGGCGGCCGGCCCCGATCGAACAGCAGCGTCGGCAGGCTCTGCACGAGGCCCCACGGATCGTAGAGGCTCTCGATCTCGCCCCGGCAGTTGTACCAGCAGGCCGTGCAATTGCGTGCCATCGTGTCGGCCCGCATCCGCCGTACGATCTCCTGGGCCGAATCGCGGTACAGGTTGGCCACCGGCCGCGCCCGCTCCTCGACGCAGACCGCGACATCACCGGTCGAATCGATGCTGAAGAAGCCGCGCCCCGCCCGGCACCCGCCCACGCCGCCATTGAGCGCCGCGTCAAACCGCGCCAGGAAATACGGATTGCTCAGGAAATTCGTGTACTTCCGTCGCAGCTCCAGCAGGTATGCGCTCACCGTGCCGTCGTTCGCGTGAATGAAGCGCGTCGCCCCGGTTTTGCGCGCGCCGTACGGCTGTACCATGAAATACGCACCCCGCTCGGCCGCCAGCTTGATCATGGGCTCGATGTGCTCGAGGTTGTCCTCCATGAGCACGGCCATCCAGTTCACGCGCTGCCACTGGTAGCGCCGGGCCGCGCTGAAGTGCTCGACCGCCCGCAGCGCCCGTGCGAACGCCCCCGGCATCCCGCGCCGCCGATCGTGCGGCTCCGCCTCCGCGTAATCCAGGCTGATCGACACGCCCCACGCCCCCGCGTCGAAGATGTCGCGCGCCAGCTCCGGCGTCGAGAACCAGCCGTTGGACGTGAGGAACGGGAAGTGCCACTCCCCGATGGCGGCCACGATGTCCACGATGTCCGGCCGAATCAGCGGCTCGCCGCCGGCCAGGCTCACCAGCAGCGCTCCGAGCTGGCTGAGCTTTTCCGAGCCGGCGCGGAAATCGGCGACGCTCAGCTCGGGTGCGTCGCCCATGGGATCCACCCAGTACCGGCAGAATGCGCACCGGAAATTGCAGCGATAGTTCACCTGCCACGCGCACCAGACCGGGTGCCGCGACAGCCACGCCCGGGCCAGATGAGCCTTCTTCTGGAACGGCGACCGCGCCAAACCGCATCCTTCCGCTGAGGCCTCGTCTCGCCGGCGTCAGCAACCTGTGGACCGGCGGCGTCCGTGCGGCCCAACCGTCACGGTCCGCGGACCACCCGGTACTCGCGCTGCACGTCGGCCCACTCTCACTTGGACCGGTAAGATACCGGCGACGTTGGCGGCTGAACAGTATTTTTGCGCGGTCCGCATTGCCGCGCGAATCGGCATCGACCGGCGCAGCCACGCCGTGCGTGGCCGGCAGGAAATGCCACTTGGCACGGCCGCCAATTCAAGACCGCAACCGGCATGGCCGATACGAGGGATGCGCAATACCCCTCCTTACTCTCTCACATTCCGGGGCCCGCTCCCCGCAGGCCCCGGGAGTTTTTTGGGCAGATATCGGAAGTGCTCCCGGCTCTACAGTCGTTGTCCGCCCACCGGGGCGTCATAACCAATGTGCGGGACGCCGCGCACAAGCGGAGCTGGCCTCCCAGAGAGGCGCGCGGGACGCGGACACGCCGACGTGTCGGACCGTGTCCCGGTATTCGTCACGGTGCCGGCTGGCTCTCCGGCGGCTCGGCCGGCTCATCCAGGGCGGTGGCCGCGGCGGCGATCCGGCGGCCCTGCGCTTCGTTGGGCACCGCAGTGAACGTGCCCATCATCAGGAACCGGCTTGCGCGGCCCCACCCGCCGAGCAACTGCTGCACCTCGCGGGCCACGTCCATCCGGAAGCTGCCGCGAAACCGGTCCGGCCCCTCGCGATACAACGCCACCACCCCCGAGCGCGACACCCACCGGCTTTGCGCCGGCCCGAACCGCGCCACCGCGCGGCACTGCCGGTTCGTCACGCGGTAATCGCGGGCCCGCCCCGCCGGCGGCTCATCCAAGGTCAGCGACAACTGAAAGCGCATTCGCCAGTCGGAGCCGAGTAGCAGAGCCCGCTCGGAATCCATCGCCACGCACACCCGGCCGGCCTCGTCGGTCCACCAATAGCAGTGGTTCATGTTGATTTCGAGGAAGCGCGGGGGGGCCCCCGCCGGCGGGTCGATTGCCTGGAAGTCGAGCGCCGCCAGGTACACGCGTCCCGTACCCGCGCAACCGACCAGCGCCAGCAGCGCGACACCCAGGAGCGCGGGTGAGCTACAGCGGATTAGCCGCGCCGGCCAGCTCATGCGTGCGGCAACGGGAACTGCGTGCACAGCTCGCGTACCTCGCCGCGAACCTTGGTGCGCGCGGCCTCGTCGTCGCCGGCGGACAGCGCCCGGTGCAGCAGGTCCGCCACGATCCCCATTTCCTTTTCCTTGAACCCGCGGGTCGTCAGGGCGGGCGAGCCCAGGCGCAGGCCGCTGGTCTGCGTTGGCTTGCGCTCGTCAAACGGGATCATGTTCTTGTTGCAGATGATGCCGGCGGATTCGAGCCACGCTTCCGCCTGCTTGCCGGTCAGGTCCGGGTGGACGGCGCGCAGATCGACGAGCATCAGGTGCGTATCCGTGCCGCCGGACACGAGGCGATAGCCGCGCGCACGCAGCGACTCGGCCAGAGCCTGCGCGTTGGCCAGGATCTGCTGTTGATATTGCTTGAACTCGGGCCGCAAGGCCTCGCCGAACGCGACCGCCTTCGCCGTGATGGTGTGCATGAGCGGGCCGCCCTGCGTGCCGGGGAAGACCCACTTGTCGACCAGGGCCGCATCGGCCGCCTTGCACAGGATGATCCCGCCGCGCGGCCCGCGCAGGGTCTTGTGCGTCGTCGACGTGGTGAAGTCCGCATGCGGAATCGACGTCGGGTGCAGCCCGGTTGCGACCAGGCCGGCGATATGGGCGATGTCGGCCATCAACCGCGCCCCGCACTCGCGGGCGATCTCGGCAAAACCGGCGAAGTCGATCGTCCGCGGATACGCCGACGCGCCGCAGATGATCAGCTTGGGCTTGTGCTCCAGTGCGAGCCGGCGGACGGTCGCGAGGCTGACCTGCTCGGTGTCGCGCTCAACGCCGTAGGGCACGATGTTGTACATGGCGCCGCTGAAGTTGACCTTCAGCCCGTGCGAGAGGTGCCCGCCGTGCGCCAGGTCCAGCGACAGCACTGTATCACCCGGCTTGAGCACAGCCATGTACACCGCGGTGTTGGCTTGGGCGCCGGAGTGCGGCTGCACGTTGGCGTGCTCGGCGTTGAAGAGCCGCTTGACCCGCTCGCGCGCCAAGTCCTCGATCGAGTCCATGTTGACGCAGCCGCCGTAGTAGCGCTTGCCCGGGTAGCCCTCGGCGTACTTGTTTGTGAATACCGAGCCGGCGGCGGTGCGGACCGCAACCGAGACGTGGTTCTCCGACGCGATCAGCTCGAGCGTGTTCTGCTGCCGGTCCTCCTCACGGCGGATGATCTCCCCGACCTCGGGGTCGGTTTCCGTCAGCGGGCGGGACAAGAAATTCACCATGGTGCTTCCTCTTTCCTATTCAGGGACGGGTTCGCCCTCGGGCGCGGCGGGCATAACGCGGTCGGACGGCGACGGCTCGGTCGACGCGCCTTCCTCGGGCGCCGCGAGGCGCGCGAACTGCTCGCGCAGCTCATCCAGGATCGCCCGTTCCAGCGTACGATCACGCCGGACGTAGGTCCAGACCGTGTTCTGCTGGGCGGTCGTGGCGGCGTCGGTTTCGATCGGCGTTTCCTGTCCGGGGTTGTCGCTGAGGCGATGCCCCTGGGGCTGCATGATGGTCTGGCGCTCGGTGTCGCGGCGCTCGACGTCCACGCGGATGCGCGCCACGGTCTGGCCGCCAGTGCGCGCGACGTAGAGCTGCGCGGAGCGGCGCATCGTGGAGCGGCCGCGGTAGAGGTCGCGGGCCGTGCCGCTTTCGCGCTCCGTTGTGAACTCGATCGGGGTCGTGGTGATTCGGCGGCTGGACGCGTCCACGCGGCAGCGTCCGAACTCGCGCTGCAGGATCGTCGTGGCCGCCACGAGAACCTCATCCGGGTCGGCATCGTCGATCACGCGCTGCTGCAGGGCCTGCACCGTACCGGTATCCGCGCAGCCGGTCAGCAGCCACAAGGCCGGCAGGACGGAGAAGGCAACCTTGCGTCTCATGGGCTTACCCTTTCCAAGCTCGTGTCGCGGCCGGCGCCCCGTCGGCCGAAACGAATATCATAACCGACTTCGCCGTCCAATACCCCCGGCCGCGCCGCTCGCGCGGCGCGGCGTCGCACCCGCGACTTACTCCGGCCGTGGCGGCACGATCAGCTCTTCGGTCGCGCGGGCCGGCGGCCCCTCCGTGGGCGCGGCCGAACGCGGGCGGGCGCCTGACTGCGGCTGCACGAGCGTCGGGTAGCGGCCGATGACCGCGTCGGCCTTGGGATCACGCGCGGCACGCGCGAGGTTTTCCAGTCCGTGCTGCTGGTCGCCCGAGTGGTACTCCAGGTACCCCAGCAGGAAGCGCAACCGCACGTCTTCACGCCGCTCGAGTTGCCGCATGATGTCGGCGCGGCGGATGTCGATGATCTCGCCGCCACCCAGGAGCGCCGTCAGATCGAGCCGGCTGAAGAGCAGCCCCGCCAGCCCCGGAATCCGATCCGCCAGCTCCACGCCCTGCACCAGGGTGGTTGCGGCCGACGAATAGCTGCCCTGCGCGAGCAGCGCATGCGCTTTGCCAATCAGCGGCAGCGGATTCGTCGGATCCGCCAGCCGCGCCGCGTCGTAGCGGTCGGCGGCCTCCGAATAATGGCCGATCTGCATCAGCGCCTCAGCCTTCAGCATCTGCTCGTTCAGCGCGGATTCGCCGCCGCCCGTCAGGCTGCGCAGCGGCGTACGCAACATGTCGTCCAGGAACTGGGCGGCGTCCGCGGCAATCTGCTGGCTGGCCTGCTGCGCCAGCTCCGGCCGTTCGCGCAGGGCACGGCGCATTTCGTCAAACCAAGTCGGGTTCGGATCGGATAGCAGGGCCGCCGCGAGCTGCAGGTCCGTGAACACTTCGTAGCCCGGCAGCACCCGCGGATCCACCGGCGGCGCCGTCACCGGAGTCACCGGAGTCGCCGCGGCGACCGGCGTTTCCGCGGCCGGAATGATCAGGCTCGGCGCCACCGGTGCCAGTGTCTCCGCGTCGGCGGGAGTCCGCACGCCCAACTGCGGGTACAAGTCGGCCCGCAGCAGCCCGCTCAACGGCGTGGCCAGCGCGTCCGTGATCGCCGGCGACCCGAAGCCCGGGGACGTTTCAGCGGGCGAGAAGAAGCGCGCGGCCAGTCCCCGTTCGACGTCGGTCTCCGCCGTGCCACGCTCCCAGGAGGGTTGCTCGGGCTGCGTCGGAAGCAGAATCCGGGGCAGGATCTCCGGTCCGAAGATGCTGCTGGAGGTCGCCAGCGCGGACGGCGGCGTCTGGGCAGCCGGCGCCGCGGCAGGCGGCCGCATGCCCACGATCGCCGCCGTGAGCCCGCTCGGGGGGGCAATGCGGGGGGCAAGCCGAGTGTCCGTCGAGCTGGCCGTCACGCTGCTGAAACCGGCCAACCCCTGCAGGAACCCTGCGGACGGCGCGGTGCGCGCGGAGTCATAGTATGGCTGACCAAACGAGCCGGACCCCAGCGGCGCGCTGAGCACGCTAACGGAGTCGCGCTGGAACGACGACAACGATGTGCTGCCGAGGGGGCCCTGGAACGCGGTGGGGTCGGAAATTGGTGAGTAGCTGCGCAGCGACAACCCGCGTCCGACCAGGCCGGACGCATAGAAGTTGCCACCGACCAGCGGCGACGCCGGACGCGCATAGTTGAAGCCGCCCCCGCCAAGCATCGGATTGGCGTCGAACCCGCGGCCCATCGACACGCCGCGATCCAGGCGCAGATCGAGGCGCGTGTCCACCGGGGCTTGTCCGCGCACCATCGGAGCCCCCGCCGCGAGCATTGCGGCGGCCAGCGTCGCGGTCAAAGCGTGCTGGAAGCGAAAGCACCGTCCGTGGGCTGCTGATGATCTCAACATCATGCCACCTCCGAGGATTTCAGTCACTATAGATTGTAATACGCTCCCGGCCGTCCCGCAGCCCCGGCGAATTCCGGCCGCCGATTCCGCCTTCCGTCCGGGCCGGGAGTGCTCGCTGGGCCTCATGCCAGATGACGCCCGCCATCCACGGGCAGGATGACGCCCGTGATGTAGTCGCCGTCGCGGATCATGAAACGCACGGCGGCGGCGATATCTTCCGGCGTGCCGGCCCGCTGCAGGGGTATGCGGGCGGTCAGACGGGCGCGCGTGTCCGCGTCGTAGTGTTCCGGCCAGGCGGCGACTCCCGGCGCGACGCCGACCACGTTGACGTCCGGCGCGAGCGCCCGCGCCAGGACGCGCGTCAAGGTCTCGAGCGCGCTCTTGGACACGATGTAGGCCAGGTAGTCCGGCCAGAACTGCCCTGTGGCGACATCGCACAGGTTCACGATGCGACCGCGGGCGGTGCGGAGGGCAGCGTGTGCCGCGTGCGCGAGGACCAGCGGAGCAGTGACATTTACACGCAGGGTGCGCTCCCAGGCGGCGACGTCAAAATCCGCGAGTGTCTGCGGCTCAAAGACGGAGGCGTTGTTCACCAGGACGTCGAGCCGCCCCTGCCAATCCAGCACCCGTCGCACGAGGTCACGCGCCGCGTCCGGGTCCGCAAGGTCCGCCGCGAACGCCTCCGCCGCACCACCCGCGGCGCGACACACGGCCACGGTCTCCTCCGCCGCCGCGGCCGACGTGTGGTAGTGCACGGCCAGGTGGGCTCCGTCCCGGGCTAGGCACTCGGCGATCGCGTGGCCAATCCGGCGCGCCGCACCCGTCACCAACACCACGCGCTCAGTCAATTCCATCCGGTGTAGCTCCCGGCGGCCCGTAGCGGACCCATTGCAGGCAGAGGCCGTGCGGCGGCGCCGTCGGGCCGGCGGCACTCCGCTCACGACCGGCGAGGATTTCCGGCACGCGCTCCGGCGGCCAGTGCCCACGCCCGACTTCCACTAGCGTGCCAACCATGTTGCGCACCTGATTGTAGAGGAATCCGTCACCCTCGACGTCGATCCACACCTCGTGGAAACGACGCGCGATCTCGATCCGGCGCACGCGGCGGACGGTCGACGCCCGCGGGCTGCCCTGGCTCGCGAAGGCCGCGAAGTCGTGCGTGCCGACCAGGGTCGCCGCCGCAGCGCGCAGCCGGTCCAGATCCAGCGGACACCACACGTGCCAGGCGTAGCGGCTGACCAGCTCCGCGACCGGCCGCTGCGGCGTCTGGTAGATGCGATAGCGGTACAGCTTGCTCCGCGCGTCGCGGGACGGATGGAATTCCGCCGGTACGGCGGCGAGATGCAGGAGGGCCACATCCGCGGGCAGGTGATGCGCGATCGCCCGGGCCAGGTTCGCGTCCGGGAGCGGCGCCGTGGTCAGGAAGCATGCGACTTGGCCGCGCGCGTGGACGCCGGCATCCGTCCGGCTGGCACCGTCCACATGCAGCGGGTGCCGTAGCACGCGTTGCAGGACGCCCTCGACGTCTTCCTGGACCGTGCGGACGCCGGCCTGCCGCTGCCAGCCGTGGAAGTCGGTGCCGTCGTAGGCAAGCACGATCTTGAAGTGCCGTTCCATGAAGGCGGATCGTACCCGTGCGGCGGCGCGGCGCACACGGACGACCCGCACGCCGCACCACGCACCGTGAGCTCAACTGCCGCGCGCGGCGCGCCTAGGTTGCGTCGCGGTTATCCGGTCGCGCCGCGGGGCCGGCGTCGATCTCCGGCGGGCCACCCGGGAGTTCCTGCGGGATGACTTCCTCGCTGGTGTATTCGTAGAACTCGCGGTACTGCTGGCGGAAGTAGCCGCCCGGCCGCGCCTGCACGCCGTTGAGGATGGCACCGATCAGGCGGGCCCCGATGCGCTGGAACTGCTCGCGCGCCCGGCGCAGGGCGCCCTTCGAGCTGTTGGCGGCGCGGACCACCATCACGGTGGCGTCGACCTGCGTCGCGATGACGAGGGCGTCGCTGATGAGCAGGCACGGCGGGCCGTCCAGGAGGACGCGGTCATAGCGCTGCTTGGCCTCGGCGATCAGGCTGCGCATCTGCGCCGAGCCGAGGAGCTCGGCGGGGTTGGGTGGCATGGGACCGCTGGCGATGACATCGAGATTCGCCAGCTCGGTGTGGGTGATGACCTGGTCGAGTGTGCGCTGGCCGACGAGGACGTTGCTGAGGCCGTCGGCGCGCGTCTGGGGAAAGGCCGCGCGGATCCGCGGCCGCCGGAAATTGCAGTCGATGAGCAGGACGCGCTGATTGCCCTGCGCGAAGGTGACCGCCAGGTTGATCGCCGTGGCGGTCTTGCCATCCTCGGGGCGCGGGCTCGTGATCAGCAGGGCCTGCTGCGAACCCAGCGGCCCGCTGAAGGTCAGGTGGGCGCGGATCTGGCGGAAGTTCTCCGCCACGAGCGACTGCGGGGCGCGGCGCGTCGCCAGCTCGATCTCCTCCACGTCGGCCTCTTCGTCGGCGAGCTGCGGCACGCTGCCGAGCACGGAGAGGCGCCCGTAGCGCGCCACGTCGATCGGCGTCCGCACCGCCTGGTCGGTCAGTTCCCGGAGGAACGCCAGGCCCAGGCCGATGAGCACCGCGACGACCAGTCCGCCGCCCAGGTAGAGCACGAAGTTCGGCCGGCTCGGCCAGTAAGGATCGCGGACCGCAGGGCGGGCCTGCAGGCGGGCCTCACGGCTCTGGATCTCCAGCGTGTTCTTCGCCTCGCGCACGGCCGTCTCGATCTCTTCAAGCTGGCGGGACAGCCGCTCCTCATCCGAGGTCAGGTTGTTGAACGACTGGATAGCCCCGTCCAGGTCGCGCTGCGTGTTCTGTTTCTCGATGAGCTGCTCCTGGACGTCGATCATCACGCTGCGGATGCGGGCCCGCTCCTGTTCCAAGGACTCGACCTGGCGGTTGCGCAGATCGTCGGTCAATTCCTCGCGGCGGGCCGCTTCCTTCTCGAAGTAGCCTTGACGCTGCTGGCGCATCACCACCATCTGCCGGTGCTCCAGGCCCATGATGGTGGCCAGAGCTTCCATCTGGATGTCCAGCGCCTCGACCTGCTGGCGATAGTAGCGCAGCACGGGGTCGGCCTCGATGACGACGCGCATCTCCGCGGAGACCGGGAGGTTACGGGGGTCGGTGCCGTGGCGCGTCGCCAGTTGCGCTTCAACGTCCGACATGCGGGCCTTCAGCTCCGACACCGTGTTGTTCAACACGCCGATCGACTGCACCATGACCTCGCGCTCGGACTCCAGGGCGGGCATGTCACGCTGCTCGCGCAGGTTGCGGATGCGCTGGCGAATCTGCGTCAGTTCGTTCGAGACCGCAGCCTGGGTGTCCTGCAGGGACTGCATCTTGTTGCGGCTGGCGTCGATGAAGAGGTTCGTGGAGCGCGACACGTAGCGCTGCACGACCGTGTTGACGATCGTGCGGGCCTCCTGGCGGTCGCGCACCGCGATCGCGACCCGCACGAGGTAGGTGTCGCGCACCGGGGCCACGATCAACTTGTCCTGGAACTTGTACAGGCACTTGTCGAAGTTGTCACCGTACGACTGGTAGAACTTCGTGGCCCTGATCTCGGGTTGCTCGAGCACCTCCTGGAGCAGCGTGAGGTTCTTGATCTCCGCCGCGTGCGTCGCCAGGCGCAGCGCAATGTAGTCCTTCGGCAGTATCGACTCTTCGAGCACGCCGCGGAAGCCGGTCGGCGGCGGCACAAGCTCCACGTAGGCCTCGTTGGAGTAGGCCGGCCAGAAACGGTATGTGAGGACCGTGCCGATGCCCACCAGCAGGTACGCGATGCACATCGTCACGATGATCAGCAGCTTGCGCTGCTTGATGATGCGCCACACGTCCCGCGCGCTGATGCCCGCCGCCTCCTCAGCGGCGCCCACGGCGGCCGGCGCACCGGCCATCTGCGGCGCCAGCACGGGCGCCCCCGCCATCGGGACAATCTGCTGGGAACCGCCGGTTGCACTCATGGTTCACCTCGTATTCGGCCAGGGCCGCGCGCGGTCCGCCGCGCTAATTCTTCTCAAGCTCCGCTTCAAACTTCCGGACTTCTTCCGTGTCGTCCCGCTCGCGGGCCTCTTCCAGGCCCCGCCGCAGGATCTCCCGCCGGTCGGCGTCGCGCTTCGCCTGGCCATACGCCTCGGCCAGGTGGAAGTAGATCGCCGGGCCGCCACCTCCCGATTCGATCCCGTCTTGCAGCGCTGCGATCGCCGCCTCCAAGTCGTTGTTCTTGAAATACACCCAGCCGATGGTGTCCAGCATCGTGGCCGCGTTCGCGTTGCCCGCCACGAGATCCTTCAGGCGCTCGGCGTACTTTTTCGCCTCGGCCGGTGCGAAGTTCGGCGGCTCGGCCGTCACCAGCAGATACGCCAGGTTGTTCAGGGCCGTGATGTTCTCCGCATACCGCTCCAGCACCTGCCGGTAGGTCGCCACGGCCGCCGACGTGTCGCCGGACGTTTCCTGCGCCTGCGCCTGGGTGAGCAGCGCGCTGAGGTGCTCGGGCGATCCCGGCTGCACCCGGGTCAGCGCATCCGCCAGCAGCGGCAACGCGCCCGCCGGATTGCCGTTCAGGCAGAGGTACGTCGCCAGCACGATCCGCAATCGCTCGGAAATCACGGGGTCGGCGGCGTTCTGCTCGACCGCCTCCCGCAGGATCGCCTCGCTCGCTCCCGGCTGGGCCGCGTACGTGTCGCGCAGGCTGTTGGCCAGATCGCCGGCGAGCGCGATGTCCTGCTGGCCGGCGTCGCGCAGCGCGGCAAGCCATTCCTGACGCGCCTTATCGGGGTTGATGGCGACCAGCGCGCGGGCGGCCTGACTCGCCATCCGCGCCCGCGCCACCATCTGCGCCGCCGGCGGCAGCTCGTCAAAACGGAACTGCTCGTACAACTTGACGCCCTCGGCACCCCGGCCGGCCTTGGTCAGCGCCCCGATCTGCGCGATCGTGGCCCCGGCGCGCTCGCCCACCTGGACCGCGGCGGCCCGCTCCGCCGCCCGGCGATAGTAACCGGCGGCGGTGACATAGCTCTGTCGGGCGGCATCGCGGCGCTCGCGTTCGCGGGACGACTCGTTTCGGGCGGCGGCCGTTTTGGCTTCGCGCTCGGCCTTGTCACCCTGCGTCTCGTAGAGCCGGCCGAGCTCGAACGGCCACAGCGGCTCCTGCGGGTAGCGCTCCATGTACTCGCTGATCAGGCGCGCCGCGCGGTCGAACTGATCCATCGCCCCGTAGAGCAGGCGGGCAAGCTGCCCCACCACCGCCTGCTTCTGCTCGGCGCGACCGCCCTGGGCCCCCAGCGACTCGAGCAGCATGCGCAGTTGCTCGGCCGCGCGGTCATACTGCTGCGTGCGGACGTAGAGCGACGCCAGGTGCACACGGACGTCGTACTCCATCTGCGGCTTGCGCGCGACGTGCTCGGCCGCCCGGACCAGGTCCTCCTGCGCCTTGTCGTAGCGACCCTGGTCGAGCGACAGGCGCCCGCGACTGTGCAGCGCCCGCACGTCGTCCGGCGCGCGCTTCAGAATCTCGTTCAGGTCCTCCAGCGCCGCCGACCGCTTGTGGTTGCGCAGATGCACCTGCGCGCGAATGCTCAGCGCCTCCAGGTCGTCCGGGTACAGCCGCAGAAACTCCGCGATCTCGGCCTCCGCGTCGCCCAATTGTCCCGCGTTGAACAAGGTCTGCAGCAAAGTCAGCCGCACCTGCCGGGCCACGGCCGCCTGCGCCGCCTCGCCCCCGATGCGGTCCAGCAGCCAGCGGCAGGTCTCCACGACCTTGTCCAGGCGTCGCAAGCGATCGTAGAAGCGCGCCATGCCCAAGCCGACGCTCAGGTCCAGGTTGCGCCGCGTCTCCACATCCTCGGTCACCTCGCGCACCATCCGCTGCGCGACCAGGTACTCGCGCTCCGCGGCGTCGGCGTTGCCCAAGGACTCGTAGAACATGCCCACAAGCAACTGGGCGTGGACCTTCCGCGCGCCGCTGCTGGTCTCCACGACGCCCCGCAAGAGCGCCGCACCCTCGTCGGTGCGCTTGGTCAGTTGGTAGAACTCGGCCGCCTGCCGCGCCAGACCCGCCTGCACGTCCCCGCTCGCCGCGGGCACGACGGCCGCAAAGAACGCCGCGCCGCGCTCCGCCAGTTGCTGGCGGGCGGCTTCATCCGTGTCCGCGCTCTGGCGCCACGCGCGCACGTACAGCTCGGCCATGCGGAGCAGGTTCGCGGGGTCGTCCGGGCTGGCGGCCCGCCGCGCTTCGCGCGTGGCAATGGCCGCCAGCGGGTCACGTTCCTCGGCTGCTTCCTGCTCCCAGGCCTTGACCACCGGGTGATTCGGATTGAGCGCGGCCGCCTTTTGACGGGCTTCCTCGAAGCGCCGCTCGTTCTCGGCCTTCTCAGCGCCAAAACTCTTTTCCGCGAGCTGGTTGTATACATCAGCCAAAAGGCCGTAACCCTCAAAACTGCGCGGGTTGATCTCGACGGCCTTCCGCAGCGCTTCCAGGCCCTCGTCGACGCGCGGGTCCTCGCCGGGGCGCGCGGGCGTCAGATAGGCCTTGGCCAGCTTGATCTGCAGCTCGCCCGTCTTGGGCAGCACTTGTATGGCCTGCCGATATTCCCGCACCGCGAGCGCGGCATCGCCCTTGGCCAGCGCCACGTCGCCACGGTACGTCGCCCCGCCCGCGCCGTCGAAGCCCTGGCCGTCGTTGTACTGCGACAGCAGCGTCACCAGCGGCCCAAGCTGGTCGAACTGCCGCAGTTGCAGCCGCACGGCGAATTCCTCCTGGACGATCCGGACTTCGCCCGGCAACTGCTCGCGGAGCTGCACCAGGTACTCCAGGGCCTTCTCCCATTCGCCGCGCGCCCGGTAGAACTGGTAGTGGACCTGGATGCGTGGCAGACCCTCGGGCATGTCGTCGATCAGCGCCAGGCGCTTCTGGTCCAGCTCCGCCTGCTGCTGCGGCGTCAAGGCCCGGGGATCGTCCGGCTCGAGTTCAATTTTGTACGCCTGGAGCTGGCGCTGCATGCCGCCGCGGGGCGGGTCCTTGATCAACTCGTCGACGAGCTGGCGAGCTTCCGGCCGACGACCATGGTCATCAAGCAGCGTAATAAGCGACTGCAGGGCGTCGCGAACCTGCTCGTCCGTGGCCGCGTCATCGGCCAGCACCTCCCGGAGGACGCGCTCAGCTTCCGCCACGTCGCCCTGTTCGGCAGCCTGCTGGGCGCGCCACAGGCGCGCGCTCACGCCCGTATCGGACATCTTGCCCATCAAGGCCTTGGCTTCTTCAGCGCGGCCCAGGTCGGTGAGCACCTTCACGCGGACGGCGGCCAGCGCCTGGTCATCGGGATAGACGGTGCTGTAATCATTGAGCACGGCGAGGGCTTTCGGCGCTTCGCCGGTCTGCCGGAGCATCTCGGCGTGCAGCCCGACGAGCTGCGAGGACGGCACGAGGTCGGCGGCGCGGAACTGGTCCATGGCCAACTGGGCGTATTTCGCCGCCTCGCCGAACTGGTCCCGGCGGGCATAGAGCACCGCCAACTGGTCAACCGGCAGGCGATTCACGCGGACGAATCGGAGCCAGAAAGCGGCTTGGTTGGCCTTCATCACGCGTGGATCCTGCTCGGCCTTCTCATAGGCCCGTTCCAGGGCAGTGGTGGCTCCGATCAGGTCGCCCTTCCCGATCAACATCTGCCCCTGCATGTAATACGTGACCGCGTGCTCGGGCCACTTGACGCGCGCGTCCTGCAGGAGGACGTCCGCGCGCGCATAGGTGGCCGGCGTGCCGCGCCCGCTGGCGTCCAGCGTCTCCAGCGCCATCGCCAGATCGAAGGCCCGCCGCAGCATGAACAGCCGGTCTTCCTGCCGTAGCTGGGCCCGCAGGTTACGCAGCGTCAGCGTGCGTTCCCGGGCGGCTTCGTAGATCGCCAGCGTCTTGTCTAGCCGTTCGGACACCGACAGCTCCTCGCCGTTCGGGCCGAGGGCAAAACGCTTGAGCTCGGCCTGCAGCGTGTACCCGTCGAAGAGGGCCGGGTCCAGCGCGGTGGCTTCGCGAGCATGCTGCTCGATCACGTCGAGTTCGCCGCGCAGGGCCGGAATGTCGGCGGGTGTCAGGTTGGGATGCGCCAGGTCGAAGCGTTCCAGCTCGTAGCGCGCCCGGGCGAGCAGCAACTCGGGGCTGGGTTGGGTCGCATTCAGCTCCACGGCCCGTGCGATGCACGCGCCGACGCGCTCGCGCAATTCCGCCGCCTGGTTTGCCTCACCGAGCTGCGCCAGCGCGTTCGCGGCGTTCAAGACCACGTCGCGATACGCCACGACCAGCGGGACATCGCCGGGGTGCTCGGCCAGCGCGGCTTCCAGCACGGCAATGGCGTCCGCGAGGATCTTCTTGCTAATGGCCTGCCTCTCGGAGATCGGCCGGCCGGCGGTTTGGGCCGCGCTGATGTCAGCCGACATCTGGCGCTGCAGGTAGATGATATACGTCAGCACCACGCGCGGGTCCGTGGGCGCCTGCGCGAAGGCCTGCTGGGCCAGTTCATCGGCGGGCTGCTCGTTTTCCGGCCCCCCCAGTTGCCACAGCCCCTGGGCCAGGCTGGTCTTGGCCAGCAGCGACTCCTTATCCAGCTTGAGCAGTTTCTCGCTCGCGTCGCGCCAAAGTGACGGATTCAGGACGAAGCCCACGATCCCGCGAATGTGCCAATGTCCTTCGAGCTGCGCGATGATCAACGACGGATCATTCGGCACCTTGGCACTGATCTTTTCCAGCAAACCGTACCAGCTCGGCAGCTCGCCCATCTCGAACAGACAGCCGGCGGCATCGATCACGTATTGCGTGTTCGGCTTGCCGCGCTGCTCGCTGGCTTCGTAGGCGCGCAAGAAGCGGCGCCGCGCCTCGTCCAGATCGTTGGCAGCGCGGCTCGCCCGCGCGCTCTCCGCCAGCACTTCCGGATCGCGCCGCGACCCCTGGTAGACAACCAGCGTGAAGACCGCAATGATGATGATGACCCCCATCACCGTCAGGAAGGCGACCAGGTTCTTGTTCAGACGCTTTTGCTTGGCCATCGGGCCTGCCCTCGCTTATGGCCCCGCGCTGCCGGCCGGGGCCGCGTCGGGGAACTTACGCAAATCAAAATGGTCCCGCAGCAGCACCGGCAGCGCTTTGCCGAGCAGCGCAGGCAGCGCGTCGATCGCCGCCTGCTTGTCCGCCCGCGCACCGGACTGGCTGAGAAACGTGACTTCCACCTTCGAGTAGTACGCGTACCGCGCGAACGGGTTGGACAACAGCGCCCGCACACCGTTGCGCGTCGTGGCGTAGTGGCCGTTCGCGTGAAACAGGTACGCGACGGTCGCCACGTCGGGCCCCGCGCTGAGGAACCGGTCCGCGCGCCGCGCGCGGAACTCCAGCACGCGAACCGGCAGCGCGTCGTCCGGCGCCCCCACGCCCGGCACGCGCAGCGTGATCGTCGCCTCGGATTCGTGTTCATACCCCCCCGCAAGCCAGCACTCGTCCGGGACGTGCGGCACCAGGTCCGGCTTGCCGGTGTAATACGTCACGAAGAGCTGGGCGATGGCGGTCGGGTCGCCGCCGGACTTGCGCGTGTCCGTCAGGTAGACCTGCAGGTACTCGTCGGTGCCGAGGCTGTCCACCATGTCTTCCGTCATCGGCTGGCGCTGCGCCATCATCGGCTCGTTGAGCGCATACTCCGGGCCCAGTTTGCGCGCGTCGAACGCGTGCAGCGAGGTCCGCAGCGGCACCGCCTCCTTGCGGAGGAAGATGCCCAGTCGCGTGGCGGCCGTCTGCAGCCCCACCGCCGCCACGACCAGCAGCGCCAGGCAGACCCAGAACCGCACGCTCGCGGTCCGTCCGGCGGCCAGCACCACGGCCCATGTCGCAGGGACAGTCTGTTTCGCCGGCAAACTGGCCATCACTTTCGAGCAAGGCCGGCACGGTCCCGCCGCCTCCAGGCGTCAGGCGGCTTCGTCCGTGTCCGGCTCCTCCACGACCAACTGATTCAGCACCCAGCCCAGGCCGCTGAAGATCCCGAACGCCAGCAGGATCACGATCAGCCCCAGCATCATGTGGTATTGGCCGGATGCGTACTTGGGATCCACGAACACGTGCAACCAGCAGGTCACCGTCACGCGGATGAAGTTGCAGAATGTCGCGATCGGCACACAGGACAGCACGAGCACGATGCGCTGCCAGCGCGGCCGGTCCGACATGAACGCAACCGCCACGCCCAGCGCGCACAGCGTCACCGTGCTCCGCATCCCGCTGCACGCGTCGGCGACGCCGATCACGCCGGTACTCCCGCGGTAGTTGTACTCCAGATTCGAGCCGACGCGGTGCACCTCGAGCGCCACGCCCGGCAGTACGTCCAGGACGGTCGCGGCCACGGTCGCGGCCATGCGCCGCAGCGGGTCGGTCAGCGCGAAGTAGATGCGCTGCGGGATCGGGATCGCGAAGAACAGGTACATCCAGGGCAGCCAGGCGTGCCGCAGCACCGGCCACCCGCACAGCAGCACGATGATCCCGAGCAGCGTGATCATCATCGAGAGCGGCTCGGCGTACGCGAACAACAGCTTGCCGGACAGGGACCACAGGTACATGCCCAACCCGGCCAGCAGCACCACGATGCCCGACCAGGCGTAGCGCACCGGGCTGCGGCGAATCCACTGCCAGCGCTCATAGACCAGGTAGGCACTGAACAGTGGAATGAGCGGGCCGTGGTTCCAGTCCGGCTGAAACACCCAGGCATGCACCAGCGCGCCGTAGCCCGGCGGGATGAAGTCGAGCTGGTCCCAGAAGACCGCGAAGAAGGCCACCGTGATCAGCGCGCCACGGAGCTGCGCGCCGCGGTCAAAGCGGATCCGCGGCGTTTCCGACGCGAGGGCTACGGGGTTAGTCGCCATGCAGCCTGGTCCTGACCATCAGAACGACAAACCGCGCGAGGCGCGCCGCTGTTGCTCCACGATTTCCGGGTTGATCCGGTTGCTGTACGCGTCCTTGTCGGCGAAGTTGCGGTCGTACACGAACCCAAACCCGTAGGTGAACCGGAAAGAGTTCCGGATCACAAACAGGAAGGGCGCCACAATGTGCGTGCCGACGTTCAACACGTCCTCGTCGCGCAAGAAGAAGTCGTCCTCCAGTCCGGCAAAAATCGCGTCGAGATTCACGGTCCGGATCACCTGCTTGTCCGTGCCCGGCTCACGCCGGATCAGCTCGCAGCGCTGCGGCCACGCCATCGGCGAGAACCCGCCGCAGATCGCCAGGGCCTGCTTGATCGTGATATCACGCCCGCCAAACCCGTACACGCCCGGCCGGTT
This sequence comes from Phycisphaerae bacterium, assembly GCA_017999985.1. Classification (NCBI taxonomy): domain Bacteria; kingdom Pseudomonadati; phylum Planctomycetota; class Phycisphaerae; species Phycisphaerae bacterium. Next base: position 71,635 of record JAGNKU010000010.1, on the reverse strand, counting down.
CACTTCCCCCATCAGGTAGAACACGCCGGTGTCCACCGGGATGTTGATCACATCGCGGTCCCGGACCACGATATTGTAGCGCGGGTTGCCCGCCTTCAGCGCCGTCAGGTCGATCGAGATCACGCGCTGCTCGAGGCCCAGGCTCGCCGTCTTGTCCCAATCGAACGGCTCATCCAGCGGCTCGTCCTCCACCGCCACGGGCGCCGCGGCGGGCCCGGGGGGCGGCTCCGGGGCAGGCGCCTTCTCCGGCTCCGCCGGCAGCACCGCCCCCGTCTGGGGGTCGAAGATCACCAGCGGCTCGAACTGCGGCTCCCGTCGCTGGCCCGTCGCGGGCTGCGCCGGCGCTTCCGTGGGGGCCAGCACTTCGACCAGCTCGTCCTTCGTGGGTTGCGTTTCGACCGCGGGCTCTTCCGGCGGGCTGCTGATCTGAGTCATGAACTGTGCCGGCCGCAGACCCTCCTCATCCGGCGGAGGAATCACCAGACCCTCGTCGACCGGACCGGTCGGCGGCGCCGTCTGGGGCTCGGGTGACGCGGCACGGCGAATCACGTACGCACGTCGCGCGGTGGCGTCGGAGTCCCCCGCCATGCCGATCGCCTCGAGCAGCCGCAGATCGGGTTCACTGATCGGATACACGCCCGACGAGCGGATCGCGCCGACAATGTGGAACAGCCGGCCACGTTTCAACTGCGTGATGACCACGACGACCGGACGCGGCAGCAGCCCGCCCTCTTTCAGGCGGGCCGTGATTTCCTGCTCGACTTCCTGCTCCGTCAGCCCGGCAACCTTGATGGACCCGAGGTCCGGAATGCGAATCTCGCCCAGGGGGCTCACTTCGACCACGGCCGCGTAGGGCTGCCCGCTCGTGAGCAAATCCTGAATCGTAATGTTGACCGCGTCACCCGGCCCGAGCCGGTAATCGGAGTACACCGCGACCAGATCATCCGGCGTCGGATCCGTGGCGTCCGCGATGCCCGGAGGCGTCTCGCGCGGGCTCAGGACGCGCCGAATCCCGCCCTCGTAGGTGTCAATCGGGAACCGACCGACCTTGGTCTGATCGAGGAAGCTGTTTGGCGGGACCAACGCACAGCCGCAAAGCGCCGCCAGTAGCAGGCCAGGTGACCAGCGCTTGTATACAGCTACTGCAAGCGTTCGCCGGTTCCGCATGGGCTACTCCTCTGCTGCTCCGAATCCGCGCTACAACCATCCGCCCTCGCCGAGGAGGGACCTGAACGTGGCGCGCACCCGCGCCTCGGACCGCACGGAGGCACGGATACCCGCAGGTCGGGCACTCTAATCCCCTGCGTAAACATCTGTCAAACGCGACACTTCGGGCGCCGCGCCCAAGCAGTACCCGCCACCGGGCTTACGGCCCGACGGGCCGTGCGGTTCGCTCCCGGGCGCGGGGCTGCGAAACTTCGCAGAAGTTATCGGCTGATCAGACGGTCCGGCTTGCGGGTTTTGCCCCCGTCCGGGCGGCGAACTTCGCGCGTCGCCTTCGCCCAACGCCATGCCGACCCGATAGATACGACAGCCACCGGACCCCGGGGCCAGGAGCAGCATGCTGACCGTCCAACGTCATCCCGGTCCGCCGAAACGTGTCCTCATCCTTGGCGCCGGCGGCCACGGCCGCGTCGTCCTGGATATCCTGCTGCAGACCGGCCGGCACCAGGTCGCCGGGTTCCTCGACAATAACCCGAACATCCGCGGCCGCCGCGTTGACGGCCTTCCGGTCCTCGGAACCATCGACGACCTGCCCCGCCTGGCCGGCGAGCTGGACATCGCCGGCGTCATCATCGCGATCGGCGACAACGGCGTACGCCGGGGCCTGGCCCGTGAAGTGGATGCCGCCGGGATCGAGCTCATCAACGCGATTCACCCGTCCGCCGCGATCGCCCGTAACGCAACCTTCGGGCGGAACGTCGTCGTCGCGGCCGGCGTGGTGGTCTGTGCGCACTGCCAGATCGGCGATTCCACGATCCTCAATACGGGCTGCATCATCGACTACCAGACGATGATCGGCGAGGGCAGTCATATCTGTCCGGGCGTGCGCATCGCCGGCCGCGTGAAGGTCGAGCCGGGCACCTTTATCGGCATCGGCGCCACGATCATCCCCAAGGTCACGCTGGGCTACGAGTCGATCATCGGCGCCGGCTCGGTCGTCATCGAAGACGTGCCAGCCCTGGCGACCGTCGTCGGCGTGCCCGCCAGGAACATCAAGCTCGCGGCGACGTCCGAGGACATTGCGGCGATGCTCCTGCCCGCCCAGGTCTGAGCCCGCGCCTATTTGCGGGAGGCGTCCGCCACCCGCGAAATCAGCCGCGCAGTTACGGGCGCGCGCACAGACGCCGAATCGCTCAGCAGTTGCCGCGCGGCAGTCAGCAGCGCCTGACCGGCGGCACGCTGGCTGGCGGCATCCTTCTCGCACGCGCGCACCGCCGCCACGATCGCCGCTCCGGCATCATCCAGCGCCGCGCGCAGGCCCGCGCGCAGCGCCCGCCCCACGGTCCTTTCCATGGAGGGCCGCAGCAACCGGTCGAGAATGAACGGCACCGCCCAGGCAATCGCCACGACCAGCAGGCTGTGCACTGCCAGCTCCACGCCACGATACGGCGCGGTGCCATGCACGGCCCGGTAGTAGCCAACGACCACCGCCCACGCTACCCAGACGAGCGCCAGCAGCGGCAGAAAGCCCATCAGGAACCCGGTAGCACGCCGTGCGAGGCGCGTCAGACCCGTGCCCGGCCGCGCCAAGGCGGTGCGCAGGCGATCGCGCAAATGCTGCGCCACCTGCGCTCCCAGGGCACCGCCCACCTCGTCCAGGCGGCGCCGCAGCGGCTCGCCACACAGTCCGGCCCGCCGGTGCGCAAGCTCCAGCGCGTCGCAGCACGCCGCGAGCTTGGCCTGCATCCAATCGTCCCAGAGCTGCCCGGCGACCCGGTCCACCTGAAGCTCCAGCGCGCCGCCCTCGGACGCACCGGCCGCGGCTGTGCCGCGCGCCGCCGTCAGCCCGCGGCGCAGCTCGACCAGCAACCCGCCCTCAGACGCGGCGAAACGCGCCGCCAGCGCGCGAATCGACCATTCGGCGCCTTCGCTGATCGTCAGCGCGTCGATGTCCCAGCGTTGGCCGGCGGCGGCGATCAGCGCGGCCCAGGCGGCCTCGTCGCCCAAGCGGCGCAGCGCCGCCTCCAGCGCCGCGGCCAGCTCCCGCCCCCGCGCCCGGTGTCCGAGGCGCGTCAGCTCGCGGACTCCATGCGCCTTGAGCAGCGCAGCCAGCGTGAGTGCAAGCTGGTCAAACTCATCCGGCGACGGCAACGCGCGGCCGGGCCGGCAGCAGGTGCGCAGCAGCAGCGGCTGCTCGAACCCAGCCTCGTTGAGCATGCGCGCGAAGTCGGCCGCCTGCTGCGGATCGCCCTCGTCCCAGCGATTCAGCACGAAGAGCCAGCCGTGCTTGTGGCCGCGCTGCTGCAGCACGCGCCAGCCCACGTCGTCCCGATAGCGCTCCGGGCTCACGACGTAGCAGACCAGGTCCACGTGCGGCAACCAGGCCAGCGCCGCGCGCCGGTTCTCCTCGGCTGTACTGTCGATGTCGGGCGCGTCGAGCCAGAGCACCCCGCGCTGCGCGTCCGCACTGTGCCGGCGCACCTGCACCGTGTCGGTCGGCAGGTCAGGCGGCAACTCGGCCAGAGCCACCGACTCATGGACATAGACGGTGGCTTCGTGCGACGTTGGCCGCTCCACGCCGGTGCGCGCAATCGCCGCGCCGGCCAGCCGGTTGAGCAGGCTGCTCTTGCCGACGCCCGTGCCGCCGAAGAACGCCACGACGAGCGGCCGCGCCTGCTGGTCGCAGAAGAGGTCCGCCGGCGTGGCCGCCTCGACCGCCGCGAAGCGCGCCAGGTCCGCCTCGTCGAGGAAGCCCGCGGCGCTGGCCTGCGTTGCCCATTGCCGCGCGCGTTGCAGCAGCGCCGTGAAGTCCGCGGGCCCAACGCTCGTCGTGACAGTCCGCGCGTTCATGGCGGCCCTCCGGCACGTGATCCGCCCGCGCCGCGCTCCCACGTCCGCAGCGCCGCGGTCGCGGCCTCGATCTCCGCCGCCGGGACGTTGAAGAGTTCGGCTGGGTCCAGATCATTCACAAGACCGCTCAAGGTGCACACCAGTGTGCCGGCGACGAAGCCATCCGCCACCGCCGCGCGTTGCCGCGCCTTGAGCTGGCGCGCTTCGCGCCCCAGCTCCAGCCCGGTCACGCCCTCCATTAACAGCGACGTGAGCGCGAATGTGGCCGGTGCCCAGACCGCGTCCAGCGGCGTTAGTCCGCCGGTCTTCATGGCCAGCACCAGACCTCCCACATCGAGCGTCGCCCGCGCAGTCCGCAGCGCGGCCAGCCGGGCCGGGCTCTTCTGCAGCTCGGCATACAGACGATTCGCCGCCGCGCGCACTTCGCCCGTCACATTCTCGTGGTGTGCCCGGATCGCCGCCTCGAAACCGGCCCGCAGCGCCGACTCATCCTGCTCCAGCTTGCGCTCCAGCGCCTGCCACACGGCACAGCCCGGCGTACCCGGCCCGCAGCGCCGCGCCACATCACGCCGCAGCCCTGTCAGCAGGCCATCCAGCGTATCCAGCAGCACGGCCACTTCGGCCCCCAGGCTGTGCAGCGTCCCGGCCCGCGGCCGGCGATCCGCAAACCACGCGCGCCCCGCGGACAGGATCTGCCGCGCCGGCCACGTCACCGCCTGCCGCACACGCGCCATCACGCCACCGACACGCGGCAGCTCCAGCAGCCCAAGGAGCTCGACGGTCGCCCGCCGAAAGCTGTCATACCGCTCCGGATGCTCCAGGTAATCGCGCGTGTACGCCGCCAGGAACCCGTCCCCCGCGGCCGCCACCATGCGCCGCCATTCAGCCCGGGCCGCCTCCTCGGCGTGGATCGGTCCGAGCCACCCATCCCAGTGCTTCCGCAGCAGCGTCCGCACGCCCCGGGCGCCGCGTGCGGCGTCGCCCCGCGGCAGCGCCGCCAAGAGCCGACCGATGGCACCATGCAGCGGGGGTACTGCGGCCCGGGCCGCCGCCCCATCCCCGCCCGACAGCGCGGGATCGTACGGCACCGTGATCACCGGCACATCGCCCCACGCGCGCCCGCGCTCGCGCAGCCGCTCCTGCAAGGACTGCAGCAGGGTCACCTCCGCATCCGGCGTCGACTTGTTGAGCACAATGACCAACGGCCGGCCCAGCGGCGTGAGCAGTTCCAGCAGCCGCCAGACCGACAGGTCGGAGTATTTCTCCCGGCTGAGCACCAGCACGTACAGGTCCGCCAGCGCGGCGCATTCCAGCACGCCGCGCGCGTACTGCCGCGCCGCCAATGAATCGAAGTCCGGCGTATCCCAGATCACGCACGGGGGCAACACCATCGGCGTGTCGAACAGCAAGCCGGACGCGGAAACGGCCGGTGGGTCGACCAGGCTCACGGAATAGGTTTCGAGGTCATCGCGGGTCAGTTCCGCGGGGGCGACCCGCCGCCAGCCGGTGAACAGGTGTGCAAGCCAGTCGGTCGCCTGGCCCGCGGCCCCGATCCAGAAACCCTGCGGGTGCACGGTGAAGCCGGCCAGGGGGCTCACCTCCGCCAGCGGCCTGCCCAGCAACAGGTTCACAACCGTGCTCTTCCCCGTCTGCGTCGGCCCGAGCACGACGAGCTGTGGGGGATGTGCGACCGCCGCCAGTTCGACGTAGCCGACGGCCGCCTCGGCCAGCAGCAGTGTCATCAGCCGGTCGTCGGGCGCGGCGGTTTCGGCCCCGGCCGCCGCCGGCGCGCGCTGGCGTTGATATCCCAGGCGCAAGCGGCCGAGGAAGCGACGCAGCAGCGCGGGCGCGGCCTCCGCATCCGGGGGCGCTGCCTGCGTTCCAGGCCGGGGCTCGCGCTCGGCGTCCATCATGGGTCGTATTCTGCCCCAGCCGGCGACAATTCGACAGGGGCCACCGACGTTGCGGGCGCCTCGCGGGCCTCCTATACTGCCCCGGCGAGTATGTGACGGGAGCCGACGACGTGCCGATGTACGAGTACAAGTGTCCGGCGTGCGGGACGACATTCGAGGAGCTGGTGCCCTCGGAGGCCGCCGGGCGCAAGGTCGCCTGCCCGAAGTGCGGCCAACGGAACGTGGAGCGGCAGCTCAGCGTGTTCTCCGCGCACGCCGCCCCGACGAAATGTGCGGCCGGGCTGCCCGCGGGCGGCTGCGGCCACTGCTGTGGCAGCGACGGTGGCTGCCCGATGGCGGAGTGAGCCCCGCGCGGCGCGGTGCGCCGTGCAATCGAGACCACGAAAGGCCGGCGCATTGCCACCGCAGAAGCCTGACACGACGACGAAATCGATCCTGGTCGGCCTGCTGAGCTGGATCATCCCCGGGGCCGGCCATTTCGTGCTGGGTCACCGCGGGCTTGGGATCGTCTGCTTCATCGCCGTTACTTTTCCGTACCTGACCGGGCTGGCTTTCGGCGGCATCATGCCCTCGGTCAATGTGGTCACCAATCGGTGGCTCTTTCTCGCCGAGCTGTGCGTCGGCGGCTACACGCTGCCGTCGCTCGCCGTCAGTCACACCATCGAGGGCCGCGTCCTCGGCGAGCTGGGCCTGAGTCGCGTGCCCAATCAACAAAGTCCGGACGACCATGAGCGCAAGCAGTATGAATCTTATCTGCGCACGGCGACGCGCATGGGGTACATGTCGTACTTCCCGGAGTCGGATGTCGCCCAGATCTACCTCGCGACCGCCGGCCTGCTGAACATTCTCGTCATCCTGGACGCGATCTCGCGGGCCCAGACTGGCGGGCTGCCGACGTTTCAGCGTGAAATGACCCCGACCCCCGAAGCGGAGCCCGGGCCATGACGCTGGCGGATCTGACCAACTTGCTGGGTTGGCTCTTCGTCAACCCGATCAATCTGCCGTCCGGGGCGCGGCTGTGGATGATGCTGCCGCTCGTGGCGTGCGTCGCCCTGGTCTACCGCGCCACGCGCGCCCGCCACGCCGGCGAGCTGCCGCGCGCCACCGTCTTCACGTTCATCAACATCGTCGTCGGCATGAGCCTGATCGCGCTGGGCTTCTACCTCCTGCACACGCTGGTGCGGCATTTTCTGTAGACGCCCCCGCGATCCCGACGAGTCAACCGGCGGCGCTACCCTTCCCGGCGAATCGGCAGCACGATGTCGAACCGCGCGCCGCCGCCGGGGATGTTGGATGCGCTGATTGTCCCGTGCATTTCCCCGACCAAGCCGTGCACAACCGCGAGTCCCATCCCGGCGTTGCGCCCCGTGCCCGCCCCGAGCTCGCCCTTGGTCGTGAAGAACGGCTCGAAGACTCGCTCCATATGCCGCGGATCGATCCCCGGCCCCGTGTCCGCCAGGCTCAGCGAGACGCTGTTGTCATCGCGCCGGGCCAGCGTCACTGTCAGCGTGCCCCCGCTCGGCATTGCCTCGACCGCGTTCTCGACGATGTTGTTCAGGATGAGCAGCACCTGGTCGCGCCGCACCGTCACGGTCGGAATCACCTGCCAGTCGACCACCAGCTTGATGTGCAACCGCCCGAGCCGCTCCTCGTTCTCGTCGCAGTAGAACAGCACCGCCTCGGTGAGATCGGCGAGATCACCCTCGCGATGATCCGCCTGCGCAAACGCCAGCAGTTGCCGCGTGATGTGCGCCGCCCGCGACACGGCGTCCGCGGTGCGCTGCAACGCGCGCCGCATCGCCGACGTCGTGTTCATGTTGATGGCGTATTCGACGCTGGTCGCGATGCAGCACAGCAGGTTGTTGTAATGATGAGCCACCCCCCGTGACAGCGAGCCGAGCGACGCCAGGCGCTCGCGCTCCTTCAATGTCCGGCGCAGGCGCACGCGCTCCGTGATGTCCCGGAACCACAGCGACACGCCGCGCAGCGTGCCGTCCGCCTCCAGCACCGGTGTAAACCACACCGCGTATTCGAGCGGGTCCGCCTCCGAGCCGCCCAGATGCGTCCGCAGCTCGATGGCTTCCAGCGTGTTCTGCACGGTCTCCAGCATCTGTTCGACCGCGGCGCGATCCGCCTCTGGAAACAGCGCGCTCACCGGTCCCCCCAGCGGCCGCCCGCCGCAACGGAACAGCTTCATCGCCGCCGCATTGCCGGCTACGACCTCGCCATCGGCGCGGCAGGCGATGATCGCGAAACCGGCGCTGAGGAACATGCTCTCCAGGTAGGCCGGGTCGAGCCGTCCCACGGGCGCTGCCGGGCTAGTTGCGGTAGGCGACATGGTTCATATCCGCGCGCAGAAACACGTACGAGTCGTAGTGCTCCCCGTCCTCGACCCCCGACAGAAACACGCCCCCGAGCAGTCCGTACAGCTCCGCCTGCTCCCCGGGCGCCACCAGCAGGAATTCGCCCGGCGCCAGGTCGGCCGCGATCGCCGCCGCCCCAAACGCCCGGCCGTTGTACTCCGGGGCCGGCAGCAGGCCGGACTCGCTCCGCACCCAGCGCCAGCCATCCAGGCGCTGCCGCACCTCCGGCACGATCAGCAGCCGCACGCGTTCCGGGTGCGCGCGATCCAGGCCGTAGCTCACGCGCAGCACGTTGCGGCTCTGCGGCCAGGTCTCACCGGTCAACACCCCGTCCTCCGCGACGAAGAACAGCGTCTGCTCGCGCGGCTGCGTGTCCAGCTCCAACGCCACCGGATAGTCGGGCGGCACGCGCATCGGGTCGAGCGCCAGGGAATGCACGCCTTCTACCGCGTCCAGCGTGGCCTTCACCGCGTCCCACCAGTGCGTGTGACCAACACCCGCGCGGATCCCGTTCTGCCGCAATCGTAGCGCCGACTGCGCGTCGAGCACGTCCTCACGCAGGTGGTTCCAGATCGGCTCGGCCTGCGCGCGCTGGCCGGACGGCACCTGCACGCGCAGCACCGTCAGCACCACATCCAGCCGCACGCGTTCCGCGCTCGTCGCCCCCACACCGCGCGCCGCGGGAACCAGGTCCACGGGCGCGTTCGCCCCCGGGGCCGGCCCGTCCAACACCAGCGGCGGAGGGGCCGGCGCCGCGGCCGGCGCCGGCTTGGGGTCCCAGAGCTTCAGCTCCGGCCAGTCACAACCGACCGCGATCAGCACTACGCCACTCAGCAGGGACATCGCCCCCCACACCCGTCCGGTGTTTCGCATTTGCGGCCGGCAATGTGGCGTCATGTCGCCTGCCAGACTCCATTACCGCGACTCACGCCGGCGGCGCAACAAAAGCACCGGCGGCCAGCCGCCCCAACCAAACGTTAGGCCAATATAAGTTTAGCGTTTTTGTCCGACCATTACCACTGGGCTTCGCCAAACGCCCCCAGGGCCGGCCCCTTGGCCTTGCGCCCCATTTCCTTGACGAGCACCGCCGCCAGCGACAGATCACCCGGCTGCGTGATTTTCAGGTTCCGGCGGTCCGTCGGGACAATCGTGACGCCGTGCCCGAGCCGCTCCACGGCCTCCGCGTCGTCCGTGGGATGGAAATCGGGCGGCAGATCGGCATACGCCTTTTCCAGCAGATCCCGGCGGAACACCTGCGGCGTCTGGGCCTCGTACAGACCCGTGCGCGGCACCGTCGCGTCAACGACGCCGGATTCGGCCACCCGCTTGATGGTCCCGGTCAGCGGGGCTGCGAGGATGGCCGCCCCGCTCTTGCCAGCTTCCGCGAAGACCTGATCGATCCACGCCTCCAGGACGCAGGGCCGGACGGCGTCATGGACGCAGATCAGCTCGGCGGCCGGATCCACCGCCGCGAGCGCTGCCCGCACCGACTCGTAGCGCTCGGCGCCGCCTTTCACGAGCTTGATCCCCATGATCATGATGTTGGCGGCGTACTTCTCCCTCACGACGTCGTAGTCCTCGGGCGCGACGGTGAGGATGTTTTGACACACGTCGTCGCGGTTGATGAACAGCTCGAGCGCCCGGATGAATATTGGCCGGTTGTCGAGCAGGGCAAACGGCTTCTTCACCTGCCCGCCGAACCGCTGCCCCGCCCCCGCCGCCGGTATGATCACTGCCACCTTTGCCATGTCTCGCTCCCTGTGCGCGCCTGAGGCCGTCGCCGCCACGGCCGTACGATGGGGACTGCGGCCCGCAAGGTCAAGCCGCCCGGCGATGTGCCTGGGCCGCGTGGACGCTATACTACCGCCGGGGCGTGGCGATGGACCTCTGTGCAGGCGGTCCCGCGCGACGCCGTGCGGCCGGAGCCGAGGTCCGGCCATGCGGCCGGCGTGGGACGGCCAGCAGTCCCGATGAAGGAATTCGCAATGCGTGAGCGCGAGTTGGTCGAGCACCCGATGCGACGGCGTGGGCCGGGGGCCGCGTGGTGGCTGTGGGCGCTGGTGCTGCTGGCGGGCTGCGAGGGGTTTGGTTCGCGCGCGTTGCCGCCCGAGCCGGCCCCGGCCCCCAAAACGGCCGTCGGTGAAGACGCGCTGCGAACCGGCATGATCGGGGCCGAAACCGTGGTGGCCAGCGTCGACGCACAACCGCTGCGGGGTTTCGGGCTCGTGGTCGGCCTGAACGGGCGCGGCAGCCGCGATTGCCCGTCCGTGATCCGCGACTATCTCGTCGATCTGCTGTCGAAGGAGCTGGGGCCGTCGGGCCAGGGAGCCCGCAAGCAGCGCCCCTCCGCCAGCGAGATGATCGACTCGCTCGACACGGCGGTGGTGGAGGTCACCGGACGCGTGCCGATCGGGGCGCGCCAGGGGGCGCGTTTCGATCTCGAAGTGCGGGCCTTGCCGGGCACTTCGACCGAGTCCCTGGAGGGCGGGATGCTGCTGCCGACGGCGATGCGCTTCTTCGATCGCGCGGCAAGCGGCCAGGGTCTCGTGGCCGGCATGATCCTCGCCGACGGCGCCGGGCCGGTGTTCGTCAATCCCCTGCCCGACGCGGTCGACCCGACGCCGGACCCGCGGCATGGCTACGTGCTCGGCGGCGGCCGTTCGCGCGAGGAACGTCCGATCCGCCTGATGCTGCTGCGCCCGAATTACCAGCTTGCGCAGACGATTCAGCGGCGCGTGAACGAGGCTTTCGGGCACCGGCCCGCGGCGGCGCAGGCCATCAGCGCCGGCTACCTCGAGCTGCACACGCCACCCGCGCTGGCGCGCGACCCCAGCCGCTTTCGTGAACTGGTGGCCCACCTCTACCTCGACAATCAGCCGGCGCTGACGGCGAAGCGACTCGCCGATCTAAACGCCGCCGCCCTCGCCGGCGCGGACCTCGAGCGCGTCACGGCCGCCTGGGAGGGTCTGGGACGCACGATCGTCGCCGATCTGCAGCCGCTGTACACGCACCAGAACGCGGCGTTGCGCTTCGCCGCCGCGCGCACCGGCCTGCGGCTCGGCGATCTCGGCGCGCTGCCGGTACTCGCCGCGCTCGCGGCGCCCGGGGGGGCGGAGCTGCGTTTGCCGGCCATCCGCGCGCTTGGGGACTGCAACTCGCCGCAAGTGGGCGCGCATCTCGCGCCCCTGCTCAACGACGCGGACGAAGGCATCCGGATCGCCGCGTACGAGGCCCTGCTGCAGCGCGGCCATCCCAGCATTCAGTCCGTCACGTTCCGCCACATCCTCGACCAGGACCAGATCAACTTCATCCTGGACGTCGTGGATTCCACGGGTGCGCCGCTGATCTACGTCCGACGCACGCGGCTGCCCCGCATCGCGGTCTTCGGCAGCCGGGCCCCGGTCACGCCGCCCGTGTTCTACGTGCCTGCGGACGAATCCGTCACGATCCACACCGTGGATGGGGCGGATGATCTGCGGGTCTTCGCGAAGCGGCGGGGCCGGATGTCCGAACAGATCGTGCTGCCCCCGCGCGTGGTCGATCTCATCACGTCGCTCGCCGATCTGCCGGTGCGCGACGACGCGAACCGGCTGCGGGGTCTCGGCCTGCACTACTCGGGCGTCGTGCGGATCCTCGCGGCGCTCAACGCGGACCAGGCCATCTCCGCGCCGGTCATTATGGAGCAGTTCGGCGGGGCCCCGGCCCCCGAGGTCACCCCCGAGCGGCCCGAGGGCGAACGCCCAATTGGCGAGACCGTGCAGAACGTGCGTCCGGCGAATGAGCCCGCCGCAAGCGAGCGCGCGGAGAGCGAGCCGTGACCCGGACGCCGCGCCAACGCCACACGCGCGCCCCCGCGCCAGAGTCCGGCGCCGGCGGCCGTGTGCGCCTGCAGAAATTCCTTTCCGACGCCGGCGTCGCCTCGCGCCGGCACGCCGAAGAACTGATCCTCGACGGCCGCGTGCTGATCAATGACCAGGTAGTGGACAGTCTGCCGGCCTTCGTCGATCCGGAGCACGACCGCGTGGTCGTGAACGGCACGCGCGTGCGACCGCGCCGCCCCGACTACTTCATGGTGCACAAGCCCAAGGGCGTCGTGTGCACGAACACCGACCCCGCCGGTCGGACCCGCGCCGTCGACCTGCTGCCGGACCTCCCCGCGCGGCTCTTTCCCGTCGGTCGCCTGGATGCGGAAACCAGCGGCCTGCTCCTCATGACCAACGACGGCGAGCTCGCCCAGCTCCTCACGCACCCGCGTTACGGCGTGCCCAAGACGTACGAGGCCGAGATCCGCGGCCGCGCGCCCGCCGATCTGCCGGCCCGCCTGAAGACCGGCGTTTTTCTGTCGGAGGGCAAGGCGCTCGCCGACGAGGTCGAGATTCTGCACGCCGGACAAGACCGCTCCATGCTGCGCATCACGCTGCGCGAGCGCCGCAATCGGCAGATCCGACGCATGCTCGTGCGCCTCGGCCACCCGGTCCGGAAGCTGAAACGCACGCAGATCGGGCCGCTGCTGCTGCACGGGCTGCCGGTGGGCAGCGCGCGCCGCCTCACCGCCGGTGAGCTGGCCGCCCTGCGCGCCGCCGCGGCCAAAGCGGCCGCCGCCGCCGAGCGACCGCCCCGCCGCCGCAAGCCAAAATCGACGACGGCCCCGTCCGCCGCGCGCGGCCAGCGCGGCACGCCGCGCCGACCCGAGCCGCCGGCCGGCCCGTCACGGCGCCTCATCACGTAGCCGTCCCGCGAGACGCGCGCGGCGGCGCTTCCAACCCAGGTACCCGGCACATGCAGCAACCCACACTCGCCGACCGCGTCAGCAACGAGCTTCTGCCGCATGTCCGGCAGCCGGCGCAATACATCGGCGGCGAAGTCAACCAGCTCGTTCAGCCCGGCGCCTGGGAGGCGGCCGCAGTTCGCGTCGTCATCGCCTTCCCCGATATCTACACCATCGGAATGTCCCACCTGGGTTGCCAGATTCTTTACTGGATCGCCAATCACACACCCGGCGTCTGTGCCGAACGCGTTTATTGCCCGTGGTGGGACGCCGAAGAGCTGATGCGCCGCCAACACCTGCCGCTCTTCACCTGGGACACGCGCCAGCCGGCCCGCTCCGCCGACATCTTCGCGGTCTCACTCCAGTACGAGCTGGGCTTCCCCGGCGTGCTGAATCTGCTTGACCTCGCCGGCATCCCGCTGCGCGCAGCCGAGCGCGGCGACGATGATCCGCTCGTCATCGCCGGCGGCCCGCAGGCGGACAACCCGGAGCCGCTGGCCGAGTTTCTCGACTTGGTGGTGATCGGCGACGGCGAGCAGGCGTTCGCGGAACTGCTCGCCGCGGTTCGCGAATACAAGGCCGGCGGCCTGCCGCGCCGGGCGATGATTCCCGCGCTGGCGCGCCGCTTTGCATGGGTTTACGCCCCCAACCTCTACGAGCCCTCGTACCACGCCGACGGCACGCTGGCCGAGCTGCGGCCCACGCTGCCGGGGCTGCCTGACGTCATCGAGCGCTGCCATGCGCCGGACTTCGAGACGGCGCCGTTTCCCGAGCGGCCGCTGGTCCCGTGGATCAACACCGTGCATGACCGCATCGCCCTTGAGATCATGCGCGGCTGTCCGAATCTCTGCCGCTTCTGTCACGCGGGGTATACGAAACGTCCGCTCCGCCTGCGCAGCGTGGCCCGCATTCTGGAACTCGCGGAGACCGCCTACTGGGCCACCGGTCACGAGGAGATCGGCCTGCTCTCACTTTCCACGGCGGACTATCCCCAGCTCCACGCCCTCGCCGAGCAGCTCAACGCCCGGTTCGCGCCCCGCATGACCAACATCAGCTTCCCCTCGCTGCGCGTCGACAAGATGCTCCAGGATATCCCGTCCATGGCCCGCTCGGTCCGCAAGGGCGGCTTGACGATGGCGGTCGAAGCGGCCTCGGACGACCTGCGGCGGGCCATCCGCAAGCGCGTCACCGACGCCGACCTGCTTGCCGGCGCGCGCGCCGCGTACGCCGCCGGGTGGAGCCGCATCAAGCTGTACTTCATGGCCGGCTTTCCCAACGAGCGGCCCGAAGACATCGATCGCATCTACGACTTGAGTGTCGCGGTGAGTCGCGAACGCTGCGCGTTGGGCCTCGCGCCCGCCGCCGTGACGGCGTCCGTCGCCTGGCTCGTACCCAAGCCGTTCACCCCGCTACAGTGGATGGCCCAGCCGCCCGCCGCGTACTTCGACTCCGTCCGGCGGCGCTTGCAGGCCCGCAAGCACGCCCAGCGTTCCGCGGTGCGCCTGGCCATGCAGCCGCCACAACGGGCCATCCTCGAGGCTGTGCTCGCGCGCGGCGATCGGCGAATCGGCCCGGCCATTCTCGAGGCCTGGCGGCGCGGCGCGCGGCTCGATGCCTGGACCGAACGCTTCTCGATCGAGCGCTGGCAGAACGCGTTTGCCACGGCCGGCGTAGACCCCGCCTTCTACGCGCACCGGGAGCGCCCCCTCACGGAGCGCCTGCCGTGGGACCACATCGGGCAGCATCTCAGCCGCGCTTACCTCGCGCGCGGCTACACGGAGTTGCACGACCAGCGCTGATACTGCGCGAGCGACATGGCAGGCCACTATTCCGTCGCCGGGTCCGTGTTGGCCGTCGTCGGGCGCGTGTCCGAGGCGCTCTCCGGTCCCGGCTCGTCGAGTAACCGTTGCGTGGCTTCCCGCTCCGCCGGGCGCAGGCGCATGACCTCGTATGAGGGCCAGAGGTCATCAATGCGGAGTGCCTCCCTGAAATGGCCGCGCGCGCGCTCGGCGGCGAGGGCTGTCCCCGTCGCCCGCCCCACCGCGAGCCAGGCCTTGCCCGCCGAGATCCGCAGTCGCGGACTGGTCGGGTATAGCGACACGGCCCGTTCCCACGCCGCCGCGGCTTCGGACCAGGCGTCCAACGAGCCTTGCCGCGCCCCAGACTCGCCGTACAACCGGCCCAGTTCCTCGTGGATCCCGGCCAGGACCGCCTGGCTGGTGTGATCACGCGGATTACGCGCACATGCAATCTGGGCATACTCCTGCGCCTGGCGCGCCCATTCTTGCCGCCGGCCGATCTCCGGCGGCGCCGCGTGACTGAGCTGCAGCATGGCACGCGCTGCGCTGCGTGCCGCCGTCGAGCCACCGCCGGGCACGGCGGCCGCGCGCGCCGCGGCGGCCGGGATCGCGTCTGCCCGGCCACTGCGCAAGGCTGCATCCAGCGCATTCAGGGCGCTCACCGTCGCCACGCTTGGGCAGACAACAAATAGCACGTGTGCCACGGTCATGCCGCCAACCAACAACCACGGCACGTGTCCGCGCCAGGTGCGCGCTGACTCCACCGGGACGGCCGCCGCGGTCCGGGCGCCTCCCAGCGTCACCGCGCCTGCCGCGCACAGGACGCCCACGGCGAGTCCGGCCGGCGTCAGCAGGGCGAAGTCCACCAGCCCATGCACCAGCGCCGCGAGCAGCGCGGCACACAGCCCGGCCACCAGCCACGCCCGGCCGTTCGGCGCGCGCGTGACGACATCGAGCAGCCACAGCGCCACGAGCAGCGCCAGCGTCCACACCGCGGCGATTTCCTGGCCCCAGACCAGCGCGACGCCCGGCGCGCCAAATGGTGTCGCCGACGCGACTGCCTGCACCAACAGCACGCTCGCCACCACGGGCACACAGCGGCCCGCGGTCACGCCGCCCGCCGCGGGTTGGTCCGCGGCGGGCGGGGCAAGGGCGCGCATACTCGCGAGCACCACGCCGGCACACAGGACGATGCCGGCTACCAGTCCCAGCGGCCCCAGCTCGACCAAGAGCCCCACCCACAGATTGTGCGGGTTCCGCACTTCCTCCGTGCTTTCAGCGGGCTTGTAGCGCGTGTAAGCCTCCGCGAAATTCTCACGTCCAAGTCCGGTGAGCGGCACGTCCTGGATCGCCCGGGCCGCAGCCGTCCAGTAGTACCAGCGAAACGCGAGCGATGCCCCGGGCAGTGTGCCACGCTGGAGCCCGTACGCGACCCCGGCGCCCACAAGCGCCGCGTAACCCGCCAGCGCCACCAGCAATACGGCCCGCGCGTGCCGCGCCACCCACGCCGCACACATGCCCAGGCACAGCAGGAGCAGCACCCCGCCTGCCGCCGCGACTGCCGCGCCGCGACTGCCGGTCAGCCACAGCGCGCCGGCAACTGACGCGCACAACACTGCGCTCGCCACGGCCGGGCCCGCCACGCTGCGCAGCGGCCGCCGCCCCAGCGCGCCGCCCAGCACCCCGCCGGTCGCCAGCAGCCACATCATGAGGCCCGAGGCGGTGATGTTCGGATGGCCGAGAAAGCCGTACGCTTCTCCGGCCTGCATCCGGCGTTCGAAGTTAATGAACAGCGGATCCTGCGGGTCGAAGCCCTGGCGCAGCAGGGCCGGCTTGTAGACGGTCTCCCAGCGTGCGCGCGTCTGCGGGTTTTCGTACAGGGCCTGGCTCACGCACTTGATGGCCGTCGTGATCCCCGTCGCCAGCAGCACGGCCACCAGCAGTGTCGCCATCCACCGGGCCCGCGCCAGCCTGACAAGCGCCGCACCTCCCAACACCAGCGCCACAAGATCGGCCCCCGCCAGCAGCGCCAGCGTCCGCTCGCCCGCCACACACGACGATACGATCACGGCCATCGTCAACAGGGTGACGCCCAGCGCGATGGCCCCGCCCCATCCTCGCCGCGTGCGAGCCAGCGCACACGCCGCCGCCGCGAGCAGCAGGCTGTCTAGCACCGCGGTCGTCGCGGGTGTCGGTCCGCCGCTCACCTCCAGCGCCGTCAGAAACGAGACCTGGAGGGGTTCGAACGTCTCGCTGAGCAGCGGACGCGCCCCCAGTAGCGCCAGCAATGCCCAGAACAGGGCGCGGTCCACCCACGACGCAGCAGGTTCCGGGACGGCGGCCGCGATGGGGCGGGCGGCGCTCTTCATGGCTTCTTGCGCAACGGGGCTTCCAGGATGGCAACGATCGCCAGCACCATCAGTACGATGACGCCCAGGGTCACGGTTCGCCGCAGGTCCGCCCCCGGCAGCAGCGTGGCCGTCAGGCCGGTGGTGGCCGCGGCCAGGTAGATCGTGAGGACGGCGAACCGCCGGGACAGGCCACGCTCGACCAGCCGGTGCGAGAAGTGCCGCTGATCGCCCTTCATCGGATTGCGCCCCTCGAGCAGCCGGATGATTACGACGCTGGAGAAGTCATACAGCGGAATCGCCAGGATCACGAGCGGCATCGCCAGCGCGTACGGCGGCGCACCGTGGCCGCTCTGAAAGTACGTCGTCAACACCGACACGCACGCCAGCAGGTAGCCCGCCACCAGGCTGCCCGCGTCGCCCATGAAGATGCGCGCCGGCGGAAAATTGAAAATCAGGAAGCCGCCGATCGCACCCAGGGCCACGCAGGCCAGGGCCGGCACCAGCACCTGCCCGGCCATCAATCCGCACGCCGCGAAGAAGAAGAGCCCGATTGCCGCCACGCCGGCGCTGAGCCCATCCATGTTGTCCAGGAAGTTGAACGCGTTGACGATCACGATGAACCACACCGTCGTCAGCGTCACCGAGGCCTCGACGCCCCAGAATTCCGCCACCCGCACCCGCCCCACCACCGCCACGAACAACGCGACGACGATGATCGCCAGCAACTTCCGCACCGGTGGCAGGGGGTGCTTGTCGTCCCACAGGCCCAGTACGTGCAGCGCCAATGCCCCAGCCAGAATCGCGAGCAACTGCCCGCTCTTCTCGCGCATGCCGCCCACGTACGCGCGGAGCGTCTCGCCGAAGGTGTCCTCCAGCCACGCCGGCGGTACGACGGCCGCCAGCAGCAGCGCCCCGCCCAGCGCCAGCAGCACCGACACGAAGATCGCGCAGCCGCCGGCGTACGGCGTGGGCTCTTTGTGCGACTTGTGCCCGCCGGGACGGTCCACGAAGCCGATGCGCAGCGCCACCTTCCGTGCGACGACCGTCAGCACTGCCGACAACACGAGCACGGCCAGGGTGGCGCCGGCGAGCACCGCGAGCAGCGCGACGCGACTCATGCGGCCCCCGTGGCCGCCGATTCCGCCGGCGGCGCCGACGCGCGCTGTTGCCGATACAGTTCGCGCAGCTTCAGGAAGAATGCGTGATAGTCCGGCTGGGCGTAATCCGGGTACGTCCACGGGAAGGTCTGCCACGCGTTGCGGGCATACTGGAGTGTGACCTCCGCGTAGATACCGTGCCCAAGGTAGACGCGGTGCCCGCGGTCCTTCGTCGTCGCCAGCACCAGCTTCGTCAGGTCCAGGTAGCCAGGGTCAATGTTTACCGGACGCGGGATATCCGACAGCAGACACTGCTCGGCGATCTCCAGCTCCAGCGCGTTGGTCTCGTGCTTGATCTCCACCAGCCGGTCCGGGTTCACCAGCGGCCTAAACGCATAAAAGCACCGTTGCAGGCCCGGTCCCATCTCCGCGGCGTAATAGTCCGTGTGATCAAACGGCCAAATGTCGCTTTCCAGATCGACCGGCCCGAAACGCCTGGCCAGCAACTGCCGCGCCCGGCGCAACAAGTCGAGGTCGCCGCTGAGGAGCCCGGCGAAGAGCTTGACCGGCTGGGCCGTGCGCGGAATGGACATGGCCGAAAGTGTAGCGTCCCGCTAACATTCGGGCGAGCCGAAGGCGGACCTGCCCCGTTTTAGCGGGTTCCACGGGCGGGTCCGGGACGCCGATAGTGTATTTAGCCGACGCAACGGGCTCGGCCGGCGCGGGCGATTGCAGGCGCCGGCCGCGCACGGCGGAGAGACGTGCTCGCAGGGCCTACAAAATGAACATCGCCTTGTTCGAGGACGACGGATACAGGCGGCTCCTGCCGTTGACGTGGCTGCGCCCCGCCTTCGAGTTGCGCTGCGGCCGCGACCGGTTGATCGACAAGGTCCGCAGCCATGTCCGCGGTCGGCTTGCCCGGACTTTCGTCCGCGCCCCCCTCACCGACGTGGTCGCCGAACGCTGCCCGCTGGAGCAAGCGGAGCCCGCCGCCGATTGGTGCTTGCTGAACGCGCGGGCGCTGGTCTCCGGCGACATCGCGCCGCCGCCGCCGGGTTGCGCCTGGCGTTACAACGGCGAGCTGGTGGCCTGCAGCGTCGCGGCCGCCGAGCTCAACCAGCTCACGCCGGCGATCCTCCGGGACCCCGCCGCCCTCGGCGAGTGGGCGACGCGCCTGCGGCCGGCGCCCCTGCCGGCCGTGGTTCGGTTGCTCGAGTACCCGTGGGACCTCGTCCTCGCGAATGCGGGCGAGCTGCGCCGGCAGTGCCGCAACGGCGGCGAGCATGAGGGGGAGATCTACCCCGGTGCACACCTGGTCCACGCCGACCAGATCCATCTCGGGCGTGGTGCGCGGATCAAGCCGGGCGCCGTGCTGGATGCCGAGGATGGGCCGGTCTACATCGAGCGCGATGTGCTGATCGAGGCGAATGCCGTCATCCAGGGCCCCGGCTACATCGGTCCGGGCTCGATCGTGCGGACCGGGGCGACGCTGCGGCCGGGGACGACGGTCGGACCGATGTGCCGCGTGGCCGGGGAGATTTCGGGCTGCATTTTCCAGGGCTATGCCAACAAGCAGCACGAAGGCTACCTGGGCCACAGCTTCGTCGCGGAGTGGGTCAACATCGGGGCCGGCACGATCACCAGCGACCTCAAGAATACCTACGGCACCATCCGGGTCAGCCTCAACGGCGTTGGCGTGGAAACCGGGCAGTGCTTCATCGGCTCATTCATCGGCGATCACAGCAAGACCGGCATCGGCACGATCCTGCCGACCGGGTGCGTGATCGGCGTCGCGTCGCACGTGTTCGCGACGAGCGCCGTGCCGAAATTTGTCCCGTCCTTCGCGTGGCTGACGGACGCCGGAATGACGGAATGCCGCGTGGACAAGGCTGTGCACATCGCCCGCACGGTCATGGGGCGGCGGGACGTCACGCTGAGCCCGGCTGAGCAGCGCCTCCTCGAGGACGTGGCCGGGGCGGCACGCGCGGTTGAGGCCGCCGGATGGCGGTAGCCAGCGGGCGGCGCGGGGCTTGTCGTACCCGGCGGGGCGGCTACACTAACAGGCCCTCAGGGTGTGGTTCGCGTTCCGGCGGGCCTACGGATGGCGTCTCGCCGGTGTTCCAGGTGTTCGGCAGCGAGGTATTCACCGATGATGACGCGATTGATTGCCGCGACGACGGTACTGGTGGGCATGGTGCTGGCGAGCGGGTGCAGCGCGACGAGCGGCGCCTCCACCGGCTTCAACGTCACCAAGAATCTCTTCCGCAAGGACAGCAACCTGCGGGTCTTTCTCGATGGCGAGCAGGCCAAGCAGAGCACGCTGCGGAAAGGCCTCAGCGGCTACGCCCCGTTCGTGATCAACAAGGAAGCCTCGACCTCGCCGGTCTTCCGCTACGAGATCATCGAGCCGAAGAAGTTCGGCTTCATCAAGTCCGTGACGATGCAGGTCCACCAGAAGTTCGAGGCCGACTTCTCGGACATCCCCGACTATGTCATCTACGCGGCCCGGCAGGACAGCGAAGCCCAGATGAAGCCCAACGTCGATTATGACCTGGGCAACCTCGGCCCCGACTTCAAGATCCTCGACAAGAAGGACAAGACGGTCGACCGGGTCGCGTTCGTGCCGGGCGTCGAGTACCTCCTGGTCCTGACGCTCTCGGCCGACAAGAGCGAGTCGGTGCAGATCTACTTCAAGACCAGGTAGTGCCCCGCCGCGGCCACGCGCCGCAGGCGATCCGTGCGACGCGTTGCCCCGCACCCGTGCGTGCAGGCGTGTTGGGCGCCGGAGGATGACCGATGAGCAAACCCCGCGTGCTGATCACGCGCCGCGTGCCGCCGCCGGCCCTGGAGCTGCTGCGCAACGCGGGCTTCCTCGTCGACGTCTTCGACCAGGACGATCCGCCCACCCGTGCTGCGCTTTTGGAGCGCGTGCCCGGCGCCGCCGCCCTCGTCACCATGCTCAGCGAGCGGGTCGATGCGGAGTTGCTCGCGGCCGCGGGCCCCTCGCTGCGCATCGTCGCCAACTTCGCGGTCGGATTCGACAACATCGACGTACCGGCCTGCACGGCACGGCAGGTGCATGTGACGAACACACCCGGCGTGCTCACGGACGCGACGGCCGATCTCGCGTGGGCCCTGATCCTGTCCGTGGCCCGCCGCGTCGTCGAGGGCGACCGTTTGGTTCGCGCGGGGCTGTGGACCGGCTGGGCCCCCATGCAACTGCTCGGGCTGCAACTGACCGGCGCCACCCTGGCGCTGATTGGCGGCGGGCGGATCGGCACGGCGGTCGGCCTGCGCTCGCAGGGCTTCGGGATGCGCGTGGTGTACGTGGATGACAAGCCCAGCCCGCTGCTCGATGAGCGCCTCGGCGCGCAGCGCGTCCCCTTGAGCGACGCCCTTGCCGCCGCCGACGTGCTGAGCATCCACGTGCCGCTTACGCCGCAGACACGGCACATGATTGGCGCGGCCGAGTTCGCCGCGATGAAGCCGACCGCGATCCTGATCAACACGGCGCGCGGCCCGGTCGTCGACGAGGCCGCGCTCGTGGAGGCGCTGCGTCACAAGCGCATCGCCGCCGCCGGCTTCGATGTGTACGAGCACGAACCGCGGCTGACCCCCGGGCTGGCCGAACTGCCCAACGTCGTGCTGCTCCCCCACCTCGGCAGCGCGGCCACGGCGACGCGCCAGAAGATGTCGCAGATGGTAGCGCAAAACGTGATCGCAGTGCTGACCAATCAACCGCCGCCCAACCCGGTCAATTAACCCGACCCCCACGGCGGCGGCCTGCGAGGAAGCGAACATGCCAACGCGCGTGAGCGTACCCGCCAAGATCTTCCCCGCCGCCCTGACGCAGATTCCCGCCGACATGCGGGTCGAGTACTACCGCGCCGGGGCACGCTACCTCATCGACGGCCAGGTCCGCGACTGGGATGGGCCCTGCGAGGAAGTGCACTCGCCCGTGTGCATCGACGGGCCCGGCGGCCCCACGCCCTTCGCCCTCGGCCGCTATCCGCTGATGACCGCGGAGGTGGCGCGCGAGGCGCTCGCGGCTGCCCGTAAAGCGTACAACCACGGCTGCGGCGTCTGGCCGGGCATGTCGGTGGCTGACCGGATCCGGCACGTCGAGGATTTCATCCCGCGTATGGAAGCCGTGCGCGACGAGGTCGTCCGGCTGCTCATGTGGGAGATTGGCAAGACGTTGCCCGACGCCCGCAAGGAGTTCGACCGCACCGTCGACTACATCCGCGACACTGTCCAGGCCCTCAAGGAACTTGATCGCACCAGCTCGCGCTTCGCCGTCGAGCAGGGCTTCGTCGCCCAAATCCGCCGTAGCCCGCTCGGCGTCGTGCTCTGCATGGGCCCCTTCAACTACCCGCTGAACGAGACGTTCACCACGCTCATCCCCGCCCTCATCATGGGCAACACCGTCATCTTTAAGCCGCCCAAGCACGGCGTACTCCTCCACGCCCCCCTGCTCAAGGCGTTCGCCGAGTCGTTCCCGCCCGGCGTGGTCAACACGGCCTACGGCGACGGCCGCACGATCATCGGCCCGCTGATGGAAAGCGGCGACATTGACGTGCTCGCCTTCATCGGCTCAGCCAAGGTGGCCGCCCTGCTCAAACACCAGCACCCCCGCCCCAACCGGCTGCGATGTGTGTTCGGCCTGGAAGCGAAGAACCCCGCGGTCATCCTGCCGCACGCGGACCTCGACCTGGCTGTGAAGGAATGCGCCCTCGGCGCGCTCTCCTACAACGGCCAGCGCTGCACGGCGATCAAGATCATCTTCGTGCACCACAGCGTCGCGGACACGTTCTGTGCCCGCCTCGCCGTCACCGTCGGCCAGTTCCTCGCGGGGATGCCCTGGGAAGACGGCGTCCAGATCACGCCGTTGCCCGAGGACGGCAAACCCCAGTGGCTGCGCAAGCTCGTCGACGAGGCCGTCGCCGGCGGCGCCCGGATCATGAATCCCGGCGGCGGCGTCATCGACCACACGTTCTTCTACCCCGCCGTCCTCTACCCGGCGAAGCCAAAGATGGAAATCTGCCAGGTTGAGCAGTTCGGTCCCGTCGTCCCGGTGCTGCCCTACAACGACGAGCAGGAGGTCATCGACTGGGTGATCAACTGCCCGGTCGGGCAACAGGCGGCGCTGTTCGGCAACGAGCCGCAGCGCATGAGCCGGCTGATTGACACGCTGGTGAACCAGGTCTGCCGGGTGAATCTCAACAGCCAGTGCCAGCGCGGCCCCGACACGTTTCCGTTCACCGGCCGCAAGGATTCCGCCGAGGGCACGCTCTCCGTCTCCGACGCGCTGCGTGTCTTCTCCATCCGCAGTCTCGTCGCCGCGAAGGCCAACGACGCCAACGAGAAACTCGTCTCCGAGATCATCCGCGGCCGACACTCGAAGTTCCTGTCGACGGACTTCATTTTCTAGCCGCGTGAATCCGAGCCCGAAGCGCCAGCGAGCGCCCCGCTCGATCACACAGACATCGAGGCCGCCCCACCCGCTGCGCGGACCCGGCGCTGCCGCTTCGGGTTCTGGGGGCAACGCCAGCCCGCGCTGGCCACTACGGCACCGCCGGGATCACCGGCAGCAGCACGTGCGACGGATACTCCGCGCTGTGATAGATCGTCTGCTCCGCCGCGACGTAGTCCGTCTCCATCTCATTATGCCCGCCGGTGTTCAGGTTACGTGAGAACATTGGGAAGGACGCCGACGCGACCTCCACGCGCAGCCGCCGCCCCGACGGGATCGTGATGCCGGTCTGCCACAGGTCGAGCTGATACTCGTACACGCGCCCCGGCTCCAGCAATTCCGGGTTCATCGTCGACTGTCGGAATCGCGCGCGCAGCCGGCCCTCCACGAGCGGGAAGATCTGCCCGTCCTCGCTGACCTCCATCAGCCGCACAAACCAATCCGTGTCGCGCGCCGTCGTGGCGGCGTACAACACCGCCGACACCGGCCCCGCAATCGTCAGTGCTTCGGTAAGCGGCTCCGTCGTGTACACGAGAATGTCCTTCCGCGCCCGCGTCGTGTTCTCATGGAACACTTCCCGCGCCTGTTTCTCGTCATCAACCGACCGCTCTGCACCTTCCGAAACATCCAAGCCCGTGAAGAAATTCGGGTCCGGCGTCGGGTCGCCAGGATCATACGTGTACTGGTCCGAGGTCGCCCCGGTCGGCGGCTCATTCGACAGGCGACCATCGCCGGTGGACGTATTCGCATGTCCGCCGCTCACCAGATACCACTTCTCGAAGCGCGTCAGCGGCAGCGGATACACGTTGCCGCGCAGCCACTTGTTCGCTCCCATCACGAACACGCTCACCAGCGGCTCATTCGCGACGCCGTTGTCAGCACCCTTCAGCCAGTGGTCCAGCCAGCGCAAGCGCTCCGCCTGCAAATCGATCACCGCCTCGGGGCCGAAGTCGCGGCCCTGCGTCACGCGCTGTGCATCCTGCGTATGCCCCCACGGTCCGACCACCAGCTTCTGGTACGGAGCCCCATGGCTCGCCATCCGCAGGTAGTTCAGCTTCGTGCCGATGCCGTCGCCGTCGTACCACCCCGCCTGGTGAAACACGGGGATGCGCACGTCCTTCAGCCGGTCGAGGAAATTCGCCGGCGCCCAGTACGCGTCATTCGTCGGGTGCGCGATCCACGTGCGCCAGTAGCGGTTCTCCTTCCCCAGTACCGCCTTGTCCAGCTCAATCACCGGCAGCGCCTGCAGGTGCTTGTGGTAGTCCTTGCCCCGCACCTTCGCCATCGCCGCCCCCGAAATGTCCGCCGTGGCCTCGCTCTCCAGCACGTCCGCCCAGAACACCGCGCCCGTCAGGAAGAACGTGCCGTACTCGTACGGCACGTTGTAAAACGGGTCCGGCGGCGACACGCTCGGGAGGATCGTCACCAGGTGCGGCGGCTTGCGGCTGGCCGCCCACCACTGCACCCAACCGCCGTACGATGCACCCACCATGCCGACCTTGCCGCTCGACCACGGCTGCGCGGCCAGCCACTCGATCGCGTCATAGCCGTCGTCCGCCTCGTGAATGAACGGCTCCCACGTCCCCTCCGACCCAAACCGCCCGCGACAGTCCTGCGCCGCGAACACGTACCCACGCCGCGCGTAGTAGCGCGCCGTGACCTCCGCCATGTCCTTCTTGTACGGCGTGCGCGTCAGGATGACCGGGAAACGCCCCCCGGCGTCCGGCCGATAGATATCCGTCGCGAGGTGCACGCCGTCGCGCATCGGCACGCGAACGTCCTTATCCACCTTGATCTCATGTTCCGGCGCTGCCTGACTGGCGGCCGTCGCAGACTTGCGGAGCTCGTCGTACCCTTCGCGCACAAACGCCGCGTGCTGGGCCGGAATGTCGACCAGACAGGTGCGCCCGTCCTCATCGACCCAAAGCGCCGCATCCACACCGGGCAGGCCGTATGTAAAGCGCGCGAAGTGCGTTGGGCGCCCCTTGATCGTGCGCGTCTCTGCGGGCAACGCTTCCAGCGTCGCGTCCGCCACCGCGCTCGGCACGAAGAACACCGGCAATGTCTGCTTGCCGCCCTTCTGCCGGTCATATGCCCGCACCGCCATGCTCGTCAGCGCCGGAGCCGTGTTCTCGAACAGCACCGCCCCGGCCCGAAGCGAAATGTTCGTGACCGACTCGCCGATCGTCCGCCGGGCAACGTCGCCCGCGCGCTCCAGCGTCGCCGGGCCTTTTGCCGTGTCGAGCGTGATCCGCTTCCAGATGCCCGCATCGTCCGGCGTAATGTTCAGCCGGCGCGTCACCGTCTGACCCGCGGTCGAGATTACCTGCGTGTTTTCGAAACGCCCGTCCTTAGTCCAGGTAAATTCGATCGTCGCGACAGCGTCGTCGTTCACATAGAGCTGGAACTTGCCATCGTCCGCGAATCCCGCCAGCGACGCCGGCGGGCCACTCGGCTGGCTCGCCGGCTGCGTGGCGTCTTGAGCGTACGCCGCCGCGCCCAGCGCGCAGACCAGCCCCCACACCGCCCCAGTCCGTCCGCCGCGCATCATCGCCCTTGCCACCCGGCACCTCCTGTCGGCTCCAGTTCCCCTGGCGCCATTCTCGCCCGTCGCGCCTCACGCGTCACCCGCCGTCGATCGGGCCCGACACCCCCCGACAACTTCCGACGCCCCGCCACGCTGCGTAGAATAGGCGAATGGAAGCCGATCCGACCAACGCCACCCTCGTTGCCCGCGAAGACCTCACGGACATCCTCAGCATCGTTCGCGTCCGCCCGGACTCCGGCACCGTGCCGCCCTTCACCCCGGGGCAGTTCCTGCGGCTCGGCCTGCCACGTCCGCCGGCGCCGGATGGCGCCGCCTCGCGACCAACCGCGAAACCCGGCCGCATCCGCCTCACCCGCCGGGCGTATTCCATCGCCTCCTCGCCGCTCGTCACCGAGACCGTGGAATTCTTCGTCGTCCGCGTCGAGGCCGGCGAGCTGACGCCGCGCCTCTGGGAAATCGGCCCCGGCGACCGGCTGTGGATGGACACCGAAGCGAAGGGCGAGTTTAGCATCGACCTGGCGCCGCCGGACCGTGACCTGGTCATGATCTCGACCGGCACCGGCATCGCGCCATTCCTGTCGATGCTGCGGACCTACCGTGGCCAGAACCGTTGGCGACGATTCGTGCTCATCAACGGCGTGCGCTTCAGCCCCGATCTCGGCTACCGGGCAGAGATGGAAACCATCGCCCGCGAGGATCCGACGGTGGTCTACATTCCGCTTGCGACCCGCGAACCGGCTGACAGCCCGTGGGTGGGCCGCCGCGGCCGCGTGCAGACGGTGCTGGAGCCAGACACGTATCACGCGCTGGTCGGCGCCCCGCTCGACCCCGCGCAGTGTCACGTGTTCCTATGCGGCAATCCCGACATGATTGACGCGGTGCAGAAGCTGCTCGAAGATCGCGGCTTCGTCACCGACGACCGCACAACACGCGGCAACCTGCACTTCGAGCGTTACTGGTAGCGAGCGGCGGATGCTCCGGCCCTCGGGTGGCACGGCCGTCCCGGCCGTGAATTTGTCCCGCCAGCCCGCGGATTTTCGTTGACATGCGCCGGGCACATTCGCTATCTTCCCGCCTCTTCCAAGGAGCCCGATGTGTGCCCGGTCCTGCACATTTCGACCAACCTCAAGCGGTGGCGCGCCACAAGTACGGATTGCGCCCGCTATGACCGGCCAGCCTTCGGCTAGTCGGCGGCCGGTTCCTCGTCCGATTCGCGAAGGTTTCTTTCGGGTAACCCTGACTGTGCGCCCCCGCCGGGCGGGAGGCAGCGAACATGGATTATGAACTGAACATCGCGCGGGCCGTCGCGCCGGAAGACCTCCGGCCGGGCCAGTACGTCGCGCCGCTGCACGTCGTCAGCGAGCGTATCCGTGAAGCGTGGGAGTGCCTCGACGCCGACAGCGACAAGCTCGTGCGCATTGCGCGCCTGCCCGAGGGCGAGCCGACCCCCGTGCTGATTGTCGAAGTCTGCCTGCCGTTCGTCTTCATTCAGACGGCCGAGGGCAAGCACAGCGTTCTCGACGTGCGCCGCTGGCGCCTGGCGCATGTCGCGGAGCAGTTCGGCCAGCGCGTCTTCGCGCAACTCGCCACCGAGAAGCGCGACGAGGAAAAGCCCGCAGAGACGAAGTCCGAATGAAGCGGAACGACTACGGTACGCCGACCGCGCGGCCTCCGCGCCGCGCGGCCGGCACAGCCGTGGTACGCGCTTCAACACAACGTTGCGGCTGCCACCCGTGACGGCATCAGCGGCGGCGGAACGCAAACAGCGCGCCGGCGACTAGCGCACCCAGCGCCGTCGGCTCCGGGACCAGCGTCAGAAACCCGCGAATCTCGCCGCCGGGGAAAACATTCGAATGAAGGTTGAAGTAGGCCGTGCCCGCCGCCATGCTGGCCGCCAGTGCGGCTTCCGCGCCGGCCGCCGTCCCGCCGTTCGCCGTCACAAAGGCAGCGTTATACGTCGACGTCACGCTCGTGTCGAAAGTGGCATCGTACGTACCGGCGGTCACGCCGGCCGGGAAGCCCAGAAAAGTCGGCAGCATCGTGGCGACGCCCGCCGTGCCGGTGCCGGGGACTGCTGTTGGGGCGTGGATGTGCGCCGCCGTGCTGTTGCCCAGCAGCCCGGCGAATTCGACATTTACGTGGAGCGTGTGCGCTACGACGTCGATATCCACGAGCGCGAGGCCCGTGCCGGGTGACGCGTTCGGCGGGCTTTCGGCCGGCCCTGACAACACCGCCTGGTAGTAGATCGGAGCCGCGCTCGCTGCGGTCGCGATCAGCAACAGCCCGCTGAACAATGCAGAGAGATTGCTCAATGATGGACGCATGTGCCTGCCTCCTGAGTCGGGGACTCTTCACGGCCCGCAGTGAGGAGTATAGGCAGTCAAAACGCGATCGCCGGGAAGTAGGCACGGGGGCCGGTGGTCAATCCGGCCGGCGATTGCGCGGTCGGGCGAGTGCCTGTCCGCCTCGTCGACGAGGGACGCGAATCTGATTGTGCAGTGATGGGCCGGGGCCCTGCTGCGACGTGGACTGCGTATCCGTCGCTTTCTCTTGCGATCCGCCCGTATACTGTCCGCATGCCAAACTCAACCGGGGTCAGGATTGTCGGCTGCCTTGGTTCACTGTGCATCGCGGCGGCGATTTGGCTGCCGACCGTCCACGTGCTGTTTCGACCCCGCCTCACTGAACTCGCCGGGAGCACCAGCACGCCGGTTCGCGCCCGCGAGATGGCTCAGTACCACCTGCGGCAGCTCCAGGATGACATGGCCGCACAGCGCGCCGACATGCGCACCACCAACGCCGAGTGGGACCTGATGGGCCGGACGTACCTGGTACTGGCACTGGCGAACCTCAGCCGCCGTGAGGTGCAGCAGGCGCCAGAGTACCTCCGGACGATCGATGCCATGCTCGAGGATACATTGCGCATCGAAGCCCAGTATGGGCAGCTCCACTTCCTGATGCCCTACGCGCTCAGTGGCGCGTGGCAGCAGCAGCCGGCCCGCAGCCAGTTTGTCGACAGCGAGATCGCGCTGATGCTGGCGGTGCGGCAGACAGTGAGCCCGGAATCACGCTTTGAACTGGCGCTGGCAAAGCGCCTGCGGGTTATCCAGGAGCGCATGGAGGCCAGTCCGGTCCTGTGCGCCGAAAGCTATCCGGATGAATGCTGGGTGTTCTGCAACACGATGGCCCTGGCGGCCATGCGAATCAGCGACGCGTGCGGCGGGACGGATCACAGCGCGTTCGCGCGGCGCTGGGTTGAGATCGCGCGCCAGCAGCTCGTGGACAGTTGGACCGGCCTCCTGCTGTCGAGCTTCACGTGGTACGGCGAGCCACGCGACGGGCCAGAAGGATCATCAATCTGGATGGCCGCCCACTGTCTCCAGCTAGTCGATCCGGCGTTTGCAGCGGAGCAGTACGCGGGCGCGAAGCGTGAACTCGGGCGCGAGCTGCTCGGATTCGGCTTCGCCCGCGAATGGCCACCTTCCTGGCAGAACGCGGCGGATGTTGATTCTGGGCCGATCGTCCCGGGCCTGGACATCAGCGCCGGCTCGAGCGGGCTGGCCTGCGTCGCCTCCGGTGCGTTTGGCGACGCCGAGTTCCAGCGGAAGCTGATCACGACGCTGGAATTCGCGGCGTTCCCGATCCGTGACAGCGCTGGACTGCGCTATGCGGCGAGTAATCAGGTGGGCGACGCAGTGTTGCTGTACAGCATCGTGCAGGGCCCGCTCTGGCACGAATCGCGCTCGGGAGCATGGCCATGAAACCACTACGCTGGCTCTTCTCGCCGCTGGGATTCGTCTTGGTGGCGATGCTGCTGATCAGCTTATACCGGGCCAGCGATGCCGCGGGCTGGCGCAGCTACACGTGCATTATCTCCGGCACGGTCCCAGCGGGCATGACAATGGGAGCCACGCTCTGGCGCGGTGGCATCTACGCCGTCCTCTACTTCGGCAGCATTCTGATGGCTCCGATCCTGCTGCTCGCGGCTGCCTTGCAGATCGTGGTATTCCGGCGCCTGTGCTGACACCGATGGCGTGGCCGGCGAAGGTCAGACCACCTGTGCCTCGTCGCGCACTGGCCGATGCAGGGCAGCGTTGATCAGGCAGGTCTTGCCGCCACTTCTTTGGCGAACGAGTACATCTCGCCGTCCGAATCGACCAAGATCGTGTCGCCCGGCGCGAAGTCGCCGTGCAGGATGCGCTTGGCCAGCGGGTTCTCGATCTGCTGCTGAATCAGCCGCTTCAACGGCCGCGCACCGTAGACCGGGTCGTACCCATCCTGGGCAAGCTGGTCCTTCGCCTTATCCGTGAGCATGAGCTTAAGCCCGACCGGCTGAGAGCCCGTGCCGCCGGCCAGCCGCTGCTGGAGCAGCGCCACCTGCCGATCCACGATGCCGCGCAGGTCCGCGCGCGACAGACGGTGGAAGATGATCGTCTCGTCAATCCGGTTCAGGAACTCCGGCCGGAAATGCCGCTTCAGCTCTTCCTTCACTTTGAGCTCGATCTCGAAATCCACGGCCGACGTATCGTCCGCCGCCGCCCCCCTGCGTCCCTGCGTGCCTCCGTGCCTGCGTGCCTCGTCTGCAGCAGCGGCAATCAGCTCACTCCCGATGTTGCTCGTCATCGCCACAATCGTGTTCCGGAAGTCCACCGTCCGGCCATGCCCATCGGTCAGGCGCCCGTCATCCAACACCTGCAGCAGTACGTTGAACACGTCGCGATGCGCCTTCTCAATCTCATCGAGCAGGATCACGCTGTACGGCCGTCGATGCACGGCCTCCGTTAGCCGCCCGCCCTCTTCATACCCGACGTATCCCGGCGGGGCGCCGATCAACCGCGCCACGCTGTGCTGCTCCATGAACTCGCTCATGTCGATCCGCACGAACGCGGACTCATCGTCGAACAGGAATTCCGCCAGCGCCTTGCACAGCTCCGTCTTGCCCACGCCCGTCGGACCCAGGAACAGGAACGAACCAATCGGCCGCTGCGGATCGCCCAGCCCCGCCCGGCTTCGCCGTACGGCGTCCGACACCGCCCGCACGGCCTCATCCTGACCAACGACGCGCGCGTGCAAACGCTCCTCCATCTTCATCAGCTTCTCTTTCTCGCCCTCCAGCATCCGCGCCACCGGCACGCCGGTCCACTTGCTGACGACTTCGGCGACTTCTTCCGCCGTGACCTCCTCGCGCAGCAAGCCCCCGCCATCCCGGTGCAACTCGGTCAGCTTCTGCTCGCGCTCCGCCAGCTTCCGATTCAGCTCTGGCAGTTCGCCGTAGCGAATGCGCGCCGCCCGCTCCAGATCACCGCGCCGCTGCGCATCGTCCAGCTCGGTCTGCTTCGCGGCCAACTCGACCTTGATAGCCTTGATCGCCTCGATCGCCCCCTTTTCGTTCTCCCACTGCGCCGTGAGCAGCCGGTCGCGCTCCTTCAGCCCGGCCAGCTCTTTCTCATTCAGCTTCAGTTGCTGCTTGCTGGCGTCGTCGCGCTCCTTCTTCAGCGCCTCGCGCTCAATCTCCAGTTGCATGATGCGGCGACGCAGCTCATCCAGCTCGCTCGGCAACGAGTCGTTCTCGATCCGCAGCCGCGATGCCGCCTCGTCGATCAGGTCAATCGCCTTGTCCGGCAGATGGCGGTCGCTGATGTAGCGATGCGACAGCGTCGCCGCCGCCACCAGCGCGGCGTCCTGGATGCGCACGCCGTGGTGCGCGTCGTAGCGCGGCTTCAGCCCGCGTAGGATCGCAATCGTGTCCTCGACCGTCGGCTCGCCGATGTACACCGGCTGGAACCGCCGCTCGAGCGCCTTGTCCTTCTCGACGTGCTTGCGATACTCGTCCAGCGTTGTCGCACCGATGCAGCGCAGCTCGCCACGCGCCAGCGCCGGCTTGAGCAGGTTGCCCGCGTCCGGCGAACCTTCCGTCTTGCCCGCCCCAACGATCGTGTGCAGCTCGTCGATGAACAGGATGACCTCTCCCGCCGACTGCACCACCGCCTGCACGACCGCCTTGAGCCGCTCTTCGAACTCGCCGCGGTACTTCGCACCGGCGATCAACGCCCCCATGTCGAGCGCGACGACCTTCTTGTCCTTGAGCGCCTGCGGCACGTCGCCAGCGAGAATCCGCTGCGCCAATCCCTCCACAATCGCGGTCTTGCCGACGCCCGCCTCGCCGATCAAGACTGGGTTGTTCTTCGTCCGGCGCGCCAGCACCTGCATGCAGCGGCGGATCTCGTCGTCGCGGCCGATGACCGGATCGAGCTTGCCCTGGCGCGCGGCTTCGACCAGGTCGCGCCCGTACCGCTTCAGCGGCTCGTACGTATCCTCGGGGTTCTGCGATGTGACGCTCTGGTTGCCGCGGACCTCTTTCAGCGCCGCGAGAATGTCGTCGCGATTGGCGGCGTTTAGCTGCAGCACCTCGCGCGCATCGCTCGCCACATCGGCCAGCGCCAGCAGCAGGTGCTCGACGGAGATGTATTGGTCCTGCATCCGCCGGGCTTCCTTCTCGGCGGCGTTCAGCACATCCACGAACGACCGATGCGCCGTGAGCGACCCGCCCGACTGCCGCGGCAGCCGCTTCAGCTCGCTCTCGACCATCGTGCGAATCTGCCCGACGTGCCCGCCCGCCTTCTCGAGCAGCGGCACAACCACGCCGCCATTGCTGTCGGCCCCGGGTGAAACGAGGGCCGCCAGCAAGTGCAGCGGCGTGACTTCCGGATTGCCGGCGCCCTGCGCAAGCTGCTGGGCCCGCTGGATCGCCTCGGCCGCCTTGATCGTGAACTTGTCCATCTGCATCGTACGGTTCCTTCCTGGGCAGACCGCTACCCCGGCCGGCCCAAGAGCCAGTGTACAAGCCGCGTACCAATGCAGTGGCGAGCATAACCCTTTTATTTACAGCCAGTAACATATTCGACTCGACGCCCGGATCATGCCAGTTTGGCAGCGGCGGCAGTCCATCTGCTGCTGTCGCCCTCGCCCCGGGTTCTAGGTACGATCCGCCCCATGCCCAAGCTCTGTCCCAAGCTCATCCTCGAGGGCACGCGGCTGACGCTGAAGACCGACCTCGCCTTCGCACTCAACGAGCACCCCCGCATCGTCGGGCCGCGAAAGTACCGCTACCACTCCCCGCTGATCTCCGCCGAGTGGTGCGCATTCACGAACGTCCCCTGGGGCCGCGGACTCATCAACTTCGCCCCCGACGAGGAGGCCCTCGCCCTTGAAACCTACCGTACATGGGTCCGCCTCTTCGAGTTGCAGCGCTATTATTCGTGGATCGTCGACCGCTTCCACATCTCGACGCAGGTCTACCAGCGCCGCGAACACGGCATGGACTACGATTTCGGTTGGCTCGAGGAACGCCTGCTTGCGCTCGGCTTCCGCCTCATCCTCTGCACGCGCAGCCCCGACTCTTTCGCCCGCGCCCGGGCGCTGCGCCTCGCCGTGTCAGGCAACCCCGCCCAGTACGACGACCTCGACGTATTCATCCAGGAGCAGGACGAGATCCGCCGCGTCGTGCGGCAATCGCGGCTGCCCACCCTGCGCGTCGATGTATCCGACGACAATGTCCCCCGCGTCGCCGACGAAATCGCCGCTTGGCTGGAAGAGACCGGCGGGCTCACGATCCCTTGAGTCACACCCTACGGCGTCCCCGCCCCCACGCGATCCACGATCACGAACTCGATCGTCCGCTGCGTCCGCACCAGGTCCAACTGCATCTGCACCCGCAGCGACGTCCGCACCTGCTCGAAGTCCAACGGCCGCGGCTGCCCGCCCTCCAGCTCCCGATCCAGGTACACCGCGAACGGCGCCCGCAACCCCGTTTCATCCACAACCGGGTGCCGCAGCACTTCCTCGAGCTGCTCGGCCAACAGCGCCAGGTCGTCGCCCTTCAAAGTCAGCACGCCGGTGCCTGGCTCGCGCGGCCGTTCCGATCCGCTCGGCGGACGCGCGATTTGCCCCGTCGGCACCACGAGCACGTACACTTCCTCCGCCCGCAATTCGCGATGCGCCACGATGCCAAACCGATCGGCCAGCAGCTTCGCCAGCGCCGCCCGCAAGTGTGTCGCGTCCGCACCCGGCACAAACACGCGTACGTCGTAACGCTCCTTTGGCAGTGGCGTCTGCGACCGAATGCGGTACGCCGAGAGCAGCGGCACTGTCTCATGCGTGCGCTCCGGCGTGCGGTAGGCAATGCTGACGAGGTCTGATATCCGCAGATTCACGCCGGTGAGCGTGTGTTCGGCCTCGACAATGTGAACGGTGCTCTCCACGGCCGGGTCGCGCGTTGGCGTCACGGCGACTTCGCCTGCGGACGCCGGCTGCGACGTCACCCGGGGGGGCTGATACGGCTCATACGGCGGGCCCCCGGACTGTCCGCACCCCGGACTCACCGCCAGCGAGCAGGCCAGCAGCCCGCCCAGCCACGCCATCCGGCCCGTCATGCGCTGTGCCCTCCGCTACGCCGGCTGCTGCAGCCCGGCGCGCTTGGCCTCGATATCAGCCAAGAGCTTGTCATACGAATCCTGGAACGCCTTGACGCCCTCATCCAGCAGACAGGCCGTCACCCAGTCCATGTCGATCTTCAGTCCCGCCAACTCTTTCATCACCGCCTGCGCGTGGTCGAGATCGCACTCGATCGTCTGCGCCGTGACGGCGTGATCACGAATGGCGTCGAGCGTATTCGGCGGCACCGTGTTCACGGTGTTGATTCCGATCAGCGGATCGACGTACTTCGTGTCGGGGTAGCTCGGGTTCTTCGTGCTGGTACTGGCCCACAGCGGGCGCTGCGGCCGTGCACCCGCGGATCGGAACGGCTCGAACCGCGGGCCGCCAAATACGCCCTTGTATTTCGCATACGCGATCTTCGCGCTGGCCACCGCGGCCAGCCCGTACAGCGGTTCGAGGTGCGGCTCCCCGTGCTCGATGCGATGATCCAGGACCTTGTCAGTCAGCGTGTCCACCCGGCTGACGAAGAATGAGGCGACCGACGACACCAGCCCCAGCGGCCGGCCGGTCGTCTGGAACCTGCTTAACCCTTGCAGGTAAGCCTCCATCACCTGCTCATACGCCGAGAGGGCGAAGATCAGCGTCACGTTGACGTTGATCCCCTCGCCGATCAGCGTCGTGATCGCCGGCAGCCCCGCCGACGTGCCGGGTACCTTGATCATCACGTTCGGCCGGCGCAGCGTGCCAAAGAGCCGCCGGGCTTCCGCGATCGTGCCTTCTGTGTCATGCGCGAGGTGCGGGTTGACCTCGATGCTCACGAACCCGTCGCGACCGTGCGTCTCGTTGTACGTCGGGCGCAAGGTGTCCGCTGCCTCGCCGACGTCCCCGAGTGCCAGCGCTTCGTAGATTTCCACCGCGTTCTTGCCGTCGCGAACGAGTTGGCGGATGTCGTCGTCGTAAGCCGTCCCGGTTGTGATAGCCTTGTGGAAGATCGTCGGGTTAGACGTGACGCCGGTGATGCCCTCCTCCACCAGCGCAGCGAGCTGCCCACTGCGTATCAGGTCGCGGCTGATGTTATCAAACCAGATTGCCTGACCCAGCGCCGTGATTTGCCGAATGCGGTTCATGCAAGAATTCCTGCTTCATCGTAGCGCGCCCGGGCCGGGCGCGATCGGGCCGGATTATAGCGTACCCGGGGCGTCCAACCAGCGTCACGGCCCCAGGAAGCGCGCGACGCCCGCGCGGGCCTCCGGGGTCAGCGGCACCCCAGCGCTCAGCCGCTGCACTTCCGCCACCACGTCCGGACCGTGCAGAGCCCGCACGCGGTTGAGCAATGTTCTGGTCTGAGCCAGTGCGTCCGGCGGCTGCGTCGCAAGCAGATCCGCGTACCAGCGCGCTCGCGGCAACAGCTCCGTATCCTCGACGCACTCGTTCGCCAGCCCCCATTCGACCGCTTGCGGCGGCGGGATCATTGCGCCGGTCAGCAGCAGGTACCGGGTTCGTCGCTCTCCCACCAGGCGCAGCAGGTACGGCATGATGATCGGCGCCACCAGCCCGTGCCGAATTCCGGGAAAGCCGAATTCCGCCGCCCGCCCACAGACCACCAGGTCGCACACCCCGGCCAGAATCGCTCCGCCCGCCACCGCCGGGCCGTTTACCGCCGCCACCACCGGCTTCGGCCCGTGCTCGATCGCTTCATAGAGTCCGAGCAGCGCGGACGTATCATGCGCGCCCGCCTCGTTCGCCGTGTCCGCCACCTCGTGCAAGTCCAGGCCGGCACAAAACACCGGCGGCGTACCTGTCAGCAGCACAACCCGTACGTCGGCATCGGTCGCCGTTGCCCGCAGCGCCTCCGTCAGTCGCGCGATGAGCGCGCCAGAAAGCGCGTTCCGCCGCTGCGGCCGGTCCAACGTCAGTTCCAGCGTGGCCCCGCGCCGCATGCTCCGCAGCCCGTCATTCATGATCCGGTCTCGCGACGGAGCGCGGTGCGTTCAGCCCCCGCACGATTTCCGCTGCCCGTGCATCCGAGAAGCCCCCGGTGATCGCGGCCTTGCCTTTCGTGATACGCGACTGCATGCGCGGCGACATCACGAGCTGGTCATCGATGAAGATCGCCAACCTGTCGCCCAGGTGAGCAGCGCTGGTTTCGTCCAGCACATCCGCCCCATGCGGCGCGAACTCCAGCAACACGACGTTCCGGCGGTCGCTGCGGAGCACCGCGGCCCGCGCCACGTCACGCTCCGTCAAGAGCGGCTCGGGATCCACGTAGAATAGCTGCCCGTTCTCATCGGCCGCCTCGCCGTACCCTTCGCGCGGCTCACTCGCCGCCAGGTGAAACCGCACGGCGACCGGCGGGACGTTCGTGTCACCCGGCCCGCGCGCGGACAGCGTCGCACACCCCGCACACGCGAGTTGGATCGTCGCCGCCGCACCCGCCCAACGCAACCATGCCGTTCGTGTCATCGCCGATCCTCCGCTTCCGGCAGTGTCGTCCGCACAAGTTCGTCCAGCGCGCCCAGCGCCGCCTCACGCGACGCAAGACGTCCGTCCAGTTGCCGCGTGTACAGCTCATCGAGCAAGTGGCGAAACACCGGCCCGGGTGTCAGCCCGCGCCCGATCAGGTCGTCCCCGGTCACCAGCGGCGGCGGCTGCACGTCGGCCGGCGCGATCGCGTCCAGGCGCGCCGCCAGCACCGCCCGCCGCGCCGCGCAGTCCGCGCGGTCTCCGTAGCGCGCCTGCGCCAGCATGACCAGTGTCGCAAACGCCCGGTGCGCCATCAGCCGCTTGAGGACCGCCAACGGCACGGCATCCGGCTCATCCAGTGCCCCCTGCTGCGCGACCAGCCACAGCGCGTTCTCCCGCTCCTCATTCGACAACGTCACCGCCCGCGCGTTGCGCTCGATCTCGCCCGCCCGCCGATCCGCCCACAGGATTGCCAGCGCCGCCTCGAACGGCGCCGCCGCCGGCAACCGGCCCAGCAGCGTATCCACCCGCCGCACCTGCGCATCCGACCAACCCGCCCCGGGCCACAGGTACGGCAGCAGCCCGCAGGTGTGCAGCAGTCGCCAGGCCTCCTGCCGCGCAGGGTGCTTCAACATCTTCTCCAGCTCCTCGCGCACCCGCTCGGCTGCCACCTGTGCCAGCGTGGGCGCGTGCGTCCGGATCGCCGCGAGTGTCGCCGCCTCGATCGGAAACCCCAGCCGCGCCGCGAAGCGTACGGCGCGCAGGAGGCGCAGATAGTCCTCATCGAATCGGGCCGCCGGATCCCCGATCGCCCGAATCTGCCGGGCCGCCAAGTCAGCCCGCCCGCCGACGTAGTCCACGATGCGCCCGGCCAGCGGATCAAGGAACATGCCGTTGACGGTAAAGTCGCGTCGCAATGCATCGTGCCGCGCATCGCTCAACGTAACCTGCACCGGCCGCCGGCCGTCCACATACGGCCCGTCCGCGCGGAACGTGGCCACCTCGATCCAGCGCTGCCGCCGCTTCACCAGCACGACGCCGAACTGCGCGCCCACCTGCCGCGTCGCGCGAAAGAGCGCGCCGACCCGCGCCGGGGGCGCGTCCGTCGCCACGTCGTAGTCCTGCGGCTCAGCCCCCAGCAGCAGATCCCGCACGCACCCGCCCGCCAGCAGCGCCTGGTGCCCGGCCCCGACCAGGGTGCGCACAATCTCCACCGCCCCGTCGGCCGCCGGCGGCAGGCTGCCCGTAAATGGGAACGACTCGTCCATCGGTGCTCATCATCATACGACGGACCTCCCCCAGCGCACACCGCAACCGCGGCCGGCCCGCGCATAGCAGCGGCCGGGTCCGCCCCGACCCGGCCGCATTTGTCTCGTCCGTGCTCCGCGTGTGGCTAGCGCGACCACCCGAAGTGCGCGAAGGCCTTGTTCGCGTCGGCCATGCGGTGCACCATTTCGCGCTGCTGCATGGCGTCGCCCTCGCGGCGATAGGCCGCCATCAGTTCGTCCGCCAGCCGCGCCGACATCGCCCGTCCGCTCTTGCCGCGCGTCGCCTGCAGGATCCAGCGCATCGCCAGCGACTGGCGGCGCTTCGGGTTCACCTGCATTGGCACCTGGTAGTTGGCACCGCCGACGCGCTTCGAACGCACCTCGACGTCCGGCTTGACGTTCTCGAGGCCCTTCTGGAAGACCTCGATCGGCGACACGTCCGTGATCTTCTCGGAGATCAGGTCCATCGCATCGTAGAAGACGCGCTGGGCCACGGACTTTTTGCCTTCCCACATCATGCAGTTGATAAACTTGCTCGCCACGCGGTTGTTGAAGCGCGGGTCGCCGCGCAATTGCCGGGTCGAGTTGGTGAAGCGCTTAAACGCCATGGGCTGCCTGACTCCGTTACTTCCGCTTCTTCACGCCGTACTTGCTGCGGCTGCGATTGCGGGGTTTGCCTTCTTTGTCGCCGGCGACACCGGCACAGTCCAACTTGCCGCGGACGATGTGATAGCGGACGCCGGGCAAATCACGCACACGGCCGCCGCGCACGAGCACGATCGAGTGTTCCTGCAGGTTGTGGTCCACACCCGGGATGTAGGCGGTGATTTCCTTGCCGTTGGTCAGGCGCACGCGGGCTACCTTGCGGAGGGCCGAGTTCGGCTTCTTGGGCGTTTGCGTCTTCACCTGCAGGCACACGCCGCGCCGCAGCGGGGACTTCTCCAGGTCGCGGACCTTGGACTTGCCCACCTCGTCGCGTCGCGGGTTCCGCACCAGTTGATTGATCGTCGGCATACTGTACCTGTCCGTTGCAGTTGCGCTTACACTGGCCGGGAGAACCGGCAGACCCGCTAGTATAGCATGCTGAGACGCGCTGCCAACCCCCTCGACACCGAAACTTGCACCGCGCACGCCCAGCACGCCGGAGACCAACACACCGGCATCGCCGGCCGGCGTCGCTCCTGCGCGGCAGGCCGCCACAACATAATATCCAACAAGGGGTTACGGACCCCCCGCGCTCAGGGGCGCCGCTCCTTGAGCAGCCAGACTTCGTTGCCGGTCTCGCTGTAGCGCACCTTGGTCATGTACGACTGCATGAGCATGAGCCCCCGGCCGCACGGGCGTTCCAGGTTCTCGTCCGCCGTCGGGTCCGGCACGTCCGCGGGCCGGAACCCGCAGCCTTCGTCGCGCACCATGAACACGATGCGCTCCGGGTCGACGTAGTAGCGCAGGTGGACCTTCTTGGAGCGGTCGTTGCCGTTGCCGTGCTTGACCGCGTTGGTCGCCGCCTCCTCGAACGCCAGCTTGATCGCGAAAATCGTGTCGTCGTCGTAGCCGCAACGCCGCAGTTCCGCCATGATGCGTGCCTCGGGCTCACGCAGCTGGTGGAGGTCATTGGGAACGACGACAGTGGTGAGTGCCGCGTCCTCAATACCGAAATCGGGTGGCACCTTCATTGCCGTACCGTGACCAGGGCGGGCACGCCGCGGTTCAGGCCTGTCCGAACGAGGCCAACGCGTCCTCCGCGGTCTCGTGAATGTCGAACACGCGGTTCAGGCGCGTGATGCGGAACACCTGGAAGATCTGCCGGTTGATGTTCGACAGTTTCAGCGCGCCATTCTGCTCCTGCACCTTCTTGTGCAGCGTGATGAGCATGCCCAACGCCGCGCTCGCCAGGTGGTCCACGTTCTGGAAATTCAGCAGGAGCTGCGGGCCCGCCTCGGCCTCGGCCAGCCCGCGGAGCTCGTCGCCGATCTCCTGGATCGACAGCTCCTCGAGAATCTTGCGGTCGGCAAACTCCACGACCGCGACGCTCCCGGCACGCTTGATCTTCAGATGCGAAGACGGCTGATCCATACGCGCTGTGTCCTCCACGCCTGCCCCGCGGGCGCGCGGCAGTCGCGTTACGTCCGCGCAGCGGCCACTCCGGGCCTCGGAGCGCCCCGCCACGCCGGATTATAGGGATTCTCATTCCCGGCTCCCAAGCTGTCAACCAACCGCGCACGGCACCGCGGAGGCCGCCCGGCCCATCGAACGCGGCATTCTCACGCCGGCCCCTTTGTGCCCGGCCCCGGCCCCGTTACACTACCGCGTTTGTCGCCTGGCCGCCGATCGCGCGCTCGGTCACGCCGGCCGGTCGGGCAACGTCCTCGCGGACCGTTTGGCCGCGACACGGTTGGCCTGAACCGAGCGCTGGGGACATTGCGCGTTGTCGACGACCGCAGTCCAACGTTTCTACCGCTTCCACGCCCACGTGTACGACAGCACCCGCTGGATGATACTCCACGGTCGCCACCGGGCCGCCGCCGCGCTCGGCCTGCGCCGCACCAGCCAGGCCTTGGAAATCGGCTGCGGCACGGGCCTGAACTTCCGTTACCTGCTCGAATACCTCGACCCGCAGGCCGGACAGCTCACCGGCGTGGATTTCTCCGCCGACATGCTGGCCCGCGCCGCCCGGCGCGTCGCGCGCCAAGGCTGGTCGAACGTCAAGCTCATCCAGGCCGACGCCACCACGCTGGACCTCGGTCGCACGTTCGACGCGGTTTTCTTCGGCTACAGTCTGACGATGATTCCGGACTGGCGCGCCGCCCTGCAGAGGGCCGGGGAGCATCTCGTACCCGGCGGCACACTGGTGGTGCTTGATTTCAGCCGTTTCCACCGGTGGGGCCCGCTGGCCCCGCTGATGAGGACCTGGCTGCGTCTCAACCATGTGGAGACTCTCCAGCCCTACGAGGATGAGCTCCGTCGGCTGTTCGAGCGCGTCGAGGTCCACTACTGGCTTGGGGGCTACAACTTCACGGCCATCGGCCGGAAAGGTTCGTGAGCATGCCGCAGGTCCTGGACATGCCCGTCGCGGAAGGACGGGCCCTGCTCGAACGCATGGTCTTCCACGGGATCGTCTTCAACATGTCGTGGGAAGACCCGGAGATGGACCGCCAGGCATTTCGGATCACCCCCGACGACACGGTCGTCTCCATCAGCTCCGCCGGCTGCAACCCGCTCAACTTCCTCTGCCAGAGCCCGAAACGCCTCATCAGCGTCGACGGCAACCCCGCGCAGAACGCGATCCTCGAACTCAAGCTCGCCGCCATCCGCACGCTCGACTATGACACGTTCTTCGATATCTTCGCCGCCCGCCAGCCGGCCGTCGTCACGCGCGTGTATCGCCACGACCTGCGGCCGCACCTCTCGGCCCGCGCCCGCGAGTTCTGGGACGAGAACCTCTGGATGGCCGCCCGCGGGCTCTACAACTTCGGCCGCATGGGCCTGTTCTGCCGCATCCTCCGCCGCTTCCTGACCATGCTCGGCATCAAGCGCGCGCACATCGAGCACTTCTTCGAGCTACAGTCCCTGGAAGAGCAGGTCGCGTGGTACGAGAAGTACGCCGCCCCGAAGCTCTGGGGCCCCTGGTCGCGCCGCTTCGTCATGTTCCGCCCGCTGTTGTATCTCTCCGGCGTGCATCCGGAGCAGTACCGCCTGGTCAACGGCCGGCACGATATGTACGAATACGTAAAGGAGCGGGTCGAGTACGCGCTCACAAAGGTCCCAATCTACGACAACTATTTCCTCAGCCAGGCGGTCACCGGCCGCTTCCGCGGCAAGCGTGTCCCGCCCTACCTGCTCGAAGAGAATTTCGCCACGCTGCGCAACAACCTCGACCGCGTGACCGTCGTCAACGGCTGGCTCGGCCCGTATCTCGACACGCTGCCGCCGGACTCCGTCACCAAGTTCAACCTACTCGACATCTTCGATTGGATGACGCCGGACGTGTTCGACGCGACGCTGAAGAGCGTGCTCCGTGCCGCCAAGATCGGCGCGACACTGATCTACCGCAGCGGCAGCTATCAGCTCGACCCGCCGGCGTCGATCCGCCCGCACGTCGAGCGTCACGACGACCTCGCCGCGCGCCTGTTCGCCAGCGATCGCTCGGCGACCTACGGCAGCTTCTATATCCTGTCCGTGAAGAGCAAGCCGAACGGCCAGGCGTATCCGCCCGGGCGAACCGCAGACTGGCACAGGTCCTCCGCATCCCTCGCAAGCCGCGATTATCGGTCACTTGGGGCCCATTTGACATATGCCAAAATACGTGCTATACTACACTCAGGTTTGCCGCCGCGCTGATCGCCGGGTACCTTCCCGCCCGTGACGAGGGAAAGCGCCCAACAACGGTTGAAGGCGCTACGGGCGGCGTTCGCCGATACGGCGTCGAATGTTCCGGAATTCTCGCGCACTGCGATCACCGGCGGGCACCGACGCGACGAAGGCCTGTGCAATCTCCTGGCGCCCGAATTCTCGGAGTACGAGCAACGCCTCGCACTCAAGTCGGCGGTGGTGGCCGCACTCGACGCTGGCTATCAGCCGAACGTCGAGCGATCTGCGGGTGACGCCGACATGCAAATGGACGCAGCGTGCTACTACCACTTTCGCGTTACGGCTTGCGGAGTGCTACTTTTCGTGAAGATCTTCTGCGACGAGGAGTCTGCTGAACAGGACGTGATCGTAATCAGCGTGAAGCGCGACGATCAATCGTGGAAACGACCATGAGCAAGCCGACTGAGCAACGACGCTGTCACGTCTGCGGCCAGCGCACGTTGCGCCGCGAGAAGCGCCCCTACGAGTACGCAATCAGCCACGACGGCCGGCCGCCCGTGACCATCCGCATTCCGGACCTCGAGCTGACCGTCTGCACCAACCCGGACTGCCACCCGGAGCACCCGGACGACACGATCCTGGTCGACGACGCTGCGAGTTGGCGCATCACCGAGGAGACCTACCGGCAGTTGGGTCTGCTCACTCCGGCTGAAATCCGCGCCGGCCGCGAGCAGCTCGGCCTCAGCCAGCAGGAACTACAACAGCTTCTCGGCCTCGGCGGCAATTCGCTGTCACGCTGGGAAACCGGGCGCATTTACCAGTCACGCAGCATGGACACGCTGCTGCGCATCATGTTTGATGTACCCGAGGCGCAGCGCTACATTTCGGAAGTACGCAGCGCGCAGCGCTCCGCGGCTCCTCGTTGAGCACCGGCAGCGCGCGCAGCATCGGCCGTACGTCGCGCAGTCGCTGCCTGCCTACGGCGGTAGAATGACCAGTGAGGTGACCTATGCCGGCCAAACCTTCGAGCGGCAAAACGGACATCGCCAAGATCGTCGAGCGGCAGATGCGCAACTGGGAGCTGGCCCATGGGCAGCGTATTCCCGCCCCCGACGCCGGCGCCCACGCCGTCCAGCACTTCGTCGCGATTTCGCGCACGCTGGGCTCCGGCGGCTCGCAGGTCGCGGCCCTGCTTGGCGAGCGCCTCCACTGGCCGGTGTTCGACCGGCAGATCCTCCAGGCCATGGCCGGCGACGACCAGATGCGCACCCGGCTGTACGAGCACCTTGACGAGCGCGACACGAGCTGGATCGAGGACACCCTCCGCTGGCTGATCGCAGGCGATCTGCGCAAAGATGACTATTTCTATCGCCTGACCGAGGCGGTCCTGGCGCTGGCCCGCCGCGGCCATGGCATCTTCCTCGGCCGCGGCGCCGACCTGATCCTCCCGCGCGAGTATGGTCTGCGCGTGCGTATCACCGCCGGGCTCGACCAGCGGACCGCCCGTTTCGCGCTGCAGAGCAACATCCCCGAACACATGGCCCGCGCCGAGATCGAGCGGGTGGATCGCGAACGCGCCGATTTCCGCCGCCGGCACTTCGGCGCCGACGCCAACGACGACACGCGCCACGATCTCGTGCTGAACATGGACCGCTTCACACCCCCGCAAGCCGTCGAGATGATCCTCGCCGCCCTGCGACTGCGGTGCGCGATCGTGTGAGCTTGCCGCGCACCGCGGATCGAACCCGGATTCCCCGCCCGCCCGCTCAGGGCGTATGCTGCTGCTGATCGCCGTCCTGATCCGCGCCCGCGCCTGGCGCCGGCTGGTCCGGCAGCGCCTCCGCCGGCGGCTTGGCCGGGGCCTGCAGACGCTGTTTCGGCGGTTCCGGCTTTTGGTCCTCTTTCATCATCTCGTCCTGGACGTCGTGCAGTCCTTTCTTGAACTCCGCGATCCCCTTGCCGAGCGACCGGCCGACCTCCGGCAGACGTTTGCCAAACAGCAGCAGGGCCACGAGCGCGACCAACGCATAGGTCCACGGGTCAAAAGCCCACGCCAGCATT
Source organism: Phycisphaerae bacterium (assembly GCA_017999985.1). Lineage (NCBI taxonomy): Bacteria > Pseudomonadati > Planctomycetota > Phycisphaerae > Phycisphaerae bacterium. Next base: position 26,770 of record JAGNKU010000010.1, on the reverse strand, counting down.
GGGGGTCCGATCATCACGAGACGTCCTCCGCATGGCCGCCGTGCACGCGGACCTGCGTCGAGTCTTGTTCCATGCGACATACTATTCTTACACGCTCGCGCGCCAGTGTCAAAGCGGACCGCCGCGGGATTCGCCGTCCATCCGCGCCCCCGATATGATGCGGCTTTTCGCGTGCCAGCATGCGCCGCATCCTCGATTTCCTGCGCTTCGACGACATCCCGCCTCTGTCGCGCCCCAACTACGCGGCCGAGCTGAGGCACATGTTCCTGTGGGGGATTTTCGCCAACCTGATCGACGGCACCTTTTCGAGCATCGTCGTCGCCAAGACCTTCGATTCGCCTCTGCTCATCCCCATCGTCTGGGCCACCCCGATGCTGGCGCACCTGCTCACCTTCGTCTGGGGCGTCGTCGTGCGCGGGCGGCCGAAAATCCGCACGTTCGTCGTCCTGGCCAGTTGCGCCATCGCCAGCGCCGGCTCGATCGCGTTCACGCCCACCGACTGGCACCCCTGGGGCGGCTGGCTCTTCGCCCTCCAGGTCGCCGCGGCCCGCATCTTCCTCTCCGGCCTGGTCACCGTTCGCACCTCGATCTGGAAATCCAACTACCCCCGCACGCACCGCGCCCGCATCGCCGGCCGCCTCCAGGCACTCAGCGCCTTGCTCATGATCGGCATGGGCGCCACCGTCAGCCTCTTGTTCGACCGCCACGCCGAATACTATCGCCTCGTCTACCCGGCGATTGCGGTCGTCGGCGTGCTCTCGCTGATCCCGCTCCGACGTGTGCGTGTCCGCGGGGAACCGCGCGAGCTGCGGCTCCACCGCGCCGCCGAGCAGACGGGCGACGGACCCGCGACCGGCCGCTGGCCGCGCTTTCGTCGCAGCCTCGGCGAGGCCGTGTCAATTCTCAAGCGCGACCGCGCGTTCGCCCGCTATTGCAGCGCGCAGTACCTGCTGGGCTCGGCCAACTTCATGGTCGACCCCGTCCTGACGCTGTTCGTCACCCAGAACCTCCGCCTCGGCTACTTCAGCTCCTACCTGCTCATGGAGCAGATCCCCACCGTCCTCGCCCTGTTCACCATCTCACGCTGGGCCCACTTCTTCGACCGCGTGGGCGTGCTCCGCTTCCGGGTGGTCAACAGCGCCTACTGGCTCGGCTCGATCGTGCTCGCGACCGTCGCCCTGATCATGAACGCGACCTCCCTGCCGGGTGCCGCCGCGATTGCCATGACCGTCCTCGTCGCCGGACGCCTGTGCAACGGCGTTGGCCGCGGCGGCGGCTCAATAGCCTGGAACCTCGGCCATCTGCACTTCGCCGGCGAGCGCGACGCCGAGCTCTACATGGGCATCCACGTCGCCCTGACCGGCCTGCGCGGCTTGATCATGCCCTTTGTCGGTACGGCGATCTACAGCCTCTGCGGACCGTACGCCCTGCTGCTGGGCATCGCGCTGGGCACCGCATCGCTGATCGCGTTCCGCCGCCTCGCCGCGGCGGACGAGCACAGCTCCCGTGCGACCTGATTGGCTGCGGACGTGACCGCGTAGCCCCCAGATGGACCATCCGGTGGTGGAACGTGCGCGCTGCTAGGGCTTGGGTTGCGTCGCGGGCGGTGGCAGCACCGGGTGCCGGGGCCGACCCTTCGGCGTCGGCGGGCGCTTCGTGATCGACACCACCAGTCGCTTGAACTCAGGGGCGGTCTGATTCGTGAAGACTTCCACCTGCCCGCCCTGGTTCGTAAGCTGCTCCCACGGCGGCACGGTGATGCGCAGCTCGATTTCCATCATGCGGCTGCCTTCCGTCATGGGCCGCGGCGGCAGCACTTCGACCTTGACATCCTCCGGGTGCGCCTTCGTCTCCAGCACCTGCACATCGTCGGTCTTGCGGTACTGCAGACGCACCACGTGCTGGCTGGCCTGCGTCGCATTCGACGCGATGAACAACCGGTATGGCACGATGGCCACGCGCGGCGGGACCAGCGCCGCGACAGGGACAACGATCGGCGCCGCTTTCTCCAGGTCCGTGTCAAGCTGCACCGAGATGCCCGACCCCCCGACCGGCAGCGGCGGCACCGTGCGAATTGTCACTTCATACTCGGCCCCCGGCCGGACCTCCTTGAGCTCGACGGCGAACCGACCGAAATCCTGATCGGGCTTCAGTTTCATCCGCAGCGGTGCCGTGTACCGGCTCTCGATGCGCGCCGTCAGAGTTTCAGCCGAATCCGGATCCAGCTCGTTGAACGTGACGTGTTCGGGCGTGAGCACGTACAGCGGCTTAACCGTGCCGCGCACGGGTATTTCGACGCTCGGCCGGGCCGGATCGCTCGAGTTGACGGTCACATGCTTCTGGACCTCGCCGGCCCGCGTCGTGTCGTACGAGATCTTGAACGTCGTGGACTCGCCCGGTGCCAGGGGCGACTTCGGCTTGGTGACGGGCGTGCAGCCGCAGGAACTCAGCACTTCGAGCGTCAATGGGCCGGGTCCGACGTTCTTCACCGCGAACTCGTGCTCGATCGGCAGGCCCTGCCAGACCTCGCCAAAGTTGAACTCGCTCCGATCGAGCTCCAGCTTGCCCGCGGGCCCGCTGGCCGGCTGGGTCGTGGCGGGCGCGCCGCCTGCGATCTGCTGCGCGCCGGCCCACCCGGACAGGCCCAGCGCTACAACGAGAGTGGACACCCACGACAGAGTCTTTGAATTCAGCATGTCGATTCCGGCGCCGCCGGCTCCTGGTCCCTGCGCACTTCCAGCCCCGCACTGCGCGCAGGGCGTACAGTGTGCATCGTACCGTTTTCGATCGGCCCGGACCACCGCCGCGCCGCGGTGCCGGCGCTGTTACTCCGGCCGCGCGACGTAGTATGTGTTCAGGATGTCGTGCTCCAGCCGCGACTTCCGCACCGACCCGAAGCCCGCCTCGTTCAGCATCTCCACCGCCAGTTCCTCGCCCCACGCGGCGCCCAGTCCGGCCCCACCCTGCGCCAGCGACACCGACATGCAGTGCAGGCACGAAACGGTGTACACGAACGGTGCCAGCGTGCCACCGATGTTCTTGTGCACGTGACTCGAACCCGCGATGTCCTGCATCAGGAACACGCCGTCGGACCGCAAGGCGCGGCGGATGTTCCCCAGCACCGTTGCCGGGTCACGCTGGTCGTGGATGGCATCAAACGCCGTCACGAGGTCAAAGCACGCCGCATCGTCGAGCGCGGCAACGTCCCGGGTCTCCAGGCGCAGATTCGTCACGCCGCGTGCCTCGGCCTCCGCCCGCCCGGCCGCGATTGCATCCGGACACAGGTCGTAGCCCGTGAAGCGGCTGCGCGGGAAGCGCTGCGCCAGCAGCGCCAGGGCGCGCCCCTTGCCACACCCGATGTCGAGCACGTCGATCCCCTGCTCCAGCCGCTCGCTCAGTCCATCCGCCAGCGGCAGGATATGCTCGAGAAGCCCGGCGACGGTCGTCTGCGCGCTCTCCTCGGCCATCACGTCATGGAAACGCGGGTACTCCGCGTACGGGACGCCGCCACCGCGCGCGAAGCACTCGACGATGCGACTCTCGACCGACCCCAACACGGCGACCCATTGCGTCGTCGCCGCGAGGTTGTTCGGCGCCGCCGCCCGCGTCAACCGCGCCGCGTGTTCGGGTGGTAACCGATAGGTACCATCCAGCGGGTTGCACTCCACGATGCCGCCGGTCACCATCGCGCCCAGCCACTCGCGCACGTACCGCTCGTTCAGGCTGGCCGCCTCGGCGATCTGCCGCGAGGTCGCGGGCGGCATCAGCGCCAGCACGTCGAACAGTCCGGTGCGATGTCCGATGCTGGTCATCAGCGCAACGCCCGCATCGTTCAACAGCCCCACCATGCGCTGCGTGAAGGCCTCCAGGCGTGCCTCATCCAGTGCGACCGGCACGAGGCGCGCAGCTTCCGTGGTCGATTCTCGAATGAACATGAGCGCTCCCTTCTTCCGCTGAAAGTCACTCGGCCCGATGCGCAGAATATTAGCTGCGAGCCGCGGCGTTTCAACGACGGCGGCTTGTCCGGTCTCCGGCAGTGCTCACATTTGAAACAGAGGAAGCCGGCCCGGCGCGAAGAACTCCTGCTCGTCGGCTTGACGCTCATCACGGCGTTCCGCTACCCTGCGCCGCGGTGGCCGGCCCTGTCGCCGGCCCGCATCGGGGTCAGAGTCACGGGAGGTGTGAGAAATGTTTTCGCACGCCGTAGTGGGGATTTCTCTCGTTGCGCTGTTGTCCGCCGTGGTCGCCTGGGCGGCACCGGGCGATGACTGTGCGGATCCGCTGGTGATCACGCTCCCCGCCCAACTGCCGTTCGCGGACCTGGGCCAGCATACGTGCGGCCGCGGCGCCGATTACGACAGCCCGGACTCGTGCATCGCCGGCTTCGCGGGGCACGACCTCGTTTACGAGCTGCGCGTCACCGCGCCCCTCAACTTCGACCTCGAATTCGACCCGCACGGCACGCGCTTCGCCGCCCTCGCGCTGGACGCGACGTGTCCGCCCACCAGCCCCGCCTGCCTGGCCTACCTGGTCAGCACCGACGGCGAACCGCTGGCCCTGACCGGTCACCATCTCGAGCCGGGCATCTACACGCTGCTGATTGATTGCTGGGTCACCGGCGGCAACGACTGCATTCCCACATTCGACCTCGCCATCAAAGCATGCACCCTCCCCGTGGGCGCCTGCTGCACCGCGGACGGCTGCCTTGGCACCATCCCGCAACTGCCGTGCCTCGAGGCCGCCGGCAACTGGTTCGAGGGCTTCAACTGCATCACGTTCGCCTGCCCGGACGTGCTGAGCATGCCGCCCGATACATGCACTTCGGCTCTGCCGCTCGGCCAGCCGCCCTACTCGGTCTACTTCACGAACAACACCTCCGCTGCCAACGGCCCCCCGGGCTCCTGCAACGCCGCGGCCGCGACGCAGATGTGCAACGACGTCTGGTTCACCTACACGCCGCTGGACACGGGCCTTCTGACGGTTGACGTGGCGTACTACTGGTACGACGGTCTCTGCGCGGTCTACGCTGGCAGCGACTGCGCGCAGCTCTCCGAGATCTCGTGCACCCGCGCGGGTGAATACGCGGGTCCACACATCGACACGCTCACTCTGCCGGCCAGCGCCGGCGAGTTGTACTGGTTCCAGATCGGCGACTACGGCGTGAGTCCCGGCGGTGGCGAGACGCTGGTCGCGTTGCGCGCCGCGCCTGCGCAGCCGGGCGACGTCAACTGCGATGCGCAGGTCGATTTCGGCGACATCAATGCGTTCGTCCTCCTCCTCGCGAACCGCCCCGCGTGGGAAGCCGCGTACGCCGGCTGCCCGGCCGCCAATGGCGACATCAACGCGGACGGCACGGCTGATTTCGGCGACATCAACCCGTTCGTCATGCTGCTGGTCGAGCGCGCCGCCCGGAAGCCCGCGTATTGCATCTAGCGCGCTGCGGCACTACCGTGACGACCAGGCCGCGCTGGCCGCGGCCGGTGCCCTCAGTCCGCAAGCGAGGTGCGTATGACAGTCGATCACGAAGACAGAGCCGGCGTCCGAATCGTGCGGCTGCATGGCGAGCTTGGCAGCGTCCCGAGCACGGCCTTCCTCGAACTCGTCACCAGCGCCCTGGCAACGCCGGGCGCCCGCATCGTCGTCGATCTCAGCGACGTGCCGTTCATGAACTCGAGCGGCCTGGGTGATCTGGTCCGTGCTGCCGCGCAGGCCAACATCCAGGAGGGGCGCCTGATCCTCGCGAGCCCGTCCCCCTTCGTCCGCGGCGTGCTGCAGGCCTCGCAACTCGTGCGCTTCTTCGAGCTGGCCCCCACGGTGAATGACGCGCTCGCCAAGCTGGGCTGAGCGCCTCACGACTCGTCGCGGGCCACCACGAACGCGGTCAACGCCACCAGTTGCAGCACGCCCGCCAGCGCCAGTTCCACCAGCAGGCTCGCCGGCGAGGCGTCGTACACCCAGCCCATCAGCGCCGCGAACAGCAGCCCGCCGACCAGTGCTTCGAAGAGCGCCCCGAGCAGTCGTGCGAACGAGAACGCCCGGTGACGCTGGACGCGCGCCGTCGTCTCGAGCAGCCCGCGCATCTCCTCGGCAATCCGCTCCAGCCGCCGCAGGGCCGCGAGCAACTCCTGCTCCGTGCCGGCCGGCGCCGCCGCGCCCGAGCTATCGCCCAGCCCCGCTCGTGACCGCTCGTCGCGCTCGTCCATCATCGGCCTGGCCTCACGCTCCCCACGCTTCGATGACCGCCTGTCGCAGCAGCGGCAGCAAGAGCTCGTGCTGACCCAGCACGGTATGACCGTGTCCGGCCGCCACGGGCCGCTGCACCACGTTCTGCGTCGGGCGATAGTGACGCAGCATGTCGAAATTCGCGGTGTGCATGCCGTCCAGCATGTGCCCCAGGTTGCGCGCCACGGACACCGCCTTCAAGAACACCTCCGGCAGCACCACGGCCGACCCGCAATTGAGCCACACGCCGCCGGCCTGGCCCGGCCCGGCGGCGCCCAGGTCCGCTACCACGTCGCAGATCGTGCGAAAATCCGCCAGCGTCGCCGCGCCGATCGCCGCGCCATCCGCCTCCGGGTGCATGTGCACCGTGTCCGTGCCGATCGCCACGTGGACCGTCGCCGGAATCCCTGCCCGCGCCGCCGCTGCGAACAGGCTCAGATGCTGATACGGTGCCGGACCATCGGCCAGCAACTGCCCGAGCGCCCGCCCCAGCCCGACACCCGCCGCCCCCGCGCGCGCCGCCGCGTTCATCCGCTCGCACGTCTCGCGCACCATCCCGAAGCTGCCGTCGCGGATCGTGTCGGCAACTTCCTCGCTCGTCGCGCCGGTCTCGGCCAGCTCCAGGTCGTGGATCGCCCCCGAGCCGTTCGTCGCCAGCGCCGTGAGCAGCCCGCGCTCGATCAGATCTATGACCAGCGGCGAGCACCCGGTCTTGATCACGTGTCCGCCGAATGCGAACACCACCGGCCGCCCCGCCCGCCGCGCCGCGACCAGCGCCTGCACGACCCCCCGCAACTCGCGCGCCCCCAGAAAGTCCGGCAACGCCTCGAACCACGCGCCGAACGAGCAACCCGCCGGCGTCGCCTTGCCCAGCGCCCCCGCCGCGACCTTGTGCGCCCGCGCGGCCCGCGACTTCAGTCGCAGGCGCGACCAGTCCAGTCGGGGCACCCGTGCGTCGCTCTCACCTGCCGTACTCACGAATGCCGCTCCCTGTCGCCGGGGCCGCCGAATAGCGCGCGCAGCTGCGCATCAAAGTCGTCACTCGCCTCCAGCAGCCGAAGTCGCACGTCCAGGCGCGTCAGCTCCACGCCCGCGTCCGGCCACACCGCCACCAGTTTGACCCAATCCTTGCGAGTTGTCACCACCCGCTCCGCCCCGCGCTGCCGCGCCGCCGCACAGATCGCCAGCGCGTCGCGCCGTTCGTAGTTGTGATGATCCGGGTACACCAGTCCCGCTTCGGCGTCCCCCGTCAACCCGGTTAACAACTGCTGAAACGTTCGCGGATTGCCGATCCCACACACCGGCAGCACACGCCGCCCGGCCAGCTCCGTGGGCGGCGTCAAACGCCCGTCCGCACACCGCAGCCCCTCGGCCTCCACCCCCGCGCGATAAATCGGCCGGTCACCCGCCCAGCGCCGCAGCTCCGCGCACACCACCTCCACCCGTGCCGCCTCCACTTGGTTGGCGCGCGTAATCACGAACGCATCCGCGCGCCGCAGGCTCCCCAGGGGCTCGCGCAGCCGCCCCGCCGGCAGCACCCACCCACCCCCCCACGGCGCCAGCGCGTCAATCAGCACAATGTCCAGGTCACGCCCCAGACGGCGGTGCTGGAAACCATCATCCAGCACCACGCAATCCGCGTTGTGCGCCGCCCGCGCCGTCGCTGCCCCCGCCACCCGGTCCGCATTCACGACTACCGGCGTCTCCGGCAGCGACTCGTGAAACTCCCGCACTTCGTCCGCCGCCTGCCCCGCCACCGCCCGGTACCCGCGCGTCAGGATCGCCGGCCGCCGGCCCTGCGTTCGCAACCGCCGCACCACCTCGATCACCAGCGGCGTCTTGCCCGTGCCCCCGACCGTCACATTCCCCACGCTGATGACCGGCACCCCCGCGGCGTGCACCGCCGACCGAACGCGCTCATAGTAGAAATTGCGCCCCCGAATCACACCGGCGTAGGCCAGCGCGAGCGGCGTCAGCAGGCTGTGCATGACGTCCATCGCCCGATCCTCGCGCCGCGCGGGCGCACGGCACACTCCGGTCAAACCACCTACTCTACGCGCAGCAGCCCGTTTTCGCGCTGCCAGCGGATCGCCCGCGGAATTCCCCCAGTCAGCGGCATCTGCGGCTCGTAGCCCAGCAACTGACGCGCCTTGGTAATGTCCGCCACGTAGCGCGTGACCTCGCCGCTCCGCGCCGGCTCGTACCGCACGTTCGGCTCCTTCTGCAGTGCCAGCGCGATCAGGTTCACGAGGTCCTGCAGTGTCGAGCCCTGCCCGTACGCCAGGTTGATCGTCTGCTGATTCACGCGCCGCGCCGCCAGCTCGTCAATCGCCCGCACCAGCCCGACCGTGCAGTCGTCCACATAGGTGAAATCCAGCACCTTCTCCCGGCCGTACACGACGATCGGCTCCCCCGCCGCAATCCGCCGAATGAACAGCGGGATCACGCGCTCCAGCCGTTCGATGTCGCAGTCGTAACGCCCATAAACATTGCTGAAGCGAAAGACCAGGAACGGCAGGTCGTAGCACTCGGCGTACGAGTAAATGAACGCTTCGCCCGCGATCTTGGACGCGCTGTACGGACTCTCCGCCACCACGAAGTCCGCCTGGGTCTCGTCTGTCACGTGCCGATGAATGTCCCCGTATACCTCGCGCGAGCTGCCGAAGATCACCGGCGTCGCCTGCTGCCGGCAATACTCCAGCACGCGGAAGCACATTTCCACGTTCTCCATCGCCCGGTGCGGCTGCTCGACCAGTTCGAACACCTTGGCGTGCGCGGCCAGATGCACCACCACGTCAAACCGCCCGCTGACCGGCAACGCCCCCGGCGCGACCACGTTGAGGTCGCACACCCTCGTCGGGATGCGTTCCGTCCACGTGTTCTTCCGCAGGTCGAGCCCCACCACTTCATCCCCCCGCTCCAGCAGCGCCAGCCCCAGGTTGGTGCCGATCTGCCCGCTCGAACCCGTGATCAAAATGCGCATGCCTGCTCCGTGGTCACACTCCGGCTGGACGCCCGGTGGCGGCCTTTGTACCGTGAAGCCGCGTGAACCGTCAACGCCGCCCAACCTGGACCGAGCTGCGCGCGCTGCTCGGTCGCCCGCCGCGCGCCTTCCTGATTGTGCGAAGGCACGATGCGAACGACGCACCGTGGGAATTCCCGAGCGTCCGGCTCCCACCACGCGCCGCCCCTGAAGACGCCTTGCGCCGACACTGCCAGTCCGCGCTCGGCGTCATCGTAGACGATGCTATCCCACTGCCGGCGTTCGACTACAGCCATGGCACGCACGTGGTCACCTACCTTTGTTACTACTGCCCCGTAGACTGCGACCATGTGCTGCCCCTCGAGTACGCCGCCGTACGCTGGGTCGATCAAAACCAACTGGCAGCGTACGTCATCGACGCCCCCGGCCGGACCGCGATCCAGCATCTGCCGGCCTCTGACCCGAAGATCCAGATGCGCCGAAATCGCTCCCGCCCCTAAGTACGCAATTGCGGTTGCGTCGATAGTCACTGAGGCGGACCGTCGTCAGCACGCGGCGCGTGCCGGCGGACCAGCGTTCGGTCATTGCAGGAACCCGACAGTGTCCGCGGACCTCTCCCGCAGCATCCGTGTGGACCCGCTGACGGTCCAGGCCTGGCTCGACCGCCTCGATCACGCGGCACTCCCGCCGGCCGGGCTCGACCACCGCATGTCCCGACGGTTTGACTACCGCGCCGCCGCCGTAACGCTCGAGGTCGCGGGTGGCCAGGACGACGGCCGCAGTTACAACGCCGTCGGTCGCAATCTCAGCCGCGAGGGCGTCGGGTTGCTGACCGGGCAGTTCGTCTATCCGCGCGCGCGGTGCAAGGTCACGTTGAGCGACCCCTATGGCGTCACGCAGGTCGTCGACGGTCGTATCGCGCGCTGTCGCTACCTGGTCGGCTCCGGCGCGCTCTACGAAGTCGGGATCGCCTTCGAGCGTCCGGTCGACGTCGCCGTGTTTGCCCCACAGGCCCGCCGGACGCGCGTGTTGCTCGTCGACGAGTCCGAGACGGCGCAGCTGTTATTCACCGGCCTGCTCGGCAGCGACCGGGTGGAGCTGACACGCGTCGCGACCAGCGATGAGGCAACCGAACTCACGACGATGACCGAGTTCGACCTGCTGCTGGTGGACCTGGACACCGAGAGCTTCGACCCGTATGCGCTGGTTGAGGAGCTGCGGCACAATGCCTTCGTCCGGCCCATCGTCGGTCTGACCGTCCAAGGCGATCTTGAGACACACGCCCGCTGCGCCGCGGCCGGCTGCACCGGCTACCTGTGTAAGCCCGTGAGTCGCAGCGCCCTCCAGCACCTGCTGGCTTCCCTCGCCGATCAGCCGCTGGTCAGCACCCTCGCGCAGGACCCGGCGCTCGCCCCGCTGATCGACGAGTTCGTGGGCACGCTACGGGCAAAGGTGAACGACCTCGCACTCGCCCTCGACGCACAGGACGTGTATACCCTCGCCGACCTGGCCCGCGGGCTGCGCGCCAACGCCGGGTCCTACGGCTTCAAGCCAATCTCCGACGCCGCCGCCGACGTGCACACGGCGGCGTTCCTGGATGGGGCCCAGACGCACTTGCGCGACGCCGTGAACCGCCTGATGGACCTGTGCCTGCGCGCCCGCCCAGCCACCAGCCCGCCCGACGCCGGCAGTTGTGCCCGTCGGCCCGCTACCTGAATTGCCGCAACCAGGCCAGCCCCTCGTCAGCCACCCGCTGAATGACCTGCGGGTACAGCTCCCGCTCCGCCGCCCCCACGCGTGCCGCCAGCGTTTCCGGCGTATCGCCCGGCTGCACGGGCACAACGCTCTGAGCGACGATCGGCCCGTGGTCGTATTGATTGTCCGCCAGATGCACCGTGCATCCGCTCTGCGTCTCGCCCGCGGCGAGCACCGCCTCATGCACGTGATGGCCAAAGAACCCGCGCCCGCCGAACCGCGGCAGCAGCGCCGGGTGGATATTGAGTACCCGCCCGAGGTACGTCGGCGGGATCCGCCAGAAGCACAAGAATCCGGCCAGCACCCCCAGGTCGATCCCCGCAGCGTCCAGGGTCGCTGTGATCGCCGTCGAAAAGGCGTCGTCGTCCCCGTAGTCCCGCCGACGGATTATTACCAACGGCAAGCCAGCCGCACGGGCAATGCGGACGCCGCGGACCTCGTTGCGGGAACTGATCACGACCCGGATCTCCACGCCGCGCAGCCGGCCGTCAGCGATTCGCGCGAGGAGGTTCTCCAGCGTTGTCCCCCCGCCCGAGAGCAACACAGCCAGCCTCAGGGGCCCCGGTTTGCCTGCCTGTCCGTCCATGCTGGAACTCGGGTTGGTCCGCGGTTTCCAAAGGCCCGCCGGCGGTAGGCAGGCCTATCGCAAACGCTACAATAATCCGATAAGATGGGCAACCCAGGTGCCGGTTGCAGCGCGGTGCGCGACGGTCGCGGCCGCCGGCAGTAGTGCGCGGTCGTTTGGACGAGTTCGTGTGATAGGGGCAACAAGGTGGCATTGAACCTGAAGACCTACGAGGGGCAAACCATCCTGAGCACGGCGCTGGCGGTGCTGGGCGCGGTGGCATCCGTGGCAACCTGGGGGCTGCTGGTCCGGCGCTTTGACCGCACCGCGTTCTATGTGTCCTTCAATTCGGAGGGGCTCTTCCAGCCGGTCCTGGGCCTGGGGTTGCTCGTGGGGCTGGCAGCGGGCGTGATCGGCTTCTTCATGGCGCTGAATAGCGCCGGCCAGAAGCGCAACACGCGCTCCGCGCTGGCGTGGAAATCCTTTTTCCTAAACGCGCTGGTGATTACGCTCGCGCTATCCGCCGTCGTGTTCTTCTTCTTTACGCGCAATCCGGTCTCGCTCAAGGACGGCATGTAGCGCGTACAACAACCCCCCCGACGGTAATCACCCCGGCTGTTTCGCCGGGCCCAGCTTCACCGCTTCCTCCCCCGCGCGTCCCGTGCGCTGCAGGTATTCCTCGGCCCGCGACAGCAGACCGATGAATTCGCCGCCGCTCATGAGCGCCGCCTCGCTGCCGCCGCCCGCGATTCCCTTGTACTGCAGCTCGCGCCACGCGTATCGCCCCAGCCCCGTCAACAGCCAGTTCACGCCGCTCTTGATCCCGCAAGCCCGGCAGACCATGTACGCGACGGTCGCCCGATCCAGATATTGATCCGCGTCCAGCCGCCACTGCGGCGCGATCAGGCGCTCGTCGCGCAGCGCCGTCGTCAGGGCCGCGTACTCGCCCTCGAAGCTCGCACCTTTGGCCAGGGCATACACCGCCCGGCACGCCGGCTCCGCCGTCACAAACGGCTGATCGGCGATGTAAAGAATCAGCTCCGCACTGCCGGTCTGCGGCAGCGCCGGCTGCGATGTGGCATGCGGCCCCCCGACCTGGCACCCCGCCAGCGCAAGCAGGATCAGCCCCGCGACCCAAGCCGGCCGTCTGGGCGATGCGAACGGCGCTCCGGCCGCCAAGCCCGGTTGCGCCGCGAGTAGGCTCAGAAGCTCCATGTCACACCCGTGAAGAGGAAATGCCGCGTGTCCCGGTCGCTATACGCCGACCCCGGGAAGAACGACCCCCAGCGAATCGTCCACGCCAGGTCCGACGTCAACCGCCAGTTGATGAAGTAGTCCATCTCCCAGCCGACATAGCCGTCGTATACATCCGCAGTTCCGTCGCTGATGGCGCCGCGTTCGTGGTTCTTCCAGTACAGGAACCAGTTGGTCCCCAGCTCGAGGTCCCGCAGCAGCTCGATCCGCTCCAGCGGCGCCAGCGACCCGCCCGCCCGCCAGATGTGCAGGTTACTCATCATCGGCGCGAGTGCGATGCCCGTGTCGCGGAAGCCGAAACCCACGAGGCTGGTGTCTTCGCGATTGCCGGTGTTGCCGCCCAGCGCGCCCGTCGGGCTGAATCGGCGATCGCCATCGCCGCTGGCAAACATGTATTCGCCCGAAATGCGCGGACGCGTGGGCACGTCGAAGAGGTACTCCAGGCCGACGTTGCAGCCCCAGGCTTCGATGTAATCCCGCTCGATCCACTCCTGGTCACCAAAGCTGTGCCCCGACTCGAATACGCCCTCGGCCCAGTAGTTCAGGTTGTGCGCCAGCTCGCCGCGCAAGCCACCGCCCAGGTAGAAGCTGTCGTAGCTGAAGTCCTGGAACCAGTACTTCGGGCGCTCGTCCGTCCGGTCGTTGTTCCACAACGCATACACAAATGGCACGTGCCGCTGCCAGCCCTCGTACGAGATCTGCGTGCCATAGAACAGCCGGTCGCTGTGGCTCTGCACCGGCGGGCTGCGGTCGATGTTCGGCAGGTTGCCGATCGACCGGCCGAACAGGCCCTGCACGCGCAGGTCCCACAGCTTCGCGTCCAGCAGCACGGCGTCCATCGGCAGGTCCAGGATGAAGCCCGTGCCGAACTGCACCGTCTGCCGGCCGACCCGCGCCCGGACCTGGATCGGATCGGAGGGCCGCGCCAGGCGAAACGCCTTGCCCACGTCAATCTGATACCAAAGTTGATCGAATTCCGGCCCGACCCAGTCTTCCTGCAGGCTGGCGCCCTCGTCGCCCGGATGGTAGTACTCATAGCGCAGCCGCAGTCGTGCAAACAGCTCATGCGCCCCATCGTCGATCCGCGCTCGTGTCCAGAAAGCCAGCGACGGGCGGTGAAAATTACGCGACGACTGCACGCCGTCATCGAAATTGAAGTAGTAGTAGTCGAGCCACCCGCCCCATTGCAGGTCAAAGATGGATTGCAGCGGCGCTAGTGCCTCGCGCTGCTTCTTCAACTGCTCATCGACCCGCCGTTGCTCGTCAAGGAAGCGCTGCTGCGTCGCGCTGTCCGTTGGCTGACCGCGCGCGCCGGCCAGACCGGCCCCCAGCACAATCAACCCCGTGATCCCTAAGCTGCCGAGCCGCATCGATATGACTCACTTCACGGATAGCCCGGCCCGCCGCGGCGACCCCGGGCCGCCGCGACCACGCTTTGCCGGCCGGGTCTATCGGCCGCGCCAATGTGCAAGCCCGAAGGCGTCGGTTAGCATGGCTTGCGTTTTGAGCACTGTCAACTGTGAGCCGCAAATGTCGCTGCGCTATCCCCCCGTCACGCTTTTCCCCGGGGCCCTTCTCCTGGCCACCGTCGCCGCTACCGGCTGTGGCGCGGCGTCGCGGTCCGCCTCTCTCGACTTCGATGTGCTGCCGGACCAGTGGCGTACCCATGCCGAACGCACCGCGTACGCCGAGACCGGCCGCTACGCCGAGGCCGTGGATTTCTGCCGGCGTCTCGCCGCCGCGTCGCCGTTCGCCCACTACACCACCTTTGGCCTGACCGGCATGGGCCGCCCGCTGCCCTTGCTCATCCTGTCGTCCGACCGCGCTTTCACCCCCGCCGCCGCCCGCCGCGCCGGCCGCCCCGTGGTACTCATCCAATGCTGCATCCACGCCGGTGAATGTGAGGGCAAGGACGCGTGCCTGCAACTCGCGCGTGAAATGGTCATCACCGGCACCCGCGCTGCGCTGCTCGACCACGTCACACTGCTGATCATGCCCATCTTCAACGCCGACGGGCACGAGCGCACCAGCCGCTACAGCCGCATCAACCAGAACGGCCCGCGCGAGCTGGGCTGGCGCACCAACGCCGCCAACCTGAACATCAACCGCGACTACACCAAGGCCGACACGCCGGAGATGCAAGCCTGGCTGAGCGTCTGGACTGCCTGGCAGCCCGACCTGTTCATCGACACCCACACGACCGACGGCCACGACCACCGCTATGACGTGTTCTACTCGGCCACGATCGATCCCGATTCCAGCCCACCCATCGTCACGTGGACCCGGGACACGCTGCTCGCCAACGTTCTGCCCGCGCTCGAGGCCGATGGCTACGCCGCGATGCCATACTCCTTTCCGCGCGACGCCAAGGACCCCGCGGGCGGCATCGCCACCCCCGGCCCCATGGGCCCGCGCTTCTCCACGGGCTACGGCGCCGCGTGCAATCGCCCGGCCCTGCTCGTCGAAACCCACGCCCTGTTACCCTACGCCCGGCGTGTCCAGACCACGCACGCCCTCCTCGTCCATGCGCTCGCCACGGTGAACCGCGATCCCAACCGCCTGCGTGCTGCCATCCAGGACGCCGACCACCTGATGATCCGCACGCGCGGCGCCGACCCGGACGGCCGCGTGCCGCTGCGTTTTGCAGCCACCGGCAACTCGCAACCTCTCGTCTACCGCGGCGTCGTGCAGACGCTGCGCGCCAGCGACATCACCGGCGATGACATCATCGAGTACACTAAAACGCCGCTCGATGTTTCGACGCGGCTGTACGATGACTGGCGGGTCGCCGCGGCGGTAGTACCCCCGTCGGCATACCTGGTGCCGCCCCAATGGACCACGGTCATTGAGCGTCTCGCCCTGCACGGCATCGAGATGCTCCGCATCCCGGCACCGCGCACGGTCGAGGTGGAGATCTACCGCTTCACCGACGTGCAGTTCAGCCCCACGCCCTATGAAGGCCGGCAGCTCGCGCGGTACACAACTACGGTCACGCATGAGACGCGCCGTTTCAGTGCTGGAACAATTTTGGTGCCACTGGACCAGCCGCAGGCCCGCCTCGTGGTTCACCTGCTCGAACCCGACAGCCCCGACTCATTCGTCGCCTGGGGTTTCTTCAACGCGATCTTCGAACGGAAGGAGTACGCCGAAGCCTACGCGATGGAGCCGCACGCCCAACGGATGCTGGCCGAGGATGCAGCACTGCGACAGGAATTCGCGCGGCGGCTCGCCGATGATCCCGCCTTTGCCGCCAGCCCCGGACAACGGCTGGACTTCTTCTACCGCCGTTCTCCGTACTGGGACGTCGAGCACAACCTCTACCCGGTCGCGCGCGTGACGGACGCTTCGGCCGCGCGCGAGCTGCGCGTCGCCGCAACTGCACGCGTGACAAGATCTGACGATTGACGCTCTCCGGCCCGACGGCTAGTATCTAGCCGGTCCGTTGTTCGTGGTGCTCGATCGGAATCGTCTGTGCTTGGCTTCGACATCTCCCTTCGACGAACAACTGGTCAAGATTGGTCCTGGGGCATGGGCCCCATGTGCGTAACGTAGCGCGCACAGGTTTCAGGAGCAGAAGTTGAAGAAGATTTACGTAGGCAATCTCGCGTATCAGACCACTGAAGAGGGGCTCGAATCGGCGTTCTCGGCGTTCGGCACAGTCTCCAACGTCGCGATCATCCGCGACCGTGAAACGGGGCAGTCGCGGGGGTTCGGGTTCGTCGAGATGGACGACGACAGCCAGGCCGAGGCCGCCATCGCCGGCCTCAACGGCACGCAGGTCGACGGCCGCACACTGACCGTGAACGAGGCACGCCCCCGCGCCGGTGGCGGCGGCGGCCAGGGTGGTCGCGAATTCCGCGGCGGCGGACGCGGCGGCGCGCGTCCCGCGCGCTGGTAGTCAGCGCGGCACTCTAGCCTTCGGCAACGCCTGACATGTCCGCGGCGTCCGGCTGGCCGGCCGCCCACGCTTTTCGTACGCATTCCTGGGAACGTGGTACTATTGTCGTCATTGCACTGCGCTCAACGCGCCTGCGCATGACGCAGGATCTCTGGGATCGGTCGCGTCGTATCCGCCCCGGCCAGCCCGCCCGGGCGGCGCATGCCGCCGGCGCGGCTGTTCGGCGGGCCGCTCCGCGGCCACCCCGGTACGTCTCGTCAGTATGCGGGACCTATGCTATAGTGCGCGCATGAGCGACGAGGCCCACAGCGCGACAGCCTGGACCGTCGTCCGGCTGCTGAACTGGACACGTGAATACCTGCAGCGCAGCCGCATCGAGTCGCCGCGACTGTGCGCCGAGATCCTCCTCGCGCACGCCATGAACTGCGAGCGAATTCAACTTTACACCCGCTTCGAGCAGATCCCCGACGAGGCTGTGCGGAGCACCTTCCGCGACCTGGTCAAACAGGCCGCCAGCGGCTACCCCATCGCTTACCTGACGGGCCGCAAGGAGTTCTTCTCCCTGCCGTTCGAGATCACGCCGGATGTGCTCATCCCGCGACCCGAATCCGAGATTCTCGTCGAGCGCACCATCGACCTCGTGCGGAAAGCACCCGACACGCAGCCGGTCATCCTTGACCTGGGCACCGGCAGCGGCTGCATCGCCGTCAGCCTTGCGCGCCACCTTCCGACCGCGCGCCTGTGCGCCAGTGACATCTCCGCGGCCGCGCTCGCCGTGGCACAGCGCAACGCACAGCGCCACCAGGTCGCCGACCGCATCGAGTTCCGCGCCGGTGATCTGTTCGACGCCTGGGTACCGACCGGCCGTGACGGCGCGCCCAGCGCTTTCGACATCATCGTGTGCAATCCACCCTACGTCGCAACCGAAGGCGCCCCGGTCGACCGCGCCGTGCGGGAGTTCGAGCCGTCCGTGGCTTTGTTCGCCGGGCCCGACGGCTTGCGCGTGATCCGGGCCCTGCTCGACGCCGCGCCGCGCTGGCTGCGGCCCGGCGGGCACCTGCTGCTGGAAACCGCCTTCGACCAGGCCGCTGCCCTGCGCGTCTTGCTGACGGGCGCCGCCTGGCAGAGCATCAACAGCTATCGCGACGGCGCCGGGCATGAGCGCGTCTGGCACGCCCGTCGTTCCGCCGCCGAACACGCCCAGGTGGCTTAAAGG
Source organism: Phycisphaerae bacterium (assembly GCA_017999985.1). NCBI lineage: Bacteria > Pseudomonadati > Planctomycetota > Phycisphaerae > Phycisphaerae bacterium. The sequence continues at coordinate 8,877 of JAGNKU010000010.1, read as the reverse complement.
AGGAGCCGTGGGTCTGGCGTATTTCGAAATCACCGGCGGCCCGCGTCTGCGGGGCAACGTGCGGCTCAGCGGCGCGAAGAACGCGGCGCTGCCGATCATGGCGGCCGCGATTCTCTGCGAGGGCGAAGTCATCCTGCACGACATCCCGCCGGTCAGTGACGTGCACTCGCTCTGCGAGCTGCTCGCCAAGCTCGGCCTGGATGTCGAATGGCGCCCGGACGGCGCCCTGCGCCTCATCGCGCGCGACGAAATGAACTGCAAGGCCGAGTACGACATCGTCCGCAAGATGCGGGCGTCGATTTGCGTGCTCGGCCCGCTCATCGCCAAGCGCCACCGCGCGCAGGTCGCCCTGCCCGGTGGCTGCGCGATCGGCGACCGGCCCGTGAACCTCCACATCCGGGCCATGCAGCAGCTCGGCGCCGACATCGAGCTCGTCAACGGCGACATCTGCGCCAAGGTCAAGCGCCTGCAGGGCACCGAGATGTTCCTCGGCGGCCCGTTCGGCTCCACCGTGCTGGGCACTGCCAACGCCATGATGGCCGCGGTGCTGGCCGAGGGCGTGACCGTCATCGAGATGGCGGCCTGCGAGCCGGAAGTCGTCGACCTGGCCAACTTCCTCAACCGCTGCGGCGCGTCGATCACCGGCCACGGCACGCCGCGCATCGTCGTCGAGGGCGTCAAGGAGCTGCACGGCTGCGAATACCGCATCATTCCCGACCGCATCGAAGCCGGCACGTTCATGGTCGCCGCCGCGATCACCAATGGCGAGCTCACCATCGAGAACTGCCGTCTCGATCACCTGATGGCCTTCGTCGATCGCCTCACCGCCATCGGCATCAACGTCGAGAAAAGCGATAAGGGCGTCACGGTCTCATCCGCCCGCCGCCTGGAACCGGTCGACGTGACCACGCAACCGTTCCCCGGCTTCCCGACCGACCTGCAGGCCCAGCTCATGGCGCTGCTCTGCCTGGCCGACGGCAACAGCATCATCACGGAGAAGATCTTCCCCGATCGTTTCCTGCACGTCGCCGAACTCAGCCGCATGGGTGCCCACCTCCGCAAGGAAGGCCCCACGGTCATTGTTCAGGGCGTCAAGCGTCTCATCGCGGCCCCCGTGATGGCATCTGATCTGCGTGCGTCGGCGGCACTCGTCCTGGCGGCCTTGTCCGCGCGCGGCACCACGCGGATCAACCGCGTGTACCACATCGAGCGCGGCTATGTGAAGATCGACGAGAAGCTCCGCGCCGTCGGCGCCGATATCCGCCGGAAGGAAGGCGAAACCGAGTAGCCCCCCGCGCGCGTTTTTGCGGCAGTATCCCGTGCAGGACCTGGCGCGACAGCGCCGGACCCGCGCAGCGCGCCGTGTGCCACTGCGCTTGAGCTGTGCCTGGTGCCACGGCTACATGTCCCGGCGGTGGTTGACCGTCAGGCCACATCAATGACCGACCATCCATGCAGATCCGTCCGAATCCGTGGGGAGTCCCACTCCCCGGTCGGCGTATCCGGTCCGAGTCGCGGACGGCAGTGAGCAAGCCTCGAGCAAGCCGCACCGGCGTGAATCGCCACAAACACCCCCTCGCCGTAGGGCGCCCACTTCCGCAGAAGCTCGGCAACTTTCCTGGCGCGCATCGAAACAGGGAGTCGGCGTCGCAGCTTCGCCCCGGCCGTCCAACGTGGCCCGTCAGCGCGGCCGAACTGCACTCATGCCGCCATCTCGACGCGCCCGCGCCAAGTGTGCCATGCCCTCGTGCCACACGCACGCCAGGCACTGCCCTGCGTGCCTGCGTGCCTCACACCTTCACCTTCGGCCCCGGCAGCGTCACGGTGGTGCCTACCGCCGGCGGCGTGAACGGCACGAAGTTGCGCTCGCCCCACTGCATCCAGCGCAGCGACGGGTCCTCCAGCGGCACGGCAAACCGAAAGCGTGCTTCCGCCGCCCGACCGTCCGCGGTCACAGCCGTCACTTCGATGCCCAGCCCCGTCAGCTCGATGCGCTGCCCGACGACGAACGGATGACGGTCGTCACGCACCAGCCGATCGAGATTCTGCAGCATGTAGCCGAGGTTGAACCAGGGATGCTCAGCGCCTGGCGCGACCGTGCCGGGCGGCGGCGCGAACCCCGTCGCCGGCCGCACGAGCAAGGTCCGTTCGTCCACGCGCGTGACCGTCACATCGTCGATGCCCGACGCGAGAATGCGCGTGTGGGCCGGCGTCGACTGGCCGTGCAGCAGGCGCAAGACCTGGAAATAGAACGACCCGACCATCGCACCCGGACCATTCACCAGGACCACATGCTGGTCGCGCAGCGCGGGATCGTCGGCCGGCGTCGCCACCGAGGACTCGATCAACCCGCCCAGGCGCGCCGTGCTCCAAGCCCGCAACGGCACCGCCAGCGGCGACACGACCAGGTGCAGCCCCGCGAGCGCCACCGCAACAATAGCGGGAAACCAGCCCACCGCGCGGCGCGCCTGCCACACCCAAAGCAGGTACCGCGCCAGCAGCCCCAGCGCACCAACGCCGGCCAGCAGCAACAGCCGATCAAACGGGACCGTGGCACACACCGGCAACAGCGCCAACAGCATCCCCAGTGCCCAGAAACGCGCGAACCGATCGCGCCGCAACAATGGCACAAACGCCACGCCGAGTACAAGGATGAACGCCAGCGCAGCGAGCCAGTGCACGCGCTGCGCCGACGGCGCAAACATCAGGTAGAACTCCGGCGGCGGCCCGGCCCATTGTCCCAGCAGCAGAATCGGGGCACGCTCCACGACGGCCGCCGTGAACCCCAGCGGATCACGCCCGGGATCGACGTACCACGCCGATCCGTACGCCCCGAAGCCCAGCGCGCGATACGTGAGCCACCACCCCAGACCAATGAACACGCTGGGCCCAAGTCCGGCGATGCGGCGACGCCACGGGCCGCGTTCGATGCACACGGCGTACGCCACGATGTACGCGCCGGCTCCAACCGCGAGCTCGCCGGCGAGCAGCGCGCCCAACAGCAGCGCCGGTGCCAGCAAGACACCCCAGCGCCAGCCGTCGGCCCGCCAGCGCACGTGCGCGACCAGCGCCCACGCGCCCAGCGCCGCCGCCACGATGCCGTTGCGATTCGCCAGCCACGCCGCCGGCATTGCGTGCGTGTGATCGACCGCATACAGCACGGCGGCCAGGCCGGCGAGCGCGGCCGGAGCAAGCGCGGCGCCGTGCTCCGCCGACCCATGCCGTGCCGGCCCGCTGGTGAACGGGGTGACGTCCGCCGCGTGCTGCTCCACCAGCGCCACTCGGCGGTACACCAACGCCGCCCCGTACACGAGCAGCGCGAGCCACAGCAGGCTGTGCGCATGCATCAACGCGGGTGAACGCGGCCAGAGCTGGTAGTCCACCCAGTGGGTCAGCGCTGTCACGACCCGGCAGAACGCCAGCCGCAACCCGTCGTACGTCCACCACGGCAGCCACCCGATGTCCATCAGGCGGTGTGTCTGCGCGGCGTCGCCGGGCACGAAGGAGAACATCAGCAACGGCGGCGGCACAACGTCGCGAAACTCCGCCGGCCGCTGCATCGCGAGCTGGTGCATGTAGTCATCGGTCTGCCAGCCGACCCAGAGCGCCGGAAGCATCAGCAGCACAGCGAGCGCGGTCACCATCAGTGGCAGCCGCGGGTGGACGAGCGCCTTCAGAATTATCGGTGTCGCGGTCATGCGCGGATTCTACGGGTAGTCGCACGCGGGGGAACACTCCGGGGCGACCTGCCGGCAGCGTGCCAGCGGCGGTCGCGGCGGCTGGCCCGCGACGCGCCGACCCGGCGTAAGTCCTTGCGGAGTAACGCCGGTCCGTCACCGCGCAGCGCAGTATCGACGCGCGGTAGGGCTGGCCTGCCCAGTTTTCTGTTGGCCCGGTCGGCCCGGCAAGTTAGAATCGATCCGACTGGGAAAAGCGACCCGCGGGTGGGCTGTCTGGGTTCGACGGCGCGCGGCGCGGTCCAGGCTGCTGGCCGGCAGAGCCCCCAGGTTGGTGTTGCGCTGGGTGTTATGGGTGTTGCGCACACGCTCGCTGAATGGCTGGCGGGGTACGGCCATCTGTCGCCCTGCCCGGCTCACGTCCGACCGACCGGCGGCGACCCCGGTGCTGCAACGCGGCGTCGGGACCACGCCAGATCCACCGCTGCCGTCGCGTGCTGTCGTCGCGCGAGAACACACGACGCACTCACTTCCGCTCCGGTATCGGGCACAACAAAACAGGAGGCGAAGCCCATGTCTTACCAGGCCAGAACAGTACGAGCGACGACCGCGACCGGGTTCAATATCGCCGTGGCCGGCGCGTTGCTGGGCGTGCTGCTGAGTGCAGCCCCCGGACAGGCTGCGGAAATCCCGTGGCGCAGCGGCGCGTTCGATGTGCCCACCCGGACGCCGGCGGAGATCGCGACCGTACTCGAGGCGTTCGCGGCGCGCGACGGCGCGGCCCGCCACGTGGTCGTGCAATTCGATGGCCCCGTGGATGATGACACGCGCGCGATGCTGGCCGCGGAGGGGCTGGAGCTGCTGGCGTATGTCGGCGCGAACTCGTACTTCGCGGCAGTGACACCCGGGCGCATCGACGCCGGCGCGCTCAGTGCCACGCGCGCGCTCCTCGGCGTCGAAGCCATCCAGCCGGCCTGGAAGCTGCATCCGCTCCTGAGCACGGGCCGCGCGCCGGCGTGGGCGATCGTCACGGCCGACAGCGACCCGATCGTCGGCGCCTACGTGGTGTTCCATGCCGACGTGTCCCTCGCAACGGGGATCGCGCGTGCGGAGGAACTGGGCGCCACGGTGCGTGACGCCCTGGATACGGTCAACGCCCTGGTGATCGAGCTGCCGCAGTCCGCGATCGCGCAACTGGTGGCCGATGACACGGTGCAGTGGGTCGAGCCGCCGCTGCCGCGGATGAGTGAACTCAACGACAGCAACCGGGCGCGCGTGCAGGCGGACCTGGTGCAGGCCGCCCCCTACAATTTGACCGGGGCCGGCGTCAACGTGCTCGTGTATGACGGCGGCACCGCGCGGTCCACGCACGTGGATTTCGAGGGCCGACTCAGCGTCCGCGACAGCTCTGGCATGGCCAGCCACTCCACGCACGTGGCCGGGACGATCGGCGGCGCCGGCGTCGCCAATGCCACCTACAAGGGCATGGCACCGGATGTGACGATCCAGTCGTACGGCTTCGAATACGACGGCTCCGGCATCTTCCTCTATTCGAATCCCGGCGACATCCAGTCGGACTACAACCAGGCGATCAACACCTACGGGGCCGTCCTGGCCAACAACTCCATCGGCACGAACACCGAGACGAACGGTTTCGACTGCGCCATTCAGGGCAATTACGGCGTCACGGACCAATTGATCGATAACATCGTGCGCGGCAGTCTGGGAGCGCCGTTCCGCATTCTCTGGGCGGCCGGCAACGAGCGTCAGGGCAGCCGGTGCGACGTGGAGGGCTATGGCGACTATTACAGCAGCGCGCCGCCCGCCGGGGCCAAGAACCACATCTGCGTCGGCGCCGTTAATTCCGATGACGACTCGATGACGTCGTTCAGCAGTTGGGGCCCGACCGATGACGGGCGCATGAAGCCAGATATCTGCGGACCTGGTTGCCAGAACACGGGCGACGGCGGCGTCACCTCCTGCAACTCTTCCAGCAACACCGCGTACACGACCATGTGCGGCACGTCGATGGCCTGCCCGACGGTCACCGGCTGTGCGGCGCTGATCGTCCAAGATTTCCGCGCGCAGTTCCCGGGCCAGCCGCTGTTCCGCAATTCCACGCTCAAGGCCTGGCTGGCTCACACCGCGGTGGACCTGGGCACCGCCGGGCCCGACTACCAGTTCGGCTACGGCTCGGTGCGCGTCAAGGACGCGATTGACTTCATGCGCACCGGCGCGTTCGTCGAGAGTACGCTCAGCCAGGGCGGGTCCTACTCGCGTACCGTGACCGTCAGCGCCGGCGACCCGGAACTGCGCGTTACGCTGGCGTGGGACGATTACCCCGGCACGCCGAACGTCAACCCGGCGCTCGTCAACGACCTGGACCTGCGGGTCTACGGCCCGGGCGGCACGCGCTACTATCCCTGGACGCTGTCGCCGACGACGCCCAGCGCGGCGGCCGTCCGCACGCAGGAAAATCACCGTGACAACCTCGAGCAGGTGCTGGTCAGCAGCCCGGCGGCCGGCACGTGGACCATTGAAGTCTACGGCTACGCCGTGCCGCAGGGCCCGCAGTCGTTCTCCCTGGTCGGCGACGGGGCCATGAACGTCGGCACCAGCATTTCGCTGCCCAACGGGGCACCACAGACGATGCCCCCCGGGGTCGCGCAGGTGATCGACGTGCAGATCGTCTCGATCGGCGAGACGACCGTGCCCGGCAGCCCAACCCTCTACTATCGCTACGACGGCGACACGTACCAGACCGCGGCGCTGACGCTGGTCGGCGGCAACTTGTACCAGGCGACGCTGCCGGCCGCGAGCTGCGCCGACAATCCCGAGTACTACTTCAGCGCGGCGGGCAGCAGTACCGGCATCGTGTACTACCCGGCCGGTGCGCCCACGACCGTCCTCACCGCGATCGTCGGTGAGACCACCACCATCATCGCCGACAGTTTCGAGACCGATCTGGGCTGGACGGCGACGAACCTCGGGGCCACCGCCGGCAACTGGCAGCGCGGCGTGCCGGTGAACGACCCGAGCTGGGACTACGACCCGGCCGCGGACTCGGATGGCAGCGGCAAGTGCTGGCTCACGCAGAACGAGACGGGCAACACGGACGTGGACAACGGGTCCGTGCGCCTGACTTCGCCGGTCATCGACATGTCCGGCGGCAACATCACGATCAGCTACGACTACTTCCTGCGCCTCACCAACACGACCGGCGCCGTGGACCGTCTGCTCGTCGAGATCAACAACGGCGGATCAACGTGGATTGAGATCGCGCGACACACGACCAATAACGGCCTGAATTGGACGCACCATGAGATTGGTCAGGCGGCCCTGACCGCCGCCGGCGTCACGTTGACGTCGACGATGCAACTGCGCTTCACCGCGAACGATGCCGACCCGCAGAGCGTCGTCGAGGCCGGCCTGGATGCCTTCCGCGTGGATGGGTTCCAGTGCGAGTCGGGCGACACGACGCCACCGACGCCCGATCCCATGACCTTCGCCGTGGCGCCGGCCCCGAGCAGCACCACCGCGATCGCGATGACCGCCACCACGGCCACCGACACGCAATCGCCGCCGGTGCAGTATTTCTTCGACTTCGTCTCGGGCGGCGCCGGCGGCAGCGACAGCGCCTGGCAGAGTGCCACGGCGTACACCGACAGCGGGCTGGCCGCCAACACGAGCTATACGTACCGCGTGAAGGCGCGCGACAGCGCCGCGACACCGAATGAAGGCACGTACTCATCCAACGCTGAGACCGCGACGCTGATCGAGACGCCGACCGGCGTGACGTTCGAAACAGTGACCGACAGCTCCATCGTGCTGACGGCCACCGGCACGCTGACGAACCTCGCCGTGGACACTTCGGGCGTGTACTTCGACTCGACTACCACCGGCGGTGATGGCGGCATCAATGCGTGGATCCAAACCACGACCGACACCGCCACCGGTCTGAGCCCGAATACGGCGTACACGTTCCGGGTCAAGGCCCGCAATCAGAACAGCATCGAGACGGCGTACAGCACCACGGCCAGCAAGGTGACGCTGGCCAGCGTGCCGGCGGCGCCGACGCTGAGCAACCCCACGCAGACCAGCATGGTGCTCGACGTGATCGCGGGCGGAAACCCGGCGAGCACGCAATTCGCGATCCAGTGCACGGCGACAACCGATGCCGCCTGGAACGGCAAATACGTGAGCGCGGCAGGGCAGCCGGTGTCCGCCGCGGTCTGGCAGACGGACAGCATCTGGGGCACCATGACGGTGCTGAGCATGCAGCCGGCGACCGCGTACAGCTTCGCGGTTAAGGCTCGCAACGCGGACAATGTCGAGACGGCGCTGGGTCCGGTCGCGACGCTATCGACGCTGGCGATTCCGACCGGTGCGTGCTGCTTCCATGATGGAAGCTGCCAGCAGCTCAGCGAGGCGGCTTGCACGGCAGCCGGCGGTGAAGCTTGGACGATGGACCAGTCGTGCACGCCGAACCCATGCACACAGCCCATCGGGGCCTGCTGCTTCCATGATGGTTCGTGTCAGCAGGTGACGGAGGCTGCTTGCACTGCGGCTGGCGGCGAAGCCTGGATGATGGATGTGGCGTGTGAGCCGAACCCCTGCACGCAACCGACCGGCGCTTGCTGCTTCCATGATGGGAGTTGCCAACAGTTGACGGAGGCGGCTTGCACTGCAGCCGGCGGTGAAGCCTGGATGATGGATGTGGCGTGTGAGCCGAACCCCTGCACGCAACCGACCGGCGCCTGCTGCTTCCACGATGGCACCTGCCAGCAGCTCACCGAGGCGGCCTGCACCGCAGCCGGCGGTGAGGCCTGGACCATGGACCAGTCCTGCACGCCGAGCCCGTGTGCGCAGCCGACCGGCGCTTGCTGCTTCCACGATGGCACCTGCCAGCAGCTCACCGAGGCGGCCTGCACCGCAGCCGGCGGTGAGGCCTGGACCATGGACCAGTCCTGCACGCCGAGCCCGTGTGCGCAGCCGACCGGCGCCTGCTGCTTCCACGATGCCACCTGCCAGCAGCTCACCGAGGCGGCCTGCACCGCAGCCGGCGGTGAAGCTTGGACCATGGACCAGTCCTGCACGCCGAACCCGTGTGCGCAGCCGGTCGGCGCTTGCTGCTTCCATGATGGGAGTTGCCAGCAGCTTACCGAGGCGGCCTGCACCGCAGCCGGCGGTGAAGCCTGGA
>JAGNKU010000009.1 GCA_017999985.1 Phycisphaerae bacterium | reverse complement strand
CGTTGGCCCAGATGGTGCCGCAGACGGTGAAGGGCGTGCCCAGCGTGTAGGGCAGGGTTTCGAAGGCGTACGGCGTCGAGTTGCAGCCGCCGTTCGGATCCGGATCCTGGTCGCACGTGGAGTTCTCAACATAGGAGCCCGCCGGGCAAGCCGCCAGCGTGCAGGGCTCGCAACCCGCGGTCGTCACGGTGACCTTGTAATCTTCCGCGCAGCGGATGCCGGAGAACGTCGCCGGCGCGACCACCGCGTAGTACGTGCCCGGAGGCACGCAGCGGCTGGTCAGCGTGGTGAGCACGCACTTGGTGCCGGCGACCGGGGCGGCCACGTCACGCGAGCCGTCGCAGTCATTGGCGCCGGCCGGGCCTTCGCGGATCAGGAAGATGACCGGGTCGAACTCGGCCTCGACGGCCACGCTGATAGTCACCGGCGAGGCGCCGCCGACCGTGAAGCGATACCAGTCCATGTCACGCGTGTTATCGAACGTCGCGGCCTCGCCGTAGACGGTCGTGCCGACGGTGATCGGTGAGAAGAGCGGCGTATCGAGATTGCAGCCGCCGTTGAAGACGTCGGCGGCGCAATCATCCGGCTCGTTCTCGAGCACGGCGCCGGAGGGGATGACCACGGTGCAGCAGCCGCCGGTCGGCCACGGATCGCAGGTGGTGCCCCAACCAGCCCAGACGTTGCCCTGGGTGCGGGCGCCCGGGCAGATGATCGGCAGGGAGTTGGTGCTCAACAGCGTGACGAAGGCGTTGATGTCGCCGAAGGACGGGAAGGTGTTGTCCCCGTTGATGTCGCCGTTCTGCGGATCGCAGCCGGGGTACGTCACGACCCAGACGGGGTTGTTCGATAGATACAGCACGAACGGGTTGATGTCCGCGAAGCTGACCTGCCCATCGCAGTTGAGGTCGCCGTAGCACGGCTCCGGCGGCTGGGTGGTTTCGCAATCCGCGAAGATCGTCACGTTGCACGAACCGTCGTCGCCGCAGCAAGCGCCCAGAGCCTGACCGCAGGCCGGGCTGAGCGCGCCGCAAGTCCCGTTCTGGACGAAGCGACCGCCGATGCCGTCGCAGTAGAGCTGGGCCGCGTTGTTGAGGCACTCGCCGGTGCGGTCATCGCAGCAGGCGCCGACGATTTTCTCGCCGAAGCAGTAGCCGAGGTCGCACTGCGCGGTGACGGCGGGTCCAGGGACCGTGCCGCCGACTTCATACCACTGGTAGAACTTGTTGTCGCCCTCGTTGGAGCCTTCCCAGAGGTGATAGCAGCCGGGGGTGCCGTCGCCGCAGATCGAGAACCAGCCGGTCGTCAGGTTGACCGGGGTGGTCAGAACGGCGGTGAACTGCCACAGGGTCGCGGGGACCGTCGCGAAGGTCACGGTCTCCCCGGTGTCGACGGCGGTGGCGACGAGGTTCTCGGTGTAAACCGGGCTGGCCGTGTTGGGCGCGCCCGCGTTGTCGCTGTAGAAGCGGATGCGGAAGAGGTGCTGCGACTTCGTGCAGCCGTTCGAGGCGTCGTCCACATACACGCCGCGCCAGGTGATGATGCCGATCGGCTTGTTGATCGTCACGCTCGGCGGCGGGAAGTTCTCGCAGCGCACGCGGATACAGGGCGATGGCGCCGGATTGCAGAACTGGATATCCGAGTAGAAGAACCACTGGGACGTTCCACAGGCGCCGATATCCTGGCCGCAGATGGAGCCGGTGGGGCAATCCTCGCCGGCGCGCTCCGCAAAGCTCTCGCCCGTCACGACGGGCACGACGAGCGCGTCGATGTCGTCGGCCATGTAACCGATCAGGTTGTTAGTGGGCGAGGGGGTTGGCCGGGCCGCAAAACTGCCGGCGCCGGCCGGGGCCACATTGCTCAGCATTGCGTCCTGGGCCAGCCCGACGCTGCACACCAGGAGCATGGTACAAAACACACCGAGTCTCTTCATGATTGCGTGTCCTCCATCAAGTTCGCAGCCGACTACCAGACAGCTCCAGACGGCCAAGCCACTGCGCGGACCGGCCCGGAACTCACCGGGCAGAGACGCAGGCCGCGTGGTGGCGTCGAAGTCCATCGATTATGGGGCCCTGCCAGCGCGGGACTTTCGCACTCAGGGCAACGGTGTATTCGGGAGTTTCTGCGCGCAAGTTGAGCCGGCGCCCGCGCGCCTGTGCGCGATTGCGCCGCACCGCGCAAACAGCCGCGTGTCCCCCCGGACAGGCTGCGCGGGTTCCGATTCGCGGGCCACGCTTGCAATACAAAATACTTCCGCAGCGTAACGCACCGACCTGTTACAAACCACTAATGGCGGAGCGTCCACCAAGGCTGCTTAGCCCGCACCGGATGGCACCGATTGAGTCCCAATCCCAGGCGCGCACTTCTTTCCGCCGATATCGGTTCTACTCGCCGCCACGCTTCAAGTCAATACCGCAGACCCGAAAACGACTGGCGCGTGTCGCTTGTGCAACATTAGTTATCGGCAACTGAACACCGGGGCACCGCGTTCCGTCACGATGGGCGCGCCCGCCCAGTTCGTCGGCAGTCCATGGACGGCGCCGGTCAGCGTATTGCTGCCGGATCGCTGCCACTTGTTCGGCATCGAGCGGACCCGCGCCGGCGCCCCACTCCGCTCGGATGAACGTGAGCACGGCCGCGACCCGCTCGTCGGGCAGGCCGGACCACGGCGGCATCCATGCATCATAGGTGACGCCGCGGACGACAAGTGGCCCCTGCACGCCGTGCAGAACCATGCGCGTCAGCACGTCCGGATCGCCACGGACCCATTCCGAGTCCGCGAGTGGCGGATACGTTCCCGGCACGCCCTGACCATCGGGCTGGTGGCATCCCGCACAGGAGCGGTAGTATCGCCGGCCAAGGACCAGCGAAGTCGCCGGTGGCCGCCGGCTGTCCGCCGCCGCCGGGTCGGCGTCGTGTACGTCGCCGCGGAAGCCGGCCACGTGTGTAGCGGCATACCACGCGCCCCAGCCCAGTAAGACCAGCGCGCAGCCCACTACGCCGCGCGGCAGCGCCGCGTGCCCGGTTCGCAGTTCGTGCTCGGCGGGTGTGCTGCTCACGGACCGACCTCCGGCACGTCGTAGTCGCAGCGCAGGCTGAGCAGGTAGGCCACGAGCGCCGCACCTTCGTCGGTTGGGAGCCACTGCGATGGTTCCTGCTTGCGCGGTCCAGGTATGGCGAGCGTGCCCAACGACCGCGCCTGATCGGGTGCCTGCGGGCGGAACAGGAATGCGTGCGGAGGCATGATCGAGCCGGGCGTGGCCCGCTGCGGGTCGAGCAGGTGGAGGTAGTGCCATGCGGCGCTCGGCTGGCGGCTGCCGATGTCGGCCAGGTCTGGTCCGGTGCGGAGCGTGCCCAGCAGTGGCGGCTGATCATGGATATAGTCGCGGGCCACGGTCCGCCTTGCGCCCCAGCCACGCTCGATGTCCGCGCCGCAGCCGGCCGGTCGGAGCTGCTGTGTGTGGCAATACACGCAGCCAAGGCTGATGTACGCGCGGCGTCCGACCAGCTCGCGCCCGCCGGGATCGAAGGGGCGCAGGTCGCCCAGCTCGTCCTCGACCGGGATCAGGCCGGCAAGTTGCACCTGCGGGATGGCGACCAGCCCAGCGAAGGCGGCAAGCGCTGTGAGCAAGGCGGCCGGGTAAACCTGCGTGACGCGGATCATGGGCGGACTTCCCTGGCCGGGCGTGCGCGGCGGAGCAGGCCGATCAACAGGACCGCGAAGATGAGGTGCGCGAGCAGCAGCAGATACGCGGCGATGCTCCGCGCCCCCAGGTACGGCAAGGTCGCGGCGACGATGGCCGGAAACGGCACGTCGGCGTCATTCATCTGGGTGCCCTGGATGAGGCCGCCGATGGTGAGTGCGCCCCAGAAAAAAGCGACGCCGACCGTGCACGTCCAGAAATGGAGGCGCATGAGCTGGGGCATGAGCGGTGGACGCGGACCGAGGCGCGCGAGGCTGGCGTACATGGCGCCGAACATGGTCAGCGTGAAGAACGCGTAGAGCCCCAGGTGAGCGTGTCCGACCGTGTAGTGCGTGAAGTGCGTGACTTCGTTGACCGAGCGGAGGGCCTGAATGGCGCCCTGGACGCTGACGACCGTATAGCCCAGCGCGCCGCAGACGATGAACCGCAGTGCAATGTTCGCGCGCAGCAGCGCGAAGCCGCCGCGCAGTGTGCCGTGCAGGTTGACGCTCACGGCGATGACCGGGATCAGCATCAGCACGCTGCCGACCACGCTGACGGTGATAAGCCACTGCGGGACCGGGCCGCCGATCAGATGGTGCATGCCCGCCCAATTGTAGAAGATCGCGAGCGTCCAGAAGCCGAACAGCGACAGCGCGTGGCTATACAGGGGCGCGCCGCGCAGGACCGGGAACAGGTAGAACGCGGTCGCCAGCGCGAGCGGCGTGAACCAGAGGCCGAGCAGGTTGTGCGCGAACCACCAGTTCGCGGTGGCGGCGGGGATCCCGCGCGTGACGCCGCCGTGGATGACCTGGTTGGCCAGCAGGTACAACACGGGGAACCAGAGCACCGCTGCCAGGATGTACCACTGCGACACGTAGAGCGGGCGGGTGGTTCGCGCCGCCAGCATGGTGAGCGATGCGACGACGATGAGCCCGAGAACCGCGGCGAAGACCAGTGACCAGACGTACGGAAACTCGAGATATTCCACGCCGGTGCCGGCGCCGCACAGGATTGCCAGCGTCCCGCCGGCCACAGCGACGTTCCAGAGCACGCCGCCGGCGATCAGCAACCCGGGAAACGGGAGTCGCACGCCGCACAGCCGGGACTGCATCCAGAGCAATGTGCCGATGCCCGCCAGGCCGGCCCAGCCGTAGAGAGCGGTGTTCACGTGTGCCGGGCGCAGGCGGCCGAACGTCAAGTACGCTGAGCCGGCCAGGAAGCCGGGCGTGTGCAGCTTGATCGAGACGATGAAGCCCAGCGCGCTGGCAATCAGCAGCCAGAACGTGGCAGTGGCATAAAAGGTCTTCACGACGGCGGTGCTGGCGGCGTCGAGCCTGGCTGCGGTCGGCGGTGCGGTCAGGTCAGGCGGGTGCGGCGCCGGAACGTCGATCACGGTCAACTCGCCGCCCTCCGTCAGTCTGTCTCCGTCCGCTCGGCCGTCGCAGCCCACGCGCCGCGCCCCAGCCCCGCGGGACACAGCGCATGCAGCCGGCGGAGCACCGCTGCCGGCTCATCCTCGCCTGTGACCAGCGCTGCGTAAAGGTCCAGCACACCGCGACACCGCGCAGCCGGCTCGCGGAGGAACTCGACGCGGAAGTGTCGCACGCCGCGGCGGCGCATGTCCGGAACGAGTTCGGCGGCGGATTGGACGGCGGCATGGAACACCGTGTTGCGGCCCTCCGGGTCACGCAGCACGGGGTGCCACATGCCCACGCGGTCGCGCAGGTGCAGCGCGTGGCTCCGGCAATGCCAGCCGCAGTCGCCGCAGCGCGTGCCATCGGAGAGGCTGGCGGCGAAGAGGCAATGCCGCGTGTGGAAGAGCGGGATATGCTGGTGGATGACGACCTCGCACGCATCGGCGGGGATGCGCGCGAGCAGGTCGGCGAGCCGCGGCCAGTTCAGGTCGTAGCTGGGCGTGATGCGGCTGAGACCGCCCGCGCACAACTCTGCCGCGGCGATCTCGTTCGCGATGTTCAGCGCGTAATCGCCGATCAGCCGGAGGGATCCGGCGTGCTGTCGCAGGTGCCGTAGTGCGGTAAGGTTCCGCACGAGCACGGCGTCGGGTGCAAATTGGGCCAATTGCTCGATGTCGCCTTCCTCACTCGGCATGACAATGCGCGCGGTCGCCAGACCGACCGGCCAGCCCGCGGCACGACCCGCGGCCACTGCCCGTCCATAGTCGCCGGTGCTCTCGAAGTCGCAATAGAGCGTCCCGCGTGCGAGCGCCGTGGACGGCGGCGACCACGCACACACCGCCGCGAATTGCTCGCCGTCGCGGACCAGCACGTGCAGTCGGGGCTGCGTGCTTGACGCTGGTGGCGTCACGAGCAGTGCCGCGGCTGCTTGCCGGAGCTGCTCCAGCGCACGTGGTTCCGCAATTGGGTGGCGGGCCGCTGCGGCGCGGAGCGCGCCCAGTTCTTCCACGGCCCGGCGGCGCAATTGGTTCAGCACGCTCTTCGGCGCCATGACCGGCACGGAATCCGTCGCACCTTCCGGGCCCTGCAATTCGACCTCGCCGAGCGCGAACGGCGTATCGCCCAGCCGCGCGAACTGCTCGCGAATCAGCCCCACCGTCAGCGAATGCCTGCGTGCGGGTTCGAGCGCGGCATCCGAGCACACGCGCGCTGTCCGCCCGGCTTCGTCGCGCACCGTCACGGCGAGCACCTGGCCCGCGGCAGCTTCGATGCGCACGTGGATTGGCACGCGTCGGACGACCACATCACGGCCGAAGCTGGTCTCCAGTTTCCGCCGGAGCGTGGGGTCATCGGTGCGCCACACGCGGCAGCCGTTGCGCAGGGCCGCCAGACTGACGTCGCCGCGGCCGAAAGTCAGCAGGACCTGCATTGCGGCACCGCGCTGGGCATGCCGCACCGGCGCGACCGTGTAGATCCGTCCGCCCTGCTCGTTCTGATCGGGGTGGCCCGGGTCGAAAACGACGCCGTCGCCCGGCTTCAGTGGCGGTACAGGCGGTGGGTCGGTGAGCTCAATCTTCACGCCCTGCGCGACGCGTGCGACGACAGTGCCGACGCACACGCCGCGGTTACGCGGGCACGCGCCGGGCACGAGCGTCTGGTGGTTGACGCCCTCCAGGAAGCCGTGGCCGAAGCCGCGCGAGAAGCTCTGCGTGAGGTCGGCTTGCTGCGCGGGCGAAATGACGAACGGCCGGCGCTGCACGGCGGCATCGAGCGCGGCACGGTAGACCTGCGTCGCGGCCGCGACGTAGTGGGCACTCTTGAGCCGCCCTTCAATCTTGAACGCGGCGATGCCGAGCGCCACGAGTTTGGGCAGCAAAGCATGCGCCGCCAGATCGTGCGGACTGAGGAGATACTCGCGATGGCTCTGCTCCAGCGGCCGCCCGTCCACGATGAGGTGGTACGGCAAGCGGCAGGCCTGGGCGCACAAGCCGCGGTTGGCGCTGCGGCTCCAGAGCGCCTCGCTGGCCAGGCATTGCCCGCTGTACGAGATGCACAGCGCGCCGTGGACAAAGACCTCCAGCGGCAGGGGGCTGGCGTGGACCAGCGTGGTCAGCTCCGCGAGCGTAAGCTCGCGCGCCACGATGACGCGACTGACGCCGAGCGCTTGCAGGTACGCGATCCCGCCGGCCGCGGTCTGCGTCATTTGTGTCGAGGCATGGATGGGGAGCGTCGGCACGACCCGCTGGAGCAGTCGCACGAGCCCCAGGTCCTGCACGATGACCGCGTCGGCCCCGGCTGTCGCGAGCGCCTCCGCGTACGCGACGGCCTGGGGCAGCTCTGCGGAGAAGATCAGCGTGTTCAACGCCACGTAGCCCTTGACGTTGTGGCCGTGCAGGTACGCCATGATCTCCGGGAGGGCGGCGCGCGTGAAATTCTGCGCCCGCTGCCGCGCGTTAAAGCTCTCCAGGCCGAAATAGACCCCGTCGGCGCCGTTGGCAACCGCGGCCCGCAGCGCGTCCCAATCCCCCGCCGGGGCGAGCAGCTCGGGCACGGTGGTCGGCGTCGCGGACATGACGGGGCTCACTCAGGTGCCGGTCAGGGCGGCCCGCAGCGCACGCTGCAGACGCGCGTACTCGGCGGGCGACAGTGGCTTGCGCTGGGCCGCCGGGCGCAGGGAGAACGCTTGTCCCCACCAGCCGTCCGTCGGATAGCGCGGCACGACGTGGCAGTGCAGGTGCGGCACCTCATTGCCCAGGATGGCGTAGTTGATTTTCCCCGGCCGGCAGCAAGCGGCCACCGCCGCGGCCAGCCGGCTTACGTCCTCGATGAAGGCAGCGCGCTCGGCCACACGGAGGTCGAACACCTCGGCCACGTGTCGCCGGTGGTAGAGGATGCAATAGCCCGCGAAGTCGGCGTCGTCCTGCAACAACACCCGCCCGGAGGGGAGATCCGCGAGCCAGGTGCGTTCGCGCGCGCCGGACGCGCCGCAGACCGGACAATCCGCGCCGCGCAGCCGCGCGGCCCACGCTGGTGCATCGAACATGGGCACCTCATATTCGGCCCAACGGACCACCAGCTTAGCGGACACGGGGCGGGACTTGTAGCGCCGGCTGCGGCCGTCCGCGTCCAGAAAACCGCGGGCACCCCGGGCGGTGGCCGGGAGCGCCCGCTTCGGACGCCCGGATCCGCGCCGGCCCGGGAAGGGGGGTGTTGTTCAGGGCGATATACTCTGACACCAAGACTCGAGCGCGTCCGCATGCGTAGCCGATTGCGATTTGCCATTCCGTGTGCCGCCGCCCTGCTGATCGGCCCGGGGTCTTCCTGTACCCGGCTCGACGACCCGGCTGCGACCGGCACGGGGCCGTATGCCGTCCGCGAGCAGGCCTACGTCTGGTACGACGTCAGCCGGTTGCGCCCGTTGCCCGTGCGTATCTACGCGCCCGACAGCGACGGCGGGCCGTTTCCGCTGCTCGTGTTCTCGCCCGGCACGGGCAACTCGCGCGACCACTACACGTTTCTGGGACGGCACTGGGCGGGCCAGGGCTACGTGGCGGTCTTCGTCACGCACCCCGAAACGGATGAGGATGTAATCTACGGCGAACAGCGCCCAGCATTGATCGTTCTCCAGGCTGTGTACGAGGCGGTGCAACAGATCTCCCTGCGCTGGGACCGGCCGCTGGACGTGTCGTTCGCACTCGACCAGGTCGCGGCCGACCCGAAACTGAGTGCGCAGGTGGATTGGAACCGCGTCGGCGTGGCTGGGCATTCGCTCGGCGCCTACACCGCCCTGCAACTGATCGGCATGCAGGTCGCCGGGCTGCCGGCGGCGCACGCGGAGCTGGCCGACGCCCGGGTGAAGGCCGTCGTCGCCCTGTCGCCGCCTGGCCCGGGTTCACTGGGCCTCGACGAGCAGTCCTGGGACGCCATCACGATGCCGTGCATGACGATCGCCGGCACGCTCGACGTCGACCCAGTCACGCACAGTCCGACGTTGCGCAAGATGGTCTTCGAGCGCTCCCCCGGGCCGGACCAGTACTTTGTCACGCTGGAGAACGCGACGCACGGCACGTTTGATGACCGCAGCCCGTGGGCGCTCGACCGGCTGCTCCATCCGCAGTACGCGGCATACATCGCCGACGCGAGCACGGCGTTCCTGAACGCCTATCTGCGCGGGGACGGCGCGGCCCAGGCCGACTTGCTGGACGGCAGCCTGGAGCGCGACTCGGACGGCGTATGCACCGTGGAATTCAAGAACGTGACGTTGATCGACGGCGGCGACTAGGCCGCGGCCCTGCGCGGTCTACCCGTTCCAGCCCGCCAGTCGCGCCAGCAGCCACCAGAACGCCCGGCCCTTCTGATAGCAGTTCATGCACTGCGAGTGCGCGCACTCGATGCACGTCGGGCAGGTATGGGCTTCGCACCAGGTTGTGCACCACTCGCACCAGTCCGAGCCGTCGGGGTAGTAATTCCCGGCGGGGTCGTAGCTCTCGATGTCGGCGAAGTCGAACAGGGCCTTGCCGTGGGCAGCGCACCAGGCGCGGATCTGGTTGTTGCGCGCGTACAGGTTCTCGGTCGGCCCTGTGCCGTCGAGGTGGCCGGTCATGTAGATGAACACGACGTCGGGGTAGTCGGCCTCCAGCGCGTCCATGGCCGTGAGATAGGCGTCGATGCCCTCCGTCGTGTTTCCGCTGACGCCGCCGCACCAGGACCACGCCACCAAGTTGATGTTGTTGCCCGGCGCGTCGAGCACGTTGCGGGTCACGTCCACCCACGCGAGGTCGCCGTTCTCTCCGAGATCGCCGCTCTCTTCTGTAAGAGTGAGCGTGTCCGCGCCGGTGTTGAACGCGTAGCGTGCGTCCTCGACCTGCAGCATCTCCAGCCCTGTGACGATCTGGCTGCCATGCGACGTGTGGCCGTAAAAGATGCGGAAGGCCGCCTGCGCGGCGGCGATGGCGGCGGCGGGGATATCATCAAAGGCCACGGCGGCGGTGTGGTCGGCGATCACGCCGCCGGCCGGCACCTCCCCGCCGGTTCCGGGCGTGACGCCATTATTGTCGTTGTGCTCGTCCGTGCCGTCCGGGGAGTTGGCATCCGTCGTGTCCTGACCGTTGTTGCCATTGGTGTTGGGGCAACCCGAGACGACCGCGAGAGCGCAGCAGACGAGCGCCGTCCAGGCAACCGCGACGAAACCGTTCTTCCATGCGGACATGATCGGCCCCTTTTGTACGCCAGGGCGGTGACAGATGCGCCTGCCGGAGCGGCGGGCGTCACCGTGCCTGTACGCGCGCATGGTAGCACCGGGGCGGCGGGTCGCAAAGCGATTCTTGCACGCCGGTCGCCGGTCTGGCCGGCCGGTGGTACGATGCCGCGGCGCGGTCCGGGCGGCGGGGGGCGCTCAGCGCGCTGCCCGGTGTGGGTGCGTGTCGTGAAGGCTTTGCTGGATTCGCCGTTCGTCATGTTGTTCACGGTGGTCGCCCTGGGATCGCTGGTAGGGGCCGTGCGCGTGCGCGGCGTGGCGCTCGGGGCGGCGGGTGTGTTTTTTGTGGCGCTCGCCCTGGGCGTCGCCGTCACACTCGGTGGTTGGGAATGGTCGCTGCCGCACGAGCTGACCGAGCTGGGGCTGGTGTTGTTCGTCTACGCGGTCGGGCTCCAGGCCGGGCCGCGGTTCATGGACACCCTGCGCACGCGGGGCGGGGCGTTCCTGCTGGTCGGGGCCGGCGCGACCGCGGTCGGCGCGCTGGCGACGATCTTGCTGGCCCGCGCGTTGGGGCTCTCGGCGCATCTGGCTGCGGGCCTGTACTGCGGCGCGACGACCTGCACGCCGGCGCTCGCGGCTGTCCTGGACGCGATTCGGCGGGTGTCGCCGGAGGACATGAACATCGCGTCGGTCGGCTACGGGGCGGCGTATCCGTTCAGCGTCGCGGCGGTCGTGCTGGTCGTTCAATTGCTGCCGCGCCTGCTGCGCGTCCGCGCGTCCGAGGCGGCGGCGGAGTTTCGCAATGCCGAGGCCGCGCGCTGGCCGCCGCTGGAGGAGTGCGCGTTTCGCATCACGAATCGCAACTGCGCCGGCCGGACGATTGACGAGCTGCAGGCCTTGCACGTCACGCGGGCGGTCATCGCACGCGTCAAGCATGAGGGCAAGATCGGGCCGGCGCGTCCGGAGACGACCCTGCACCTCGGTGATGTCGTGCTGGCGGTGGGCACGCCCGAGGAGCTGGCGAAGTTCGAGGCCCTGCTGGGCGATGTCGTCGTGGAGTCGATGTACGACCCGACCGGCAACGTCACCAGCGAGCAATTGGTCGTCTCACGCCGCGACGTGCTGGGCAAGTCGCTGCGGCAGATCGGGGTGTGGGAACGCTTCGGCGTGGTGGTCAGCCGCGTCCGGCGGGACAGCGTCGAGTTCACGCCGCGTGGCGATCTGCGCCTGGAGCCCGGCGACGTCCTGCGCGTGGTTGGCCAGCGGCAGGACATCGCCGCGCTGGCCGCGGCGTTGGGGCGCGAGGAGCGGCGGCTGTATGAAACCAGTCTCGTGCCGTTCGCGGCGGGGATCGCGCTGGGTGCGGCAGTGGGGCTGATTCCGCTGCATTTGCCGGGCGGTTTGGAGGTGCAGCTCGGCCTGGCGGGCGGGGCGTTCCTGGTGGCGTTGTGGCTGGGGCACTGGGGGAACACGGGGCCGGTGCGGATGTATGTGCCGCACGCGGTGAAACAGTTTGCCCGCGAGTTGGGGCTGATTATTTTCTTGGCGGGGGCGGGGGCCGGGGCTGGGCAGCGCTTCGTCCCGGTGCTGCGCGATGCCGGTCCGCAGATCCTCATTGCTGGCGCGCTGGTGACGCTGGTGACGGTCGCGGCGGCGGCGCTGGTGATGTTCCTGCTGCTGCGCTGGAATGTGCTGTATGGGGCGGGGTCGCTGTGTGCGTGCATGACGAATCCGCCCGGGCTGGCGGCCGCGAGCAACCTGGCCGATTGTGACGCGGCGGCGGTGGGCTTCGCGAGCGTGTACCCGATGGCGCTGATCGCCAAGATCGTCTACGCGCCACTGATCTTCTTGATCCTGCGGATGTTGGGGTGAACGGGCGCTCAGTGCATGCGGCACTGGAGGAAGTACCCGTTGCCAAGCGGCTTCAGGCGGGCCCCGGGAGGCAGGTGCCACGCGTCGGCGACGGTCGCCGCGCCGCGGGCGTGCAGGGGGCCGGGCGCGTTGCGGCCGCCGATGAGCAGGGGGGCGATGTAGACGTGCAGCTCGTCGGCCAGCCGCTGGTCGAAAAACTGCCCCAAGAGCCGGCCGCCGCCTTCAACCAGGATGTTCGTCATCTGCCGCGCGCCGAGCGCGTCGAGGATGGCGGGCAGCGACAGACCGGCGCGCGTCAGGGCGACGGGCTGCAATTCGCAGTCGGCACGGACCAGCGCGCGGGCCCGGCGCGCCGAAGCTTGGCGCCCATGGAAGATCAGTGTGGGCGTCCGGCGCGCGGTCCGCACGAGTTGGCTGCCGAGCGGCGTGCGCAGGCTGGAATCCAGCACCACGCGCGTCGCGATGCGGCGCGGCCGACCGACGCGGCAGGTCAGCAGCGGATCGTCGGCCAGGACCGTGCCGAGGCCAACCAGGATCGCGTCGAGTCGCCCGCGCGTGCGGTGCGCGTGTCGCCGGCAGACCTCGTCGCTGATCCACTTCGCATCGCCCGTGCGCGTCGCGATCTTGCCGTCCAGGCTCTGCGCCCACTTGAGAATCACCCACGGCCGGCGTGCGCGGACCAGCTTGAAGAACGGTGCATTCAGCTCCGCGGCCTCGTCCGCGCACATGCCCACCTCTACCCGTACCCCGGCCTTGCGCAACAGCGCAAAACCGCCGCCCGCGACCGGCACATTCGGATCCTTCAGGGGCGCGACCACGCGCGCCACGCCCGCGGCGAGCAGCGCATCCGTGCAGGGCGGCGTCTTGCCGTAATGGCAGCAGGGCTCCAGCGTGACGTACACCGTGGCGCCGCGGGGCGAGCCGGCGCAGGCCCGGAGCGCCTCGATCTCTGCGTGCGGACCGCCGAAACGGTGGTGATAGCCTTCCCCGATGACGCGCCCGCCGCGCGTGATCACGCACCCGACCATCGGATTCGGCTCGACGTGTCCCTGCCCGCGCATGGCGAGCGCCAGGGCGCGGCGCAGATAGCGTTCATCGTCACTCGTGAAGCAAGTCATAGTCGGGCCGGCGCGGGTGGGGGCTGCTCAGCACGGAGCGTCGCACGCTCCGCCTCCAGCAGGAAATCATGCTCTGTCAGCCGGACGTGCGGGTCCACGTCCGTGTAGAAGTAGCTGGCGTCAATGTCCCCCGACGCGAACTTGAGGATCGTGCCGGCCGGCAGGTCGGTGGTCGCATGGCAGTACAGCTCCTGCACCGGCGTCGTGTACCGCGCGGCGGGGTACTCCAGGCGAATGTGATGCACGCGCGGGCCGCCCGGCGGCAGTTCTTCAAGACCCGCGTACGTAATGACAACGTCGCGACCCGCCGCGCGCAGCTCCGCCAGCGTCCGCTCCATCAAGCGTTCGAGGCCGAACTCGGTCAGCGGGTGCTTGGCCTCGCCAAACGCGACCGGCGTATACAGGTTGACCTGATTGACGCCGGGCGGCGGAACCAGCGGCGGCGACCACCAGCGCGTGACGAAGCGCACCTTGTTCTCGGCGGCGCCCTCGACGTACACGCTTTCGCCGTACTTCACGTCCGGGTCGAGCCATTTCATTCGCACGCTGAAGGGCCGGCGGCGGAACCAGCATTGGATATGCTCCGGGCCGTGCAGCTTCCGAAACAGCCCGCGGCGTTCGTGCCGCGTGAAGTGCAGCGTGTACTGCTGCAACGCGCGGCAATTGGCCGCCACCCGTTCGAGATACGCCACTGGAGCGCGGCGGACGATCTCGGCGCGGGCGTCGGCCTCGGCGGGTGCAAGGCCGCGCGCCGTTTCCAGTTGCGGTTCCGCGGGTCCCTGGCTGGCGCAGCCGCTGAGCAGCCCGAGCAATGCGCAGAGTATCGGCCACATGCAAAGCACCGGCCGGCGCCGCGCGTCAGCCACGTTGCCGATCTGACGGATGCAGGTCATTGGCCCGTAGTGTAGCACTGCCCGTGTGAAACCGGCTATCAGTCCAACCGTTCAGCGCTGGCCCGCCTGTGCCGCGCCGATCCCGCAAAGCGTGTTCACGGCGCCGACTCGCGTGCCAACCGCTGGGCCAGCGCCCGCGCGGCCGCATACGTCGTGTCCCAGCCGACCCACACACCGCGCACCAGTCCGGCCCCGTCCACGACCCGGATAACCGGGAATTCGCGCAAGCCTTCCACGTCCTGCAGCGGGCCGCCGATGATCTGGGTCAAGCCACTCCCGCAGCGTTCGATCGCCCGCCGCGCCACCGCGAGATTAAAGTCCATGTTGTAGCACAGCACCGGAACCACCGGATGGCCGGGCTCGGTCGTCCAACGCCGCAGCGGTTCGAGCACCCGCAGCCCATCCGGCGTGCTTGCCGACCAGAAGCACTCGATGACGACGCCGCGCCGCACGCGCTCGCTCGTCATCGCCGTTCCCGACGCATCCTGCAAGGACCAGGTCCGGGCCGGCTGGTTCAGCCAGCGCAGGGCCAGCGCGGCCCGCGCGCGCAGCACCCCGGCGTCCGCCCGCAACTGCTGCCGACGGCTCTCGGCGATTTGCGCAAATGGCGAGCCGGCCCGACCGTCCACATCCGCTGCGAACGTCGCCCAGAGCTGATCGAGCTGCTGCAGCGTCCGCGTCAGCTCGGCCGGCCGGTTCGTCACCTCGCCCAGCAGCCGGTCCTCATGCCGCAAGGTGCGCAGGTACCGCTCGGCCTCCTCGGCGCGCCGGGCAGCCCAGGTCGCCGAGCGCGTCGCGCGCTGGCGCAAGGTGGTGCTTGTGTGCGTACGCGTGCCAGCTTGCTCGTCCCGTGTCTCGGCCGCGCAGCGCACGACGTGGCCGGCCTCCGTGTCAAACCAGAATTGTCCACTCCGGGCCTGGCCGAGCACTTCCATCACGCCGGCGGGATCGTCCAGCTCGAACGCCACCTGCTCATAGTCCGGCTGCGCGGGGTCGGGGCCGCGGCTGGTGCAGCGCCACCGCCGCGCGAAAACGTCCTCCGGCGTCGTCCACGCCCCGAGGTGCGCGGTGGTCAGCGGCAGCATGGGCAGGATGTCGAGCGCCGGGTCGACGGCGCCCAGCCGTGTGATCGTTTCCTCCGGCAAACGCCGCCGTCCGTTCTCATCCACGTAGAGCAGCGCGCTGCGCGCCGGGGCCGCCTGACCTTCCACGGGCGGCGCCAGCACGACCAGCAGCAGGACGCCACTCCCGCTGCGCTGCAGACACCAGACCTGCACCTCGGATGTCCGCGTTGTGCCGGCCTCTGTGTCGCTGCCCGCAAACACGGTGGCCCGGTGCTCGTAGACTAGGCACGTGCCGGGCTCCAAACGGTAGCGCAGCGCCGGCTCCGCCGCGGCTGCGGCGGTCATGGCCAGCAGCACGACCCCGGCCAGCCGCCCGGCGCCGGGCGCGACCGGCGCGGACGGCGCACAATCCGATGCATGGGCCTGCGACATAGCTCGGGTAGGGTACCGGCGGCAGCCGAAGGAGTGGATAGCGGGCGGCGAAAAAACTGCGCCGGCCCCGGGCTGGTCTGCCGGGCCGCACGACGGCTGTTGCCGCTGCGGCGGCCGATTACAATGCGCCCCCGACGAAGGAGGTGCGGTGGTGAAGATCATCCGAGAGCCGCGCGTCTACCTGGTGGGCCGCCAGCAGGTGGACTCCGCCGTGCTGGACCAGTTCCTGAACGACCACGCCGCGAGCTGGAGCACCGACACCGCGATCGGTGCCGAGCAGCTCTGCGAGGTGGCCGGGCGGGTCTGCTACATGTCGTTCGGCAAGGGCCGCAAGACCAACGCCGAGTACATGGCGAACATCATCGGCTCGGCGCACGGCTCGGTCCTCGAGCACGCCGTGTGGAACTTCGTGATCACCGGCGTGTCGCGCTCGTTCACGCACGAGCTGGTGCGGCACCGCGCGGGCTTCGGCTACTCGCAGCTCTCACAGCGCTACGTGGACGAGACCACCGCGGACTTCATCGAACCGGACTGCATCGCGGCCGACGACGAACTGCACCAGGTCTGGCTGGCGGCGATCGAGCAGTCGCACGCGGCGTACTGCCGGCTGGTCGAGGGCCTGCAGCGGAAGTTTGCCGCCGAGCCGGACCCGACGCTGCGGCGGAAGCTGGCGCGGCAGGCCGCGCGGAGCGTGCTGCCGAACGCGACCGAGACGAAGATCTTCGTAACGGCCAACGGCCGGGCACTGCGGCACTTTATCGAGGCCCGCGCGCACGAGCACGCGGAGGTCGAGATTCGCCGGGTCGCGCTGCGCATCCTGCGGCTGATGCAGCGCGAGGCGCCGAGCCTGTTCGGCGACTACGAGATCGTGACGTTGCCGGACGGCACCGAGGTGGCCCAGACGGAGCATCGCAAGGTGTGAGGCGCGGGATGTTGCGGTGGCCGGTGGAGCAGCCCATGAACGGATTCGGCGGCCGGGCGCTGGTCGTGGTGGCGGTGTGGTTGAGCGCGTGGGCGGCGGCGCTGCCGGCGTCGGCGGAGCTGGCCGATGTCTACCTGGCCAACGGTCTGCGCCTGCGCGGGGACGTGGTGGTGACGGACACGGAAGTGGTGGTGCGCAACGCCGCCGGCGAAGTGCGGCTGGTGCCGGCTGAGGTCCTGCGCATCGAGCGCGTCAGGTCGGCGACGAGCCAGCCGGGGTCGGCGTCCGCTCCGGCCACGTTGCCGGCGTCGCGACCCGCGGCGCCGCCCGCGTGGCCGGAGATCGCGCCCGCGCCGCCGATCTCGGACCGGGACATTCAGCGGCTGAAGATCGGGGAGCTGGCCCTCGACGGGGCGGCCGACCCCGTGCGGGTGCGCTTTCTCCGCAAGGGCCGGCAGCGCGATCTGCCGACCGAGGTGCTGGAGCAATTGCGGCGCCGCGCGAACTACCGGCCGGAGTGGGAGGACGTCCTGACCCGCGGCCAGCCCCATGAGAAGCTTCAGCTCATCATTCGCGAGACGGGCGCCGAGCACGTGGACCGGATCGTCGTCGAGGGTGATCCGAGCACGTTCGCGCTCTTCCGGCGCCGTATCCTGCCGCTGGTGAATCGCGGTTGCGCGCGCGCCGGATGCCACGGCGGACGCACGGCGCGGGTCTTCCGTTTCCCGCAGGGTTCGCCGAGCAGCGACACCTACGCGTACACGACGTTCATTCTGTTGGACCAGCTCGAAACGCCCCATGGGCCGCTGCTGAACCGCACCAATCCCGAGGGCAGCGTGCTCCTCTCCTATCTCATGCCGCCGGAGTTGAGCGAGCGCGGCCATCCGCCCGTGGGCAAGGGGCCGAGCTTCAAGCCGGTGCTGCGGGACGTGACGGACCGGCAATACCGGGTGGTGCTCGAGTGGATCAACAGCCTGCTGGTCCCCCGGCCGGACTACGGGCTCGAGTACGAGAATCCCTACGCCGGGCGCCGCGGCGCGCCTGCGGACGCGGGTGCAGCCGAGCCGCCGGCGGAGTCTCAGCCGGCGCCCGAGAGCCCACCGGCCGACGCGTTGCCATGACTGCGGGGCCCAGTCGCGAATGAAGCCGAAGCGCTCCGTGCCTGCCACGACCATGCCACCGGCGCCGGACGAGCGCCGCCTGTGGACGGCGGCCGCCCGTGATCCGCGCGCGTGGTGCGGTGCGCTGGTCATCATCGCGGCAGTCCTGGCCGCGCACTGGAACGGCCTGGCCAACGGCTTCAACTACGATGATCTCAGCACGGTGATCGAAAACCCGCATTACCGCGGGTTGGGGCCGGCCCAACTCGGCTGGATGTTCACGACCTTTCGCATGGGGCACTACCAGCCGCTGTCGTGGGTGACACTGGGCGCGGACTATCTCCTCTGGGGCGACCGGCCCTTCGGCTACCACCTCACCAATCTCATTCTGCACGTCGCCAACGCGCTGCTCGTCTTCTGGCTGGCGCTGGCGGTGCTGGGAGCGCGCGGCGCCGACCAGCAGGCGACGCCCCGGCGTCCGGGGTGGGCGGTGCATCTGGCCGCGATCGTCGCCGCACTGCTGTTTGCCCTGCATCCGCTGCGCGTCGAGTCAGTCGCCTGGGTGACGGAACGCCGGGACGTCCTGAGCTCGTTCTTTCTGCTGCTGACCTTGTTGCTCTACCTGCATGCCCACGGCGGCGCCAGTGTTCAGCGCCCGCGCGCCTGGCTCGCCGCAGCGCTCGGGGTGTTTCTCCTGTCGCTGCTCAGTCGCGCCGTGGGCATCACCCTGCCGGTCGTACTGCTGGTCCTGGACTGGTATCCGCTCCGCCGCCTCGGTCCGGCGACGGGCGGATGGTTCACCGCGGCCGCGCGCCGCGTGTACGTCGAGAAGATCCCCTTCCTTGTGCCCGCGCTTGTGTTTGCCGTCATCGCCGGGCTGGCGCAGACGTACGCCGAAGCCGCGGTGCCGCTGACCGAGCACGGTGTCTGGGCCCGGTTGCTGCAGGCGTGCTACGGGGTCGTGTTTTACCTGTGGAAGACCGTCGCGCCGTTCGGTCTCTCGCCGCTGTACCAGATGCCGGCCGAAATCTCGCTGCGGTCGGTGAAGTACCTGCTGGCGCCGATCGCCCTCCTCCTGATTGTGCTCGTACTGGCGCGCTATGGCCGGCGCTGGCCCTGGCTGACCGTCGTCGCGCTTCTGCACGCGGTCCTGTTGTCGCCGGTGCTGGGGCTGGCGCAGAGCGGGCTGCAGGAAGTCGCGGACCGCTACAGCTACCTGCCGTCGATCGGCTGGGCGCTGCTGGTGGGCGGCGGGCTGCTGTGGCTCTGGCGCCGGCCACGGTGGCGGGGGCTGGCGCTCGCCGGCACCGGTGTCAGCGTGGCTGGCCTGGCCGGTCTGGCGGTCCTGACTGCGCGGCAAAGCCTGGTCTGGCGCACGCCGGAGTCACTCTGGGAACAGGCAATCCGCGCCGCGCCCGGGCCGATCACGCACCACAACCTGGCCGCGATCTACGCGCGGAGTGGCCGCCTGAACGACGCAATTGAGCAATACCATGCGGCCCTGCGCATTGAACCGCTCGACCGGACCGCCGCGTATGGCCTGGCGAAGGCACTCACCGACGCCCGGCGGCTGGATGAGGCCGTGCCGGCCTGGCAGCGAATCCTGCGTTTCGCGCCCGACGACACGCGGGCCCGCCTGCAGTTCGCGCTGGTGCAGCGCGACCGCCACGATCTGGCACAGGCGCTCGCGGAATACCGCGAAGTCGCGCGCCGCCAGCCGGACGCGACGGAAGCGTACGTTCGCATGGCGGAGATTCTGCTGGCGCAGCAGCGTCTGGAGGAAGCGCGCGAGGCCTGTCACCGCGCCCTGGCCCTGGAGCCCGAGCAGCCCGAGGCACACTACATGCTCGGCCTGCTGCACGGGCAACGCGGTGAGCACGAAGCCGCCCTCGCCCGGTATCGCCGCGCCCTCCAGGCGCGCCCGGACTTTGTCGAGGCCGGGGTGAACCTGGGCGTCACGCTCGAGTGGCTCGGTCAGCGTGACGCGGCGATTGCGGCTTACCGCGCGGTTCTGGAGCACCATCCCGACCACACCATGGCGCGCTACAACCTGGCCGTCAGCCTCTCGCGGGCTGGGCAGCGTGACGCGGCGCTTGCCGAAGTGCGCGCCGTGCTGCAACGCGAGCCGGAACATCCTGACGCCCGCCGGCTGCTGGCCGCGCTCGAGGCGCCGCCCGCCGACGGGAAGTAATCACCCTGGCTACTGCCGGACCGCACGAATTATCGCTCGCCGTGACACGTTCGCGGCGCGGCCGACCGCCCGCATGCGGGTGGGCGCCGACCGCTTGGGCGCGGGCCGTGCCGCGCGCGGACCCCGGCCGCTTCCTGGAGATCTTCTCGGACCTTTGCCGCGGCTCAGCCCTGGGGTGAACCGCACGCTCCCCCCGGCGCGCGGAAACGATTGTCTTCGACGCTTTCCGGCGTATGGTTTAGTAGGAGGCCGGAAAGATGGCCCAGGATCATTTCACCATCCTTGGACTCACGCCGGGACGGCACACGCCCCGCGAGATTACCGGTCGTTTCCTGGAGCGGCGGGCGCGGCTACTGGCAGACTTGGATGACCCGCGGCGGCATCAGGTCTCGCGTCGTGACCTGGAGGAGTTGCACCTGGCGTACGCGGCCCTCTGTGACCCGCGGCGCCAAGATGAGTATCTGCGCACGCACGCGGTCGAGGGTGACCCCGTGGGTGAGCTGCGCACGCTGATCGCCGCGTCGCTCGAGGATGGTCTGCTGCGGCATTCGCGGCGTCAGGCGATCCTGGAGCGGGCGGCCGAACTGGGCATCAACGAATTCCGGGCGCAGTTGCTCATTGCCCAGGTGCAATTTGACGGCGACGAACCACCGGTCGCCCGGCCGATCCTGCCGCGGCCGCGGACGACGGTGGGCGCGGGCCGGGCCTGGGCGCGCCTCGCGGGGGCGGGGGCGCTGGCAGCGGCGCTCTTCATGCTCCTGGTGCGCTGGCTCGGCGTCTGAGCCCCGGGAATCAGTGGGGGGTGACCCGCTGAGCGAATTCTTCCAGCCACGGCAGCAGCACGCGCACGAGCTGGGTCTGAATCAGGTTGAACATGAAATGCGCGATCACGACCGTCAGCAGACTGCGTGAGAGCACGAAGAACAGTCCCAGCACCGCCCCCACGCCAAACACCTGCACGACGCCCAGCCAACCCTGCGTGACGTGCAGCAATGCAAAGACCGTGCTGGAAATCAGGATCGCCACGGCCCAAGAACACCCGAGCCGGTGCAGGTAGGGCAGCAGCAGCCCGCGGAACAGCAGCTCCTCGTGCAGCGCCACCGCGATCAGCAGCAGGACCGTCCCCGCGAAGTCGTGCAGCGGCAGGTACCGCATGAACTCCGAACGGCGGGCCAGGTCGCTTTCGAGCCCCGGCTGAGTCAGCACGACGGCGCTGATCACCAGCATCAGGCACACGAACACCGCGTAGATGGCGCACAGCGTCGGCAGGGCCCAGAGCACCTGCGTCCCCAGCCGCGCGGCCTGCATGCCGAAGTCGGAACTCGGCAGACGGTGCCGGTGCACCAGGTACCCCGCCATGCCGATCAGCAGCAGCGCATCGAACCATTTCCGAATGATGATGATCTGCTGCACGGGGTAGTCCGGCCCTTCCGGGACGACGAGCAGCGCGCTGAGCTCGAAACCGAAGGGGACCAACAGCGTCACCAGCAGGACCAGGAGGAGATCGAGGGCCGCGGCCCGGCGTGACAGCGACGCCAGGGCCAGCGGGGCCGGCGCGGGCGGGAGCGCAGCGCAGGTCACGGGACGTGCGGTGATGATGTCGCGGTCCCGCGGGGTTGGAATGGTCGGCATGTCGCTCATATCGTGGCTCGTCGCGGCGCGCGGTTGGCGCGGGCCGCGCGGCCACGATAATACCCTGCCGGTTCCAGTCCGGCGCCCTGATGGAGTCAGTATGTCGGTCCAGCGCGGAAGAATTGCCCGACCGGTGGGTACGCCGGACGCGCGGCCGGTCCGCTGCAAGCGCGCCGAGTGGTATCTCGTGCGGGCCCGGCTGGTGGCGGGGGTGGTGCTGCGACGGTCGGCGATGGTGGTGAGCTTCATGCGGGGGTCCCAACTGCTGTCGCGACGGTGCGTGCCCCTGCACGCGGGCGGCCCGCCCGGCGAGCTGCTCGGCTGGTTCCGCACACCGGCTGATGTGACGCATCTGCGGCTCGCGCTTTCGGCCGGCGCGTCCGCCGGGCAGTTCGCCGAGCTTGCGCTGCACGTCGTGGCGGAGCGCGACCCGAAATGCCACCCGCTGGCCAACGTGCCGCGCTGGAGCACCTACCGAACATCGTTCACGGTGCGCCGTGTCATCTTGCCGGCATCGCTCGCGGGGCTGCGCCCCTTGTTGGCGGGCATGGAAGTGCGCGTGCTCGCGGCGCCGGCGTCGCTCGACGACCTCGCGCGGCAGGCCCGCGGCGCGGCCTGCGTGCTCGACCCGCGCTGGGTCTGCTCCCTGCGGCTTGGCCTGTCCGCAGTTGAGCGCGTCGCCGCAGCGTCCTGGCTGATTGTCGATCTGGAGACCCTGGCGGGACTGGCGACTGCCGCCGGCGCAGCGGACGTGCGGCCGGTGCGCTACGCCGACCAGCACGGGCTCATGTCGGCGCGCGTGGAATACGCTGATGTGCCGACGCGCGGTTTCGCGCTGCAGGACGTCGTCCCGTACGCGACCATCGATGCGCGCAGCCGATTTGTCCAGCGTGGACTGAAACCCGGGCGGGCGTGGAAGCGCTACGCGGATGAGGTCGGTTTCGCGACGCTGCTGTCGAGCGAAACGCCGTGGGCCGACCGGCATGGCGCGGTGCTGTCGGCCATGCGGGCGGTCGGCGGCGGCGAATTGCTCGCGACCGATCTGCCCTGGCTGCTGGCCGGAGAGCACGGGACGCTGGTCGCGCCGCGCGTGGCAGCCCACCTGTTGCGCACGCATGTGGCGCTGCCGGTCGCGGACTGCGTGCAGTTCTGGAACCGCTGGGATGACGGCGACACGGTGGTGCGCGACCTGGCCGACCTGGCCCGCCGCTATGCGCCCCTGCACGCCGTGCGCTGGGCGTCCCCCGACCCGGCGTGCGCGCACCTGGGCATCGTCCTGCACCCGTCCGTCGCCCGGCCCAAGCGTCACCTGGTCATTCGCACCGGCCGGATCGACAACCTGGACGCGCACGACGGGCTGCCCGCGGAGCCGATGGCCATCTTCATGAAGTGGCTGGCACGCGAAGCCCGCGAGCAGACCGCCTGGGCCCAGACACACCTCGCACGCCAGATCGTCACCTGGCAGTTCGACACGGCTTCCGGCCTGAAGTACGCCGCGAACTTCGACGCGGCGGATGCCTGCGACGTCCCGCCGACCGTCGTGCGGGTGCGGCTGGGTGCTGCCGGCTCGGCTGTCCAGTTGCCGGATGACGAGGGTCTGCATGGCGACGGCAGTATCGAGTTCCAAGAGCGACTCGCGTGCCGGCTGCAGCGGCTGATCGAGGGGCGCTGACGGCGCGGTTTGCCAGCGGCGGGGGTTGATGCTACAAAGCGTGTTGCCGGGTGCCCGCGGCGCGTTGTGAACTGCGCGCCGCGGCCATCGATCGGCCATGGCCGCAGGGATTGAGCTGAGATGAGCTTTCGCGACTTGGGCAACACGTGCGTCGTCGGTCTGCAGTGGGGCGACGAGGGCAAGGGCAAGGTCGTCGACCTGCTGCTCGCCGACTTCGACGTGGTCGTCCGCTACGGCGGCGGCGCGAACGCGGGCCACACCGTCGTCATCGGCGGCGAGAAGTTTGCCCTGCACCAGTTGCCCAGCGGGATCCTGCGCCCCGACGTCCTGAGCGTCATCACGTCCGGCGTCGTGCTCGATCCGGCCGTGCTGCTGGGCGAGATCACGTCGCTGCGCGAGCGGGGCGTGGCGATCGGGGAGAACCTGCGCATCAGTGACCGCGCGCACCTGGTTTTCCCCCACCACCGGCGCGAGGATGTGCTGGCCGAGGGCGCGGCCCGCGTCAGCGAGAAGCTCGGCACGACCGCCCGCGGCATCGGCCCCTGCTACGCCGACAAGTGCGCCCGCCACTGGGCGATTCGCGTGTGCGACCTCTACCCGGCGGACCGTTTCCGCGCGCGGCTCGCCGCGGTGGTGGCCCACAAGAATGCCTACCTCGCCGGGGTGTACGGCGAGCGCGAGATGTTCGACGCCAGCCGCATCGCCGACGAGTACCTCGCCTTCGCCGACCAGCTCCGCCCCTTCGTGTGCAACACCACCGTGCTGCTGCACAAGCTGCGGCAGGCCGGCCAGCGCATGTTGTTCGAGGGTGCCCAGGGCAGCCTGCTCGACCTCGACCACGGCACCTACCCCTACGTGACGAGCTCGAACTCCGGCGGCGGCGGCGTGGTCAGCGGCGCCGGTGTGCCGGTGAGCGCCCTGCAGTCCGTCGTCGGCGTGATCAAGGCGTATACAACGCGCGTCGGCGCCGGGCCGTTCCCCACCGAGCTGCACGATGCCTTGGGTGAGACCATCCGGCAGCGCGGCCACGAATTCGGCACGACCACCGGCCGGCCGCGCCGCTGCGGCTGGTTCGACGCCTTCGCCACGTCGTACGCCACGATGTTCGGCGGCCCCACGTGCCTGGCCCTGCTCCACCTCGACACGCTCGCGGGCATCGATCCACTCAAGGTGTGCGTGGCGTACAAGTCGAACGGGACTCTGCTGGAGGAATACCCCGCCGATTTCGCCGTCCTGGACGCGGTCGAGCCCGTCTACGCGACGCTGCCGGGCTGGACTGAAGACCTCGGCGGTTGCCGGCACTTTGGTGACCTGCCGCCGGCGGCGCGCGATTATGTCCGGGTGCTCAGCGAACGGCTGGGGGCCCCCGTCCGTATGATCGGTGTCGGCCCGTCGCGCGAGCAGATGATCCTGGTGGGGGACGAGGTCTAGCGATGCCGACCCAGCCGCCGCCCGATCCCCTGGCCGTGCTCGGTCTGGAGCGCGCCGCGCTGCCGCGCCACATCGCGATCATCATGGACGGCAACGGGCGCTGGGCCCAGCAGCGCGGCCTGCCGCGGATCGAGGGCCATCGCCACGCGGCGAAATCGGTCCGGGCGATCGTCACGCAGTGCGCCCGGCTGGGCATCCCCTGCCTGACGCTCTACAGCTTCAGCCTGGAGAACTGGAAACGCCCGCGCGACGAAGTGAACGCCCTCATGGCGCTCTACGCCGAGTATCTTGCCTCCGAGCGCCAGGAAATCATGGACAACAACATGCGGATCGTGCCGGTCGGGCGGCGGGCCGGGCTGCCGGCCTCCGTGCTGCGCGAGCTCGACACGACCGTCGACGTGAGCCGCAACAACAGCGGCATGACCCTGTGCCTGGCACTGAACTACGGCGCGCGCGCGGAGCTCGTCGACGCGGTGCGCAGCCTCGCCACTCGGGTCGCACGCGGCGAGCTGCGCCCAGAGGACATTGTCGAGGCCACGATCTCCGACGCGCTCTACACCGCCGGGCTGCCCGACCCGGACCTCGTGATCCGCACGGCCGGCGAGATGCGCGTCAGCAACTTCCTGCTCTGGCAGATCAGCTACGCGGAGCTGCACGTGACGCCGGTGCTCTGGCCGGACTTCGGCGTGGACGAGTTGCACGCGGCGCTCCGCGACTACGCGGGTCGCACGCGGCGCTTCGGCGCGGTGGTGGACGCGGCGCCGCCGGCCGAACAGAAACGGGACTGACACCCGGCGAAATCGCCGGACACGGCTATGCGCAAACGTCTGCTGGTTGGGATTCCGCTCGCGCTCGCGATCATCGCGCTGATGCTGCTGGATGGGTACCTCTCGTCCCGGCCGGCCCCGCATCTGCCGGTCGCGGCGCTGGGGCTCAACCTGGGGGCGTGGCTCACGGATGGGGCGCTGTGCACGCTGATCGTGCTGGTGCTCACGATGGCGGCGACGCACGAGCTGGTGCATTTCGCGCGGGCCCGCGGGCATCGGCCGTTTGGCCTGACTGCCCAGGTGTTCGCCGCGGCGCTGGTCATCGGCCCGTATGTCTCCTACAACCTGTCGCCCGTCACCGGAGGCTACGACGAATCGCTGGGCATGCTCTGGCTGGCCGTCGCGCTGGGGTTCCTGTTCCTGTTGCAGGCGGTGACCCGCGGCACCGAGCGGGCGATGGAAAACCTGGCCTTCACCATCTTCATCATCTTCTATGCCGGCGGCCTGGCCGGCTTCATGACCAAGCTGCGAATGGAGGTGGGTGGCAGCACCGGCGTCGCCGTGCTGCTGTTTTCCGTGTTTCTGGTGAAGATCACGGACACCGGCGCATATTTCACCGGCCGCGCCTTCGGCCGGCACAAGATGATCGAGTGGCTCAGCCCGAAGAAGACCTGGGAAGGTTTCGTGGGTGGCCTCCTCGCCACGATCCTGTGCGCCATCGCCATCGGCCACTGGCTGCACACCGCCGGCATCGTGCGGATCGAGGAGCGCTACCTGCCGCATCCCTGGGCGCTCGTCCTGCTCGGGTTGCTGCTGGGGCTCTTCTCGGTGGCCGGCGACCTGTGCGCGTCGCTGCTGAAGCGCGACGCGGAGATGAAGGACTCGGGCCAGGCCCTGCCCGGTCTGGGCGGCGTCCTCGACGTGCTCGATTCGCCGCTGCTGGCCGCGCCCGTGGCGTGGTTCTTCTGGACGCGCATGTTCCACCTCGTCCCGCCGGGCTGAGACGCGTAGGCGGGGGTCAGCCGCGCAAGTGGATCCAGCCGGCCTGCGCCAGCGTGAGTATCACCAGGACGGGGTACACCAGCAGCGCGAGCATCGCCAGGACGCATGCCGCTGTCGAGATCGGCTGACTCTTGAAGCGGCGCTTCAATGAAAGCGGCAGATTGAAGAACGTGTCGAAGACGATGTGTTCGAGCAATCCGCCGCGCTCGCCGAAGACTGGCACGACCCGGACCGCGCTCGTCGCCCAGCGTCCGGCCATGAACCGTGCCAGGGCCGGGTCGTGCGCCACCATCTGCAGCGGGAACGCCAGGTACCCGATCACGTGGATGAACGAGACCGGGGCGGCAATGTAGTAGTTACGAATGTCACGCTCGCGGACCATCATATAGAGCACGAACAGCCCGCGCGCCATGGAGCCCGGCGAAACCGGGGCGAGCTGGATCGCGGCCGCGACGCCCGAACCGGCGAGCACGGCCTCCGCCCAAGGCGCGCCGCGGACCAGCAGGAAATAGGCGCCGACCGCGGCTCCCGCGATGACCATGACGACCTGCGTGATGGGCAACGTGCAGAGATGCACGGCGAGGCATCTGAGGTATTTCTGGATGTACGGGTCGCGGACCTGGTGCGCGATCTTGTCCGCCTCCGCGTCGGTCAGCATGCCCTCGGCGTGCCCGAGGTGGACCTGCTCCAGCAGCCACTGCTCGCGGAATTCCGGCCGGCCCAGGAACTGCAGCAGGAACCGCGCGCGCGCGCGCAGCCGCTCCCACGCGTAGCGCGGCTCCACGCACGCGCGGTGCCAGTGCGGCGGCAACCAGCCGATGAGGATGCGCTGCAGCCAGTAGCGCACCGGCCGGTGGACAAGCCGCAACGTGCGCTCGTCGCTCGCGCGTCCCTGGCGATGCCAGGTGATCAACGTCTCGAGCCGCGCGCCGCGCATGGCGCGCAGGAGATAGTCCCAACTGGTCAGCGCGCGCCACACGTGGGCGCGCTGCTGCGCATGCCCCCACATTTTCAGCACGAACCGCCCCAGCAGCGGCACCAGCGCAACAACGTACAGCAGCGTGCACAGCCAGGGCCGCTGGCCGAGCCGGGCCGCGTGCTCCGCGTCGATCCGCCCCAGGTGCTGCCAGCCCGTGATCGCCCCAGCCCGCACCGACTCCCGCAGCGTAGCGTCCGTCAGCAGACGCACATGGTGGTACGTGATGTCCGGCAGCGACCGGCGATATAGCGGTTCCTGGCGCTGCAGTTCCTCGACCGCCAATTGCAGATCCGCGAACTCGGCGCGGTGGGTAGCCATGAACTCGGCGAACCGGCGCGGATCACTGCGGTCGAACTGCACGATGCGGCCGCGCAGCAGGCCACGCAGAATCAGCCAGAAGTCCGCCGGACTCATCGGCAGCACGGGCAACAGCGCCAGGCCGGCCCGGAAGTCGATCGCCGTCAGGCCGGCCTGCGGGGAATGCTCCGCGCTGGTGCGCTTGAGCGCGTTCGGCTGGCTCTTGCACGTCCACCATTCGTACTGCCGGGCCAGCTCCGGTGCCCCCATCTCGTGCAGCAGCGCCACCAGCTCCCGCATGAAGATGCGCTTGTGAATGTACTCGGGGCTGTTCACGCCCGGCGGCGGCGCGCCCTCGAAACGCCAGCGCTCGAACAGGCGCTCATCCACCTCGAGCTTCCAGGTGCGCCCGCTCACCCACTCGTTGATCTCGCCGAAACTGCGGAGGTCCTCGTCGTAAAACGTGGCGTACGTGTCACAGACCGCGTCCGGCGCGCCGAGCCGGCCTGCCGCGGCCCGGCGGATGAGCTTCTGCCAGAGCACGCCGACCCGCACCGCCACCGGGTTGACCTGGGCGCTGAACGCGCCCTGGTACGCCAGGAAGTACAGGAAGTCCCTGAACAGACAGGCAAAGCCCGACGGCGGCTTCAGGATCTTGATCGCGTAGGTCTGCCCGACCGTTAGCCCGGCCAGCGGCTCAGCGTCCGGCGTGATCTGTCGCAGAATGACGCGATAGACCTGCCCCGCGAAACCGCCGCCCACGAAACGCTCCACCTCGACCGTCAGACGCCCCGTGTGCGCCGGCATCACGCCGGTGACAGGCAGCGTCAACTCGTCGCCGGCCTCGTAACAGGCCCGGCGAAACGGCCGCAGGAGGTCGCACGCTTCAAACTGACGCTCCAGCTCCCGGCGTAGCGCGAGCGGCGTGGGCTCGGTGTGCACAGACGGCGCCGACTGAATCATGGTTTCCGTCATGTGCTCTCCGGGCTCGGGCGTACCGGGACCACGCCAGCGTGGTTGCAGCCCCGTGATTCTACCGGCGACCGGCCGGTCGTGCCTGCGTCCCGTCCGTGCCGCCGCCCCTACCGCGGGGCGGGTCGATCGAGATAGTAGTACGCCACCGTCGCATAGCGCACCACCAGTGCGGGGTTGTCGGCCGCGTATTGGAAGGACAGCAGAAACGACTGCTGGAAGTCGAGCGCGTCGCCCAGCAGGTGCCAGCGGGAGCAGGACACTTCGCCGGGTTCGACGGCGAACTCACCCCGCACGTGGTTCGCCGCGGATAATGGCCGGCTGTACGGCCCGGTCGCGAAGTAGAACCCGCCGTTGTAGTAGTCTTCCGTGCCGGTGCCACGCAGACGCACTTCTCCGTCGATGATCCCCAACTCGTTTCCCTCCAGGATGTTAAGCACGGCACGGGGCTGACCCGGACGAGGATCGCTCAGGCCGGCGGCGGCGAGACATGTGCCGATGTACCGTCCGCGCCCCACGAGGTTGGCGACCTCATGCTGCGAACCCGCCGCCTGCGCGCCCTCGACTGCGTGGTGATGCGCGTGCAGATAGCCCCACGGCTCGGCCGGCAACGCTCGGTTCACGGCCACGCTGGCCCGCACGGCGAATGGATGGGCGCCGCCGTTCAGCAGGGCGATCCGCACCCGGCTGGCGTACGGCATCGGCAGAAAGCAGGCGGCGTCGAAGCGCTCGTCTGTGACCTCGACGCGCAGGGCCAGCGTGCGGAACGAGGCCAGTGCCGCCTCGCACCCGAAGAAGGCGTCCAGCGGCACGTCGATCGCCGGCGTCGCGGCGCGATCATAGAACACCTGGAGTCGCTGGGCATGCAGAAGTTCGGGCTGGCGCGCACTCGCCATGAACCGCAACAGCGTGAGTGTGCCCCCCGTGTCGTCAGTGCAAATCGTCGCGGAGGAACGCGGGGCGATCTCGAATGCCTCGGCTTCCACCAGGAATTCGCCGACGGCGTTCGGGTTGCCGCCGAAGCGTCGCCACAGGCTCACCGCCGCGGCATAATCCGGATCTTCCGCCAGCCGCGGCGAGTACGCGCGCGTGGGCGCGTCGATGCGCTGCACGCCGATGTGATAGAAATACCCGCTCAGCGGGTTTAGCCCGTCCAGGACGACGCGCAGGCGCTGGCCAAAGCTGATCGGCACGTAACTCGTGACCGCCGCCGCGGTCCGGCCGGCGAGCGGCGGTGTGAACGGGGCAGCGGTGCCCAAGTCGGTCAGCGGGATGACGAGGGTGGGCGCGTCCAGATCGTCGACGTAGACGCGCAGGACTTCGTTCTCGAAGCGCCCCAGGTCTGGCGAGGCGAAGAACCCCTGCTGGCGGAACAGGTCGGTCGGGCCGAAGCGCGTGAAGAACATCCGCGCGACGTAGCCCGGGCCGTCATCGACGGCGGCGAGCACGTACCCGCCGAGCGTGCCGCCGTCGGGATCCGGGCCGTCCACGTGTCCCAGGAGCAACGGCTGATCGGGGCCGGACAGCGCGATGAAGTTGTTGAAGTCCTTTTCGCCGGGCTCGAAGTCCGCGGTGCCTGGGTTGCGATTGTGGCTGGAGAACTGGGTGTAGGTCCGCGTGCCGAGGCACGGCAGCGCATCCCAGGCGCTGAGCGCCTGCAGCCCGCGGTCGCACTCGCCCGAGAGCGCGGGCGCAGCCGCCGCGATGGCGGCCTGCTGGTCGCGCGCGCTACGCACCAGAGCGCGGCCGTCGCTGACCACGGGGCAGCCGCCCGCCATCATGAGCGACAATAGCGCGCTGCCGGCGAGGCAGAAGCGTGCGGCCGCCGCAGTCGATATCATACTGGCCCGCGGCGCGCGGGCGTTGTGCCCGCGGCCGGCGTGTGTGACATCGGGCCGACGCCGTGTGCCCGAACTGCCGGAGTGCGTGTCCGTATGGGCAGAGACCGCCGCCCCGCCGATCGCAAGCGTCCCCGGCAGGCGTCGCCGGGTGCGCCGGCCAGAGCGCTGGCCGTGGTGCCCCGTCCGGTCGGTGTGGCCGGCGTTCGGCGGCTCACGCGTGGGCAACATCTGCTCCTCGGCCTGGTCCTGCTGCTCGCCCTGCTGCTGCGCGGGGGCTACCTCTGGGGACAATATCGGAACAATCCGGTCTTTGGCTATCCCCAGATGGACGGGCTCGTCCACCACGAGTGGGCGCAGCGCATCGCGGCCGGCACCGGCATGGGCGACCGGCCATACCTGCGGGCCCCGCTGTACTACTACCTGCTGGGCCTGCTCTACGTGGTCACCGGCCCGAGCGTGCTCGCGGCGCGCCTGGCGGGCGGTTTGCTGGGAGCACTGAGCTGCTACCTCGTCGCGCGCCTGGGGGTCGCGCTCGGCGGGTTCCGCGTCGGCCTCATCGCGGGCGGCATCTTCGCGCTGTATTGGCCCGCGATCTACTTCGATGCCGAGCTGCTGACCGCCGGACTCGAAGTGTTTCTCAACGTCGCGCTGCTGTGGGCGCTGCTGGCCGCCGGGCGCCGGGATTCGCTGGCGCTCTACCTGCTGGCGGGCATACTGTGGGGCCTGTCCGCCATCACGCGCCCGAACGTACTTGTGCTGGCGCCTGCCATCGTGATCTGGTCATGGCTGGCCGCACCGGCCCGCAGCCGCGTCGGGCAGCGCCTGCGCGGCGCGGCCCTCGCCGCGGCCGGCCTGGTCATCGTGGTGCTGCCCGTCACGCTGCGCAACTACTTCGTCGGCGGCGAGGCCGTGCTGATCGCGTCGGCCGGCGGAATCAACTTCTACATCGGCAACAACCCCGAATCGACCGGCTATCTGGCCGCCGCGCCCAGCCTGCGCCCGACGTGGGACGAGTGGCTGGTCGATCTCCGCCAGATTCCCGAGACCGCGCTGGGCCGAAAACTCACCGACGGCGAAGTGTCCGACTACTGGTACGAGCAGGCCTGGGCGTGGGTGCGCGCGGAGCCCGGGGCCTGGCTGCGCCACATGTTCCGCAAGCTGGGCCTGTTCTGGAGCCCGATCGAAATACCCAACAATCAGTCCATCTGGTTCCTCGCCCGCCAGGCGCCGATCTCGTTCCTGTTCTGGATCGGCTTTGCGCCCGTGGCGTGTCTGGCGCTGCCGGCGGCCATGCTGCTTGGCCGGCGTGACCGCGCGTGGTTCCTCCCGCTGGCGTTTCTCGTGCTCTACATGGCCACGGTTGTGGCGTTCTTCTGCCCCGCGCGTTTCCGCCTGCCGGCCGTGCCGGTCCTCGTAATCCTTGCCGCGGCCGGCGCCTGCCAACTGGTCGACTGGGTGCGGCGGCGTGAGTTCAAGCCGGCCGGCATCTATGCGGCACTCGCCGTGGTCTGTGCCGTGTTGCTGGCCCTGACGCCGCCCTCGCGCGGCGCGTTCCGCCGGCAGGAGGAAGTCGAGGGGCACTATCTGCGCGCGCGGGCGTACGCGACCTTGCCGCCGCGCGGCCCCGGCGACCTGCGCGCGGCGCTGGCCGAATTTCGCGCCGCGCTCCAGTTGGATCCGCACAGTATGCACCGGCAACTGGCGGTGGCGCAGACGCTGGTGGGCCTGAACGAGATTCAGGAGGCGGACGCACAGTACGCGCAGGCGGTGGCCGAGCATCCCGATAGCGTGCCCGCCCGTCGTGAATATGCCCAGTTTCTCGCTGCGACCGGCCGTCCCAACGACGCTTTGGCGCAGCTCCGCGTGGCGCTGCAGCTTCACCCGCGTGATGCGGATACGCAGTTGGCCACCGGGCGGCTCCTCGCCGGCGTGAACCAGTTCGCGCCGGCCGCCGAGCACCTGCGCATCGCCCTGGAGCTGCGGCCGGATCCGGCCGTCCACTACGACTTGGGTGTGGTCCGGCTGCGCCAGGGCCTGGTTCAGGATGCCATCAGCGCCTTCGAGGCGGTGCTGCGCGAACAGCCGGAGCACGCCCAGGCCCTGCAGAATCTGGGGGTCGCGCATGCCAGGCTCGGTGACCTCGCGCGGGCGATCACGGCGTTTCAGGAGGCCCTGCGGCACGATCCCACCCTGTCCGACGCGAGCTGCAATCTGGCCCGCGCGCTGGGCAAGCAGGGTCGCTGGGCCGATGCCCTGCGGGTGCTCCGCCAGGCGCGACAGCAAGCCAACAACAACGTGAGCGTGCTTACTGCACTCGCCTGGCTGCTGGCAACCGCGCCGGACGATGCCGTGCGAAACGGTGCGCAGGCGCTTGAGGCGGCGGAGCAGGCCGCGGCGTATGCCGGCACGCCGCCGCTGCCGACGCTCGATGCGCTGGCGGCGGCGTATGCCGAGGTCGGGCGTTTCGAGGACGCCGTCCGCGCGGCCCGGCAGGCGCTGAGTCTGGCACGGTCCGCGAATGCGGCCGCGCAGGTAGAAGCGTTGGACGCGCGCCTGCAGCTCTATGAGCAGCAGCGGCCGTATCGCGAGCCAACGCCGTAGCGGCTCGCGCTCTACAGCCCATACAGTGGCTTGTACTTGGCGTGCAGGTATTCGATGTACGGCAGGTGCGAGAGCGGCCGGCCGGTCACGACCTCGACCAGCTCGCCGGGCCGATAACGCTGCCCGTGGCGATGGATGTTCTGGCGCAGCCAGTCGAGCAGCGTGCGCAGGTCGCCCCGCGCCAGCCGGTCGTCCAGGTCGGGCAGCGCCGTACGGAGCGTCGCCCAGAACTGTGCCGCGTACAGGTTGCCCAGCGCGTAGGTCGGGAAGTACCCGAAGATCCCCAGGCTCCAGTGAATGTCCTGCAGGCAGCCGCGCGCGTCATCCGGCGGCGCGACGCCGAGCAGTTGCTGCATGCCTGCGTTCCACGCCGCGGGCAACTGCGCCACCGGCAGCGTGCCACCGAGCAGCCGGCGCTCGAGATCGAACCGCAGCATGATGTGCAGGCCGTACGTCAGCTCGTCGGCCTCGACGCGGATCAGCGACGGCCGCACGACGTTGATCGCGTGATACCAGGCGTCGAGTGACACGTCCGCCAGGCTCGGGAACGCCGCCTGCAAGGGACCGAACCAGTGTTGCCAGAACGCGCGGCCGCGCCCGACGAAGTTCTCCCACAGCCGCGACTGCGATTCGTGCACGCCCAGCGAAACCGACGTCCCCGCGGGCGTGCCGGCGTGCTCCGCGGGCAGACCCTGCTCGTACAGCGCGTGGCCCGTCTCGTGCATGATGCCGAACAGCGACATCGGCAGGAAGTGCTCGTCGTAGCGCGTCGTGATGCGCACGTCGAGCGGGGACATGCTCGTGCAGAACGGGTGCACCGAGGTATCCATCCGCCCGGCCTCAAAATCGAAGCCCATGGCCTCGGCCACACGCCGGCCGAACGCCGCCTGCGCGGGCACCGGGCAGGGGCGTTCCAGGATCGTCGTGTCGGGCTGCCGCGGCGCGCTCCGCAACGCCTGCACCAGCGGGACCAGCTCGGCCTTCACCGCGTCGAAGACCTGCTGCACGGCGGCGGCGCGGGCGCCGGGCTCGTACTCGTCCATGAGCGCATCGTACGGCTCCGTGTCATAACCGATGCGCTCGGCCACCTCGCGCTTCAGCTCGAGCAGCTTCTCCAGGTGCGGCGCGAAGCGCCCGAAGTCGGACGCGGCGCGCGCCTGCGCCCATTCCGCCTTGGCGACGGCGACGGTGCGCGCCAGCTCCTGCACCAGCGCGGTTGAGAGCTTGCTGCGGCGCTGGTAGTTGCGGCGCACTTCGCGCACGTTTGTCGCCTCGACCGGGTCCGCCGCCTGCGCCTGTTCCACCTTGTCCAGCAGGCGCGCGAACTTGCGGTCCAGCAGCTTCTCGTGCCCCAGCCCCGCGACCAGCGCCAACGCGGCCGCGCGCGCGGTAATGCCCTTGGGCGGCATGTGCGTTTCCTGGTCCCAGTCGAGCAGCGCCTCGATGGATGTCGCGGTCTGAATCTCGCGCACCTGTGCGATGAATTTCTGGTAGGTCTTGCCCGGCACGCGTGGTTCTCCTTGGATGAACGGATCGTAAGACGGCCCTTATACGCCGAAGCTGGCGCGCGGTCGAGTGCACAGCCTCACGGCGCGTCACCGCGGCGCCGCCAGATGAGCGCGCCGTTGGCGTCGCGCACCGTCTCGAAGCGCCCGCGCAGCGCGGCTCCCTCCAGCACCACCGCCAGCCGTTCGCCGGTCAGCCGCTCGATCGTCGCCGGCCCGCGCTCGATCCGCCGCACCAGCCCGCGCCCGTCGCTCACTTCGCCTTCGAAATCCAGGTACAGCCGGCGATGGTCCTTGATCCGCTCCGCCGGAATGTCACCCGCGCTCACCAGCGGGTTTCGCGCCAGCCGCCACGTCGGCAGCCGCTCCCACTCAGGGGCGTCGAGCAGCAGGTCCCAGTGCACATCCGGCGGAGCGTAATCCGCCCGGCGGACGCTGTGTTCAAGCAGGACAAATGCCGGCATGGTGCGGGTCTGTACGAGGCCGAATCCTTCGCGTACGCTGGTTCGCGGTGCCGGGGAAGCTATGCCCCGTTGAGCCTGTGAGAAGCCACCGTGCTCACCGCGTCGATCAAGCCATTGTACCGTGTGCGCAGCCTGATGCTGGTGCTGGCCTGCGTCGCGCCGGTGGTGGGGCTGGGGCTGGTGTGGCTGCTGGTGACGCAGGTGCTGCTGGTGCCGTCCGTGCCGGGCAAGGATACTCCGGCGGACGCGGTGGCGCAGTTCATCATGCATAAGCAGGGCCTGCCGCGGCTGGACCGGGCGCGGGCGGAGGCGGTGCTGGCCGAGCAGGTGCAGCGGCTGGTGCGTGATGCGCGCTTTCGCGAGCGTTTCGCGGCCGAGTATCGCGTGTCGAGCCCCGAGGAGCAGAAGGCGTTCCGTGAGAACCTCTTCGCCGCGCTGAAGCCGCTGGTGATGGACGACATCCGGTCCTATGACGCGACGCCGCCCGCCCAGCGGCCGGCGCTGCTCGACGAACGCATCGTGAAGTACAACCGCCTGTCGAAGCTGGTTGGCAGCGTGCAGATCGACAAGAACATCGCCGGTCCGGCGGGCGACGTGCAGGCCGATTTCCTGGCCACGCTGATGGGGACGACGACGGAGGAGGAACGCCGGCTGGGCCTGGCGTACGGGCAGGCGCTGGCCGTGCGGGTCAACGAAATCCTGGCCGATCCGGTGCTGAAGGC
Source organism: Phycisphaerae bacterium (assembly GCA_017999985.1). NCBI lineage: Bacteria > Pseudomonadati > Planctomycetota > Phycisphaerae > Phycisphaerae bacterium. The sequence continues at coordinate 193,885 of JAGNKU010000009.1, read as the reverse complement.
GGACTTCGAAGCCCGGATTGCCGCTCCCTGAGCAACGGGGCGGGGGATCGAGGGCGCAAGGGATTGGGGATCGAGGCGGTGTGTCACTGCTCAAGGGCACTGGCACGTAGCGCGCTGCGCGGATCTGCTCGCTGGCGCTCGGGGCCCTGTCTGCGTCGCTGCGTCGCTTTCCTCCGCGTGACCTTGGCGACGGTGGTGGGCGGTGCCCACCGTGTGCCTCCATGCCTTCCTAATCTTCCGGCTCCAGCACCGTCATGAACGCCTTTTGCGGAATGTCGACCCGCCCGATCGTCTTCATCCGCTTCTTGCCTTCTTTCTGCTTTTCCAGCAGCTTCCGCTTGCGCGTCACGTCGCCGCCGTAGCACTTGGCCGTCACGTTCTTGCGGAACGGCTTGATCGTCTCGCGGGCGATGACCTTCGTCCCGATCGCCGCCTGCAGCGCGATCTCGAACTGGTGGCGGTCGATCTCCCGGCGGAGCTTGATGAGGAACCGCCGGCCGCGGGCTTCGGCCTTCGTGCGGTGGCAGATCAGCGAGAGGGCATCGACCGGCACGCCGTTGACGAGGATGTCGAGTTTCACGAGGTCGCCGGCACGGTAGCCGATGACGTGATAGTCCATCGTGCCGTAGCCACGGGTGACGCTCTTCAGCTTGTCGTAGAAGTCGTACAGGATCTCGTTGAACGGGAATTCGTACGTCAGCAGCACGCGCTGCGTGGAGATGTACTCGGTTTTCTTGTATTCGCCGCGGCGTTGCTCGGCGAGCTGCATGATGTTGCCGATGGAGTCGGCGGGCGTGATGACCTGGAGCTCGATGATCGGCTCGCGCAGCTCCTCGATGTGGCCCATGTCGGGCAGGTCGCCGGCGGACTCGACGCGCTTGAGGGAGCCGTCGCGGAGCAGGACCTCGTAGGTGACGCTGGGGGCGGTCTGGACGACGCTGACGCCGCACTCGCGTTCGAGCCGCTCCTGGACGATGTCCATGTGCAGCAGGCCGAGGAAGCCGCAGCGGTAGCCGGGGCCGAGGGCGTCGCTGTGCTGGGGCTGGAAACTGAATGAGGCGTCGTTGAGGCTGAGCTTCTCCAGCGCTTCGCGCAGGGCGTCGAAGGTCTCGCCGCTCGACGGGTAGAAGTCGCAGAAGACCATGTGCTGCGGCGGCTGGTAGCCGGGCAGGGCCTGCGCGGCGGGGTGCGTGGCGTCGGTGATCGTGTCGCCGACGGTCACATCGTGCAGGCTCTTGATGCTGGCGACCATGTAGCCGGTTTCGCCGGCGGCGAGCTGCTCGCAGGGCGTCATGTGCGGGCGGAACTTGCCGAGCTCGGTGATGAGGTAGGTCCGCTGACGGCCCATGAGCAGGGCTTTCTGGCCTTTGCGCAGCGTGCCGTTCATCACGCGGACGTAGCAGATGACGCCGCGATAGTCGTTGTATTCGGAGTCGAAGATCAGTGCCTGGAGCGGGGCGGCGGGGTCGCCTTTGGGCGGGGGCAGGTACCTCACGATCGCGCGGATCAGCTCCTGGACGCCGAGGCCGCTCTTGGCGGAGACGAACTGCACGTTGTCGGCGCTGATGCCGAGGACGTGCTCGACTTCGAGGGCGGCGTCCTCGGGCGTGGCGCTGGCGAGATCGACCTTGTTGATGACGGGGATGATCTCGAGGTCGTTGCCGACGGCGGCGTAGGCGTTGGCGACGGTCTGGGCCTGGACGCCCTGGGTGGCGTCGACGACGAGCAGCGCGCCGTCGCAGGCGGCCAGCGCGCGGTCGACCTCATAGTGGAAGTCGACGTGGCCGGGCGTGTCGATCAGGTTGAACATGTAGGTTTCGCCGTCGACGTCCATGTCGAGGGTGACGGCGGAGGCCTTGATGGTGATGCCGCGTTCGCGTTCGAGGTCCATGTCGTCGAGCACCTGCTCCTTGAGCTCGCGCTCGGAGATGGCACCCGAGATCTGGAGGAGCCGATCGGCCAGGGTGCTCTTGCCGTGGTCGATGTGGGCGATGATCGAGAAGTTGCGGATACGCGTCTGGTCCATGCCCGCTCGTTTCGCAGTGCGGCCATATACTTCGAGTCGTTCATTATACCGGTAGTAACGCGCCGGCACGAACGGGTGGGCGCGGTGGAATATGGATCCCTTTCTCCGCCCCACGTGCCGTGCCGGCTACGCTTTGTCCAGCGCGGTGCGGAGGTCGCGGCAGGTTGCGGGGCCGTGGCCGGCGTAATGGTTGTTGATGAAGACGAGGACGTCGGCACTTTGGGCGATCTGGCGCAGGGCGCGCGCGACTCGGCGCAGGTCGGCGCTGCGATCCACGACCGTTTGGTCCCATTTCTGCGTGGTTCTTTCGATGCCCGCGCGGTCGCCGATCAGACGCACGTATGCGAACGGGCCGGTGTGCACGTCGTGTTCCGCACACAGGCGGTCGATGGGCGGGAGCCAGGCGTGTTCGACTAGGGCGGCCGTGACCCGATGGCCGCGCAGCAGGTCGAAGTACTCCGGCGTCAGCCAGTTGTTGTTGCGAATCTCGCAGGCCAGCGGCACGCGCGCGGCGTAGCGGCCGAGGAACGTGTCGAGGCGCTGGAAGAACGGCGTTGAGCTGGCGAAGGTGGCGCGGTTGAAGTAGCCGAATTGCAGCAGGAGCACCTTGAGGCGCTTGCCGAGCGGCTGCAACGACTCCAGCAGTGACTCCATCTCCGCGTCGCAGTCCTGCAGCATCTGGTCGTGCGTAATGACGCGCGGTGTCTTGAGGGCGAAGGCGAACTCCGCCGGGGTGCGCTGAGCCCAGCCGCTGATCATTGCCGGGCTGGGCGGGCGATAGAACGTGCTATCGACCTCGACGGTGTCGAACCGGGTCGCGTAGTGGCTGAGATACTCCCCCTTGGCCGTGCCGGGTGGATAGAACGGGCCGACCCAGTCGTCGTAGGACCAGCCCGAAGTGCCGATGCGGATAGTGCCACTCATGATGTCGCTCCGGGCATGCTGCCCTTCGTCGCCGGTCCGCGATACGATAGATGATAGCTGGCGAGGAACGCAGGTGAGCACGCCCGCCCAGCCGATTGAGCCCGAGCGCGCCGCGGAGCGCGCGCAGATGGTCGCCGAGCAGCTTGCGGCGCGGGGCATACGTGCGCCGGCGGTGTTGGAAGCCATGCGCCGCATTCCCCGTGAGCTGTTCGTGCCTGCCGGCCAGCGCGGGGCGGCGTACAGCGACGGGGCCTTGCCGATCGATTGTCAGCAGACGATCTCGCAGCCGTACATGGTCGCGCGGATGACGGAATTGCTGGAAGTCCAGCCGGACCAGCCGGTTCTGGAAATCGGCACCGGCTCGGGGTACCAGACGGCGATCCTGACGTGTTTGGCGCGGCATGTATACACCATCGAGTGGTACTCGCGGCTGATGACGCAGGCGGCGGAGCGGCTGGGGGCCCTGGGGATCGGCAACGTCACGTTTCGCTGCGCGGACGGCTCGCTGGGCTGGCCGGAGCACGGGCCGTATCCGGCGATCATCGTGACGGCGGGAGCGCCCGAGGTGCCCCAGCCGCTCTGCGATCAGCTCGCGGAAGGTGGGCGGCTGGTGGTGCCGATCGGTCCGACGGGGGACCAGATGCTCGTGCGGGTGACCCGGACGGCGGCGGGCTTGGTGACGGACAACATATTGAAGTGCCGATTTGTCAAGTTGCTGGGGGCGGCGGGCTGGCGGGAGTGAGGCGCCCGGTTTTAACGGCACGCAAAATGCAGTATGCTCTGGGGGAACCACCGAACCGTGCCGGCCCCGGCTGGAGCGACGGCTCTCGCTGTCTCCAGCGGCTGGGTTGGCGGCCCATGGGAGCCTGACGCGATGAAGACAGAGTTGCTGCTCGGCGACGAGGCCGTCGGACTGGCGGCCTTGCACGCGAACATTGGCGGAGCGTTCTCCTATCCGGGGACGCCCGCGACCGAGATCTTCGAGTTCATCTCCGAGGCGGCCCGGGCCGAGGGCAAGGTTTCGGCGCGCTGGTCGGCTAACGAAAAGGTCGCCTACGAGGAAGCGCTGGGCATGTCCTATGCCGGCCGGCGGGCGATTGTCTCCATGAAGCACGTTGGCCTGAACGTCGCCGCCGACCCGTTCATTAACTCGGCGCTGACCGGCGTAAACGGCGGACTGGTCGTGGTCGTCGCGGATGACCCGGGGATGCACTCGTCGCAAAACGAGCAGGACAGCCGCTACTACGGCGAGTTCGCGCAGATTCCGGTGCTGGAGCCGGCGAATCAGCAGGAGGCGTATGACCTGACGCGTGCGGCATTCGCGTTGTCCGAGAAGTTCAACCTGCCGGTGCTGATCCGGTTGGTGACGCGCCTGTCGCATAGCCGGGCGAACGTTCGCGTGCGCGAGCCGGATCCGCCGCTGGAGGGGCAGTTGCCGGTCCCGGACCCGAACAGTTGGACGCTCGTGCCGTCGAATGCGCGGCGGCGTTTCCGGCGGCTGTTGACGATGCAGCCGGTGCTGCGCGAGTGGTCGGAGAAATGGCCGCAGAACGAACTGAAGCTGGCGGGGCGGCGCGGCATTCTGGCGTCGGGCATCGCGTATAACTACGTCCGGGAGGTGCTCGCGGGGCGCGATGACTTTTCGCTCGCGCGCGTCGTGACCTATCCGTTGCCGGTGGCGCAGATTCGGAGCCTGGTCGATCACTGCGACGAGATCTTCGTGGTCGAGGAAGGCTATCCCTTCATCGAGAAGCGGCTGACCGGGCTGCTGGGTCTGGCGGGCAAGGCCGTGCACGGCAAGCTCGATGGCACGTTGCCGCCGGACGGCGAATTGACGCCGGACCTGGTCGCGACGGCGCTGGGTCAGCCGTTCGTGGCGGCGACGCCGGCGGTGGACGACCTGACGAACCGCCCGCCGGCTTTGTGCCGCGGCTGCCCGCACGCCGACACGTTCAAGGCGATTATTGACGCGACGGCGGCGTTTCCGGGGGCCAAGCTGTTCAGCGACATCGGGTGCTACACGCTGGGGGTGCTGCCGCCGTACCGGGCCGTGCACTCGTGCGTGGACATGGGCGCGTCGATCGCGATGGCGCATGGGGCTGCGCAGGCCGGGGCGTACCCGGTGTTGTGCACGATCGGAGACTCGACGTTTTCGCATTCGGGCATGACGCCGCTGATCGGCGCGGTGCGGGCGAACGCGGACATCACCGTGTTCATACTCGACAACGCGATCGTCGCGATGACGGGCGGGCAGGAGACCATGGCGGCCGGTCAGCAGCTCATTGACCTGCTGCGCGGGCTGGCGGTGCCGCCGGAGCATTTGCACGTTCTGGAACCGCTGAGCAAGAACCACGAGCAGAATGTGGCGCTCATCACGCAGGCCATCAACCATCGTGGGCTGTCTGTAATCGTGGCGCAGCGGGAGTGCATTCACAATCGTCGCAAGGCCAAGGCTGCCGAGCCGGCGGCGAAGTCGGCCACGGCAGCGTGCAGTCAATAGCCGCCGCCGGGGTAACGCGGTCCGCAGCGCGCCCCCGGCGCTGAACCGTTCGCAAAGGAAGCCACCGTGGAACAGAATCTCATTCTCGCGGGTGTCGGCGGGCAGGGCATTCTGAGCATCGCCCGCGCCATCTCGATCGCGGCGTTGCGGCGGAACATGCATTTGCGGCAGGCGGAAGTGCACGGCATGTCGCAGCGCGGCGGGGCGGTGCAGTCGCACCTGCGCATCGCCGACCACGAGCTGTTCAGCGACCTGATCCCCGTTGGGCACGCCGACATCATCTTTTCCGTCGAGCCGCTGGAGGCGCTGCGCTACGTGCAGTATCTCGGCGACAACGGGGTACTGATCGTCAGCACGAACGCGTTCGTGAACATCGAGAACTACCCGGCGATCGAGCAGGTGCTCGACCGCATCGCGGCGTTTCCGCGGCACGTGCTGCTGGACGCCGATCGGCTGGCCAAGGCGGCCGGCTCAGTGCTGAGCGCGAACATCGTGACGCTGGGGGCGGGCTCGCTGTTCCTGGAACTGGACGCGGGCGAGCTGGAAGACGCGGTCGCGGAGATGTTCGCGGCCAAGGGCGAGAAGATCGTGCAGGTCAACCGCCGCGCGTTTCAGCTCGGGCGGAATGCGGCGGCGGCGTATCGCGACGGTCTGCAGCGGGGCGGCACGTCGCGGGCGGTGCGCAGTTGGATCGACGGCCTGAAGCCCGAACAGCTGATGCAGCCGGAGCCGCCGATGCCGCCGAAGTTCGACGACGTGGACCTGGTGGAGAACCGGCTGACAGGGGCGGAGGCGACGGCGTTCGAGCGGACGCTGTTGCGGGCCTACGAGGAAGGCCGCCGGCCGCTGTACGAACACGAGATCTACATGCTCGTGGAGCTGCTGGGGGCGATCTCGCCGCCGCGGTACGTGTTCGTGCCGAAGGACAGCCTGCTCTCGCACGAGGCGCTGGAGCACTTCCCCGGCGAGCGCGTGGTGTTGAAGCTGGTGTCGCAGGACGTGACGCACAAGAGCGACGCGGGGGGCGTGGTATTCGTGCCGAAGGACTATGACGCCGTGCGGCGCGAGATGGAGCGGATGGTCGGGCGTCACACCGCCACGTCGCGGGTGGCGGGGACGCTGGTGGTGGAGTGCGTGGAGCGGGCGGGGTCGGGGTTCGGTCAGGAGTTGTTCGTCGGCGTGCGGGCGACGCGCGAGTTTGGCCCGGTCATCGCGGCCGGGCTGGGCGGCGTGGACACGGAATATCTCGCGGCGAAGATGCGGCCGGGCATCGCGGTGGCGAAGGCCTGCGCGACGGACACGTCCGCCGAAGAGTTCCTCGAGCTGTTCAAGCAGACCGCGGCGTACGACTTTCTGGCGGGACAGGCGCGCGGCCATCACCGGATCGTCTCGGATGGCGAGTTGCTGCGGTGCTTCCGGGCGTTCATCTCGCTGGCGCGGCACTTCTGCACCGATCGCGGCGCGGAGGGGCCGGACGTGGCGGAGCTGGAAGTGAACCCGTTCGCGTTCCGCCAGCAGCGCATGGTGCCGCTCGACGGGCGCGGGCGGCTGGGCACGGCGGCGAAGCGGCCGTTGCCGCGGCCGATCGAGAAGGTGCACCGCCTGCTCGAGCCGCGGGCGATCGCGGTGCTGGGCGTGTCGAGTACGGCAATGAACTTCGGCCGGATCATCCTCAACAACATCAAGCAGTGCGGGTTCGATACGAAGCATCTGCATGTCATCAAGGAAAACGAGAAGAAGATCGACGGCATCGCCTGCGTGCCGACCGTCAAGGACCTGCCGGAATTCGTGGACATGCTGGTGATCGCCGCGCCGGCCACCAGCATGCCGCAGATCACGCGCGACGTGGTGGCGAGCGGCAAGGTGGGCGCGGCCATCACGATCCCGGGCGGGCTCGGTGAGACGGAGGGCTCCGAGGAGATCGAGAAGCAGATTCGCCTGGCGATTGCGACCGGCCGCGAGCAGAAGGACGGCGGGCCGGTGTTCCTGGGCCCGAACTGCATGGGCATCCAGTCGCGGCCGGGGCGCTACGACACGTTCTTCATTCCACAGTCCAAGCTCGACACGCGCTGGAGCGCGCCGGCGCGGCGCGTGGCGCTGGTGTCGCAGAGCGGGGCGTTCATCGTCAGCCGGCTGAGCAACCTGGAGACGCTCGACCCGGCGTTGACCATCTCGCTGGGCAACCAGATCGACCTGAGCCTGGCGGACCTGGTGCAGGCGGTCGGCGTCCGCAACGACATCGACGTGATCGGCGTGTACGCGGAAGGCTTCACCAATCTCGACGGGCTGGACTTCGTGCGGGCGGTGCGGCGCGTGACGACGGCGGGCAAGACCGTCGTCTTCTACAAGGCCGGCCGCACGCCGTCTGGACGCTCCGCCGCCGCCGGACATACGGCGTCGGTGGCGGGCGATTACGACGTGTGCACGGCGGCGGCGGCGAATGCCGGGGCGCTCGTCGTGGAGACGTTCAAGGAATTCGAGCAGCTCGTCGACCTGGCGACGGCCTTGCACAGCAAGCCGGTGCACGGTTTGCGGCTGGGCGCGATGAGCAACGCCGGGTTCGAGACGGTTGGGATGGCGGACTGCACGATCGGCGCGGACTATCACGTCGAGATGGCGATGCTGCCGGACGCGTGCAAGCAGCAATTGGGCAAGGTGCTGGCGGCGCACAAACTCGACAAGCTGGTGAACGCGCGGAACCCGCTGGACCTGACGCCGATGGCGACGGACGAGGCGTACGAGGATGCGGCGCGGGTCATACTGGAAAGCCCGGAGGTCGACGCGCTGGTCTTGTCGTTCGTGCCGCTGACGCCCGCGATGCTGACGACGCCGGACGAGATCGGCAAGCCGGGGTCGCTGGTCGCGCGGCTGCCGAAGCTGTTTGCGGCGGCGACGAAGCCGATCGTGGTGAACATCGATTCGGGGCCGCTGTACGAGGCGATGGTGCGGGCGCTGCGGGCGGCGGGCGTGCCGGTGTTCCGCTCGGCGGACCAGGCGGTGCGGGCGCTGGGGCGTTACATGTGCCAGCGGGTGCGGATCCAACAGGGCCGGATCGCGACGATGGACGCGGCGGGCGTGGTTGCAGCCGAAGTGCCGGGCAGGATCGCACAGCCGGCGTAGGCCAGCAGCGTGGCAACGTAACAAGGTGAGAAGGCAACAATGGGGGCCGTATTGGCGCCGGCGCGCGGTCTGGCGCAGCCGGGTCGCAGGAGAGGTTCGGATGAGCCGGATCGTGGTTGGTTCCTTCATCTGTGGAGTCTTGGCGATCATGCTGAACACAGGTTGCACGGCGGGCGGCGCGGCGCATGCGGTGCCGCAGCGCGCGGCGTTCGTGCGTCCGCTGCCGGAGACGCACGAATATGCGCGGCTGCTCAGCAAAGAAGAAGGCGTGCGCATGCGGTCGGGGCTCGTGACGCTCGAGCCGGGGAAGGACTGCGGCTGGCACAGCACGGACAATTATGAAGAGCTGATCATCTGCCTGGCAGGCGCGGGCGAGGTCGAGACCGAGGGCACTGGTCGCCGCCCGATCACTGCCGGGCAGTACGCGTACAATCCGCCGGACCTGCGGCACAACGTGTTCAACACGGGGACGGCGTTGATGCGGTACATCTATGTGGTTGCGCCGGCGTATGACGCGCCGGGGCACGAGCATTGAACGCGCTCCGTGGTAACAACCTGAGCAGGCAACAAGGTAACAACGTGACAAGGTGACAAGGGGAGTGCCGCCGGCTGGGGTCTGGCGAAGCCAGGCCGTGGACGGCCGGGCTCAGATGCCGATGTATTTCGCGTAGACGCCGCGGGCGATGGCGGGGTCACTGGTGCCTTGGATGATCGCGCGGCCGTCGGGGAAGAGGGTCACAGCGAACCCCTCGACCGTGAACTTCAGCATGAATTCGTTCCACTTGGGGTTCGAGCGTGGGGGGAGCCGGTCGGCGATGGCCTTGAAGCTCAGCTTCTTTGCATCCGCGACGGGCGAGACGCCCGTACCACCCGAGACTCCTGCACCACCCGAGACGCTCGTGCCACCCGTGTCTGCGGGGAGGATCTGCACGGCGTCGCGGCCGCAGAGGGTGGTGCTGGCCGCGGTGCGCGCGCCGCTGAGAAACTCGTAGCGGCCCTGCCGACAGCACGGGCAATCACCTTCGTCGAATGCAGCCTGCACATTGACAGTGCGCATGCGGCCGGCCCACACGTCGATCGTGAACAGGCGGCCGCCGGTCGGTGCGCTGCGTGCTGCATCCGCCGGCCGAATCGGGGGTTGCCCGCTGCCGACCAGTAATTTCATGGCTTCTGTGGCCTGCAGGCTGGCGACGATGTTCGCGGTGGCGGCCAGGATGCCGGCCGTGTCGCACGTTGGCGTGGTGCCGGGGGCCGGCGGGTTTTCCCAGAGACAGCGCAGGCACGGCGTCTGATGGGGGCGGACGGGCAGCACGAGCCCCGACGCCGCGAGACACGCCCCGTAGACCCACGGGATATCCGCGCGCACGGCGAAGTCGTTGATGAGGTAGCGCGTCTCCAGGTTGTCAGTCCCGTCGAGGATCAGGTCCGCAGCGCGGCACAGGTCGGCGATGTTGCCGGCGTGCACATCGGATACGAGGCCCTCGAGCTCGACCGCGGAGTTGATCTTGTGGAGCTTGCGGACGGCGGCCTCGGCCTTGGGCAGATTCTGGGCGATGTCGTGCTCGTCGAAGAGCGTCTGGCGCTGGAGGTTGTTCAGCTCGATGAAATCGCGATCGACGATGCGGAGCGCGCCGACGCCGGCGCGGACGAGTAGGTTGGCGAGCGCCGAGCCGAGGGCGCCGCAGCCGATGAGCGTCACCGTGGCCTGGCGCAGGCGGCGCTGGCCGGCGACGCCAAGCGGGGCAAACAGCAGCTGGCGGCTGTAGCGGGCGAGTTCGGGATCGAGGTCGGCATCGCGCGGCATGGGGTTCATCTCTCCGACGGGCGTCGCTGCCGGCGCCAGCGATACCAGGCGGAGCGCGTCGCGCCGCCGTTGAGCAAGGCGAACAGCAGCAGAAGTATGCCGTCGGTGTCGCTGAAGATAAGCCAGATCACGCCGACCACGAGGCATAGTGCGGTAGCGAGCGCGCTGATGGCCACGTCGAGCAGCGCTGCACCGGGGATGCGCGCGAGCGTCATGCCCAGGGTCAACAGAATGCCGACGCCGACAACGCACGCACCCCATTTGAGTGCTTTGATGGAGCCGACGTACACGGGATCACCGGTACCACCCAGGAGCACGTATCCGACGTACAGGAACAACCCGGCGGAGACCAGCGACAGCACGATGTCGCCACCGCCGTCGCCGGTGGCGCGCGCGTACCGCACAGGTGGATTCGGTTCCGGCTCGCTCATAACTTGCACCTCCGGTTGGTTAGACGGTGAGTACGCCGGCCTGCACCGCCGCGCATCGTACCGGCGGGCGCTGAACCGGTCACGCCGGCACATGGAACTGGGCCGCACTTGTCGCCCACTTGGGCTGGTTCTAGGATGCCTTCCGGCCGGACGTACATGGCGCGCGTGCCGAGCGGGCACGGTGTGCGGCCGGGTGGAGAGGGCAACGTAATGCAACGCATGACGGTCCGCCTTGCGGTCCTGGTACTACTCAGCGCGGCGTGGGGTGCGATGGCGCAGACGCCGGCCACGGCGCCGTCGGAACCGACAACGCAGCCCGCGCAACCGGCCGGCCCGCAGCCGGCGGACTTTGCGCCGGCGGACGCGCTACTTTATGTGGGCATCGCTGACGCCGGACGCGTGCTCGGTGACCTTGGGCAGACGACCGCCGTGGCAGTGCTGAACGATCCGGCAGCGGCGAATTCGCTGTGGTCGCTCAATCCGCTGGCGGCGGTGCTCGCGGAGCTACGCGGCCGGCTGGCCCGGACGCTTGGGGTGCCCGCGGAGCAGTTACGTAACCCGCTTGCTGGTCCGCTGACTTTGTACGTCGTCGCGCCGCCGGGGGCCGGAAACGCGGAGGTGGGCCTGGTCGCGGGGATCGGTGACGCGGACCTGGCGAAGACGTATTACGACACGCTGGTTGCCAAGCTGAAGACGCAGGGACGGCACGAAACGGTGATGGCGGGCGTGGACAGCATCGACGTGTTTGCGGGGGCCCAGGAGGCAGCCGCGCGCACGCCGGAGGCGCTCGAAGACGACGAATTCAGCGCGCTGGATGCGGAGCGCTCGGCGCTGCCGGAGCCATTCGGCGCGCTGCTGAGACACGGGCTGGGCGGCATCCTGTCCGGACAGGGCGTTCCACCGCGTTTGGCGCTGTGCTTGTCGCGCGGGCGGCTGGTTGTAGCCGACACGCCGGAGCGCGTCCGCACGCTGCTCTGGAGCGAGAAGACCGCCGAGGCGCTCTCGACCACCGAGTTGCATCACGTGCTGCGACAGGCGCTTGGGCCGCCCGGGGGGATCGAGGTGCTCATCAACGTGCCACGGCTGTTCGAACGGACGCGCGCGGCGCTGGCCGGTCGTGCCCGGGACGAATTCACCCGGCAGATCAAGCTCGCGGGCCTGGAGCCGCTCGCCGGCATCGTGGGCCGCGTCGCACCGGGCGCAGGGGCGTGTGACTGGCAGGCGGACATGCTGCTGGTCGGTCCGCGCGTGGGGCTGGTCGGGCTGCTCAGCCGGACAAACGGCCCGCCGGCGCCAACGTTGACGGGTGACACGTGTCTGTACGGGCATTGCAGCGTGCGTGTGCCGGCCGTGTTGGATGAGGTGGAAGCGCTGCTGCGTGCCGCCGATCCGGACGTGGCCGAGCGTTTTCGGACTGCGCTGCCGATGCGACGGCCGGGCGATGAGTCGCTCGATTGGCGGCGCGATCTGCTGGACTACCTGGAGAGCCCCGTGACGCTGAGCCTGCGGGTGCCGGCAGGTGCCCGTGGCGCGGAGTTCCTGCTGGGCGTCGGGCAGCGCGACGTGGAGGCGGTCACGCTGTTCCTGGGCGAGCTGGCCGCGCAAGACCTGCTTCAGCGGCGTGCGGCGGTTGGTGGGCGCGTGTTCGAATTGCTGGCGCTGCCGGAGTTGCTGCTGCCGCCGGGCTTGGCGCTGGGCGTGACGGCCGACCGGCTGTATCTCGGAGATGGCGGGGCGGTGGAGGCGGCTTGCGGCGCAGTAACGCCGGCGGCGACGAGCGCATGTTCCGCGTGGCAGCACCTCGCGGCGTGCGTGCCCGCTGAGACGTGGTTTACGTGGTATGTGGATCGCCGGCTGGCGCGCGAGGCCGGGCAGGGCGGGACTGCCAGCCAGCCGGGCGGTGTGCAGTTGGGCGCGCTGCTGCTGGCGGATTTGGCCGGTGATGCGGGCACGACGAACGGCGTGCGCCTGACGCGGTACGCGGCGCAGACCGTGCTGACGATCGCGACCGTTCCGCAGGGCGTGCAGTTCACGCTGGTGCAATCGAAGCCGGAAGGCCAGGCCTCCGGGCCAGGAGGACAATGATGTCAGATCGAAGGCTTGTTCGCCAACTGGCGCGTGAGTGGCTCGTCACGCTGCTCGCGCTTGCCCTCGTGATCGCGCCGTTCGGCTGCCAGATCCAGTCGATCATCGACGGTGGCTCGGACAACACGGACGGGGACAGCCTGGACACGCACACGGCGGGCATGTTCCTGAATGAGGACACCAGCGACCCGCTCATGGTGGCCGGGCGCAACGCCGCCGGCGACGCCTTCTACGTGTACGGCGCGCGCGCCGTGGGTGGCGCGGTGGGCGAGGTCGAGTCGATCCTGATCCGGACGGCGGCTGGCCAGGAGGCGTTGATCGTGTTTGAGCTTGGGCGGCCGGTGTACCTCGAGGGACCGGATGGTAGCTACGCACGCATCACGTACAACGAGGTCTCGTTGCAGCGCCTGCAGGCGACGGTTGTGGTGTACGACGCGGTGACGCAGACCACTGAGACGGCCGAAGCGGAGGTCGATCTGCAGAAGACCGCGACCGAAGTGGCCGCCCTGGTGGAGTCCGTGACGGGGCGGACGCTGGAGTTGCCGACCGCGCCGGCGGACACGGCCAAGCTGAGCCAGCGCGCGCTGGGCCCGCTGTTGCAGGTGCTCCTGGTGGTGCCGATGCTGGCGCTCAGTCACTTGATGATTGTGATCATGGGCCAGTTGATGACGGCGGTATTCGCCGCGGTGACCGTCGCGTTCCAGGCGGCGGTCGTGGCGGCATTCTGGCCGCTGTTCATGTTCGCCGCGCTGCTCGGCGAGGTGACCATCCGGGTGGAGTCGGTGCCGCTGCTCGACATCTTCATCGAATTGCCGCCGCCGCCGGACATCCGCGTCATCATCAAGTGAACGCCCGGTGGAGATCGGACCTGTACACCGCGTCCGTCCGTGCTGCGTGTGAATAGGCTGCCTGACGAGGGAATCGGCTACGAATTGGCTACCCGTGGCGCGCGGGGTCAGCGCGCCGCGACGGCGGTCAGTTGGTCGGCGCGGCGCAGGGCCGCGGCGACGAACGGCTCCAGTGCCGTGATCGTGGCCTTCTCGGCGAGGCGCACCACGTAATCGGCAGACAGCCGGCTGAAGCGTTTTTCCATCAACTGGGCGCGGATCTGGTCCTGCACCTCGGCGAACGAGCGCTGCTGCTCCGGCTCGATGGCCCCGCACCCGACGATGTACCAGCCCGTATCGGTCTCGATCGGCTCGCTGACCTGCCCGGAGCTGAACTCGAAGATCGGCTTGCTGAGCTGGTCATACGGCGCCTGCAGCGGGCGGCTGATCATGCCCCACGAGCCGCCCGTGTCCGCGTGCAGACCGAGCGAATACGCGCGGGCGACGTCCGCGAACGACTGTTGCGCCAGCGCGGCGTGCGCCTCGCGTGCCTGCCGCAGCGCCTTCAGCTTGGCGGCGGCCTTTTCCGGCGGCGACGCCTTGGCCCAAGTCAGTCCCTCGGGCAGGAACTGCTCGAACGGCAACTCGATCAGCAGCAGCTCGCGCGTGGCCGGCGTACTGTACCGCGCAATGTTCCGCCGATACTCGGCCAGCAGCTCATCGCGCCGGATCTGCACCTGCGGCATCATCTTCTCGCGCGTGTACTGCCGGACGACGAGACTGCGCTTGACGTTGCTGCGAAACTGCTCCCTGGTCAGCCCGTATTCGCGCAGGTGGGCGTCGAGCTTGGCCTCGCTGCCCTCGAACTCGCGCGCCAGCATGCCGGCGACTTCCTTGTCCACCGACGCGTCCAGCGATTTCTTGTGGTCGTCCTGGAGTTTCGCGACCGCCTCGGCATAGATCAACACGCTGCCGATCTCTTCCTGCACGCGGCGGCGGATGAGCCGGCGGGCCTCGTCCATGAACCCGGTGCGCGTCCGCGTGCGGCGGATTTCCTCGAGGCTCGGCCGCAGCGGATAGAGGATCTCCGGAATGGTCAGGACGGTGCTGTTGACGATCAGGATGTCGGCCGCGATGGCGTTGGGCGGCGGGGGCGGCGGTGGCGCGGGCCGCGACGTAATGGCCCGCGCGGGCGACAACAGCGCCGGCGCGCTGGTCGGCACGACCTCGCCGGAGCGGATGCGGGCTTCACGCTCGGCGGCCAGCTCGGTGGCGGACCTGATTTCGGGTCGGCGGGCGTCGGGTGGGGGCGTCTCGCGCTGGGCGCGCTGGCAGGCCCACGGACCCCAAACGCTCACGACGATCAGCACCCCAGATATGCAGAGCAATGTTCGCATGGAGCCCAATATAGCGGATGGGTCGCGCGCGCGCAACCCGCGGACGGCAAAACCGGCGCTCGTGTCGGGCGGTCCCGCGCGCGAGCAAACGGCGATTCCTCTTGACGCCGGCGGGCCGGCCTCGTAGCCTGTTGGGTTCCGGGGTCCGGGCTTGTGGACCCTGAATTCGCCCGGGTGGCGGAATTGGCAGACGCGCCAGGTTGAGGGCCTGGTGAGGGTTAACCTCGTGCTGGTTCGAATCCAGTTCCGGGCATGAAGTGAGAGTTGTGCCGCGGCGTCGGTGGTTGGCGCGGCGGCTGAGCGCGAGCGCTGCTAGCTCAACTGGATAGAGCGTCGGCCTACGGAGCCGAAGGTTGAGGGTTCGAATCCCCCGCGGCGCGGTCTGCCCCTGTCTGGCTGAATGTACTCCCACCCGCCCGTAAGCACAGCGTGGCTGAAGCTGCGCACCGTTGGGCTGTTCTGGTAATGCGCTGCTGATCCCCACAGGTGCGGCCGCAGACCCGGTGCCAGCCCCGCGTCGACGTGGTCCCCCACGCCTGCACGTGACATGGCACCGGGTTCTGCGCGCCGGAGCACATCGGCAGGAGGCTCCGCACCGATGTCTCGCGGCCGCTCCGGGGGCCTGTCATCCACCCGGGCCGGAGCAACCAGATGACAGGCTCCACCACGGAGCGCCGACTTTCCTATAGTCGCCGGCGCGGACCCGGCGCAACGCGCCGCAGGCGAAATTTCTTCATGAGTCGCCGCTTCCGGCCTCAATTCCAGGGTTGCCATGCCGTTGATAGTTGTCAGAGGTGGTTTCCCAGCGCGGGGACGTCGAGTTACGATACCGCTTTCACCGCCCCCCGGGGGTCCGCTCGGACCGGGTGGGGCGCGGGATGGCCAGGCGGTCCCGTCCCGGACGCAACCTTCGTTGCCGGCGTGGCGGGCTGAACTCGCCGCGCCCGGCCCGTGAGACAGAAAGGAGAACCCAGCATGCGCACCCGAACTCTGCGACTCGCGCTGTTCCTGGCGGCGGCGACGCTGGCCGCTGGCGCCTCCGCCGAAAGCCACCTGATGCGTATCGCCAACGTCTCCAGCGACCAGATCGTCTTTACGTACGAAGACGACCTCTGGCTCGTCCCGATCACGGGCGGCACGGCCCGGCGGATCACCAATGACCCGGGTACGGAGACGTGGGCCCGGTTCTCGCCGGACGGGAGCCTGCTCGCGTTCACCGCTCAGTATGACGGCGGGACGGACGTGTACGTGATGGACGCGAGGGGCGGCGTGCCGCGGCGGCTGACGTACCACCCGTCGATGGACCGCGTGCTGGGGTGGTGGCCGGACGGCAAGTGGATCCTGTTCCGCGCGGTCCGCGAGTATCCGTTCCGCGGCGAGGAGGTCTATCGCGTGTCGGTCGAGGGCGGCCCGCCGGAGCGGCTGCCGGTGGATCGGGCCGGCCTGACGACCGTGTCACCGGACGGGAAGATGATCGCGTACAACCGCATCTCGCGCGAGTCGGCGACGTGGAAGCGGCACGTGGGCGGCGATGCGCAGGATCTCTGGATGGGGAGCCTGGAGAAGCGCGACTATCAGAAGATTACCGACTGGGTCGGCAGCGACAACTACCCGATGTGGCACGGCGACGCCATCTACTTCGTGTCGGACCGGCAGTTCGGGACGCTGAACCTGTACAAGTACGACGTCAAGACCAAGCAGGTGACGCCGCTGACGGCGTACCAGGACTACGACGTGAAGTACCCGTCGCTCGGTCCGAAGCACATCGTGTATCAGTACGGCGAGACGCTGCATCTGCTCGACCTCGCGACGGGCAAGTCGCATGCGGTGCCGGTCGAGATTCCAAGCGATCTCATCGCGGTGCGGCCGGCCTTCGAGCGTGTCGAGCCGACGAGGGGCTCGTTCGGCCTGTCGCCGACGGGCGTGCGTGTGTTGATCGAAGCGCGGGGCGAGATTCTGAATCTGCCCGCGAAGGATGGTGAGCCGATCAACCTGACCCGCGCGTCGGGTTCGCGCGAGAAGAACACGGCGTGGTCGCCGGATGGCCGCTGGATCGCGTTCATCTCCGACAAGACCGGTGAAGAGGAGATCTACCTGGTCGATCAGAAGGGGGAAAAGGAGTGGCGGCAGCTCACGCAGGGCGGGCTGGGCTTCCGGATGCACCTGGTCTGGTCGCCGGACAGCAAGTACCTGCTGTTCTCCGACAAGTTCATGAAGCTGAACCTGGTGGAGGTCGAGAGCGGCACACGGACCGTGCTGGACCAGAGCGACTACGACGACGCCTGGGAGCGCTGGGGCATTCAGGATTACGTCTGGTCGCCGGACAGCCGGTGGATCGCGTACACGAAGATGGAGCAGTCGATGTTCGACGCCATCTTCCTGTATTCGCTGGAGGAGAAGAAGTCGTATCGCCTGACGGACGATCAGACCGAGGACTGGAGCCCGTCGTTTTCGCCGGACGGGAAATACCTGTATTTCCTGTCGAACCGGACGTTCAACCCGGTGATGGGGTTCGTGGATCAGAACCACGTGTTCCTGGAGATGGCGCAGCCGTACATCGTGTTGCTGGCGGCGGACACGCCGTCGCCGTTCGCGCCCAAGGACTCCGCCGAGGAAGTGAAGGAGGCGGAGAAGAAGGCCGAGCCGGAAGCCGGCGCGGAACCGCAGCGCGACGAGCCGCAGGAGAAGGGCGACCAAGACAAGAAGAAGGACAAGCCGGACCAGAAGAACGGCGACGAGAAGAAGACAAAGATCGATCTGGAAGGTTTGGAGCGCCGGATCCTGGTGGCGGAGAACGTGCCGGCGGGCAACTATTTCCGGCTCGAAGCGACGGAGAAGGGTTTCCTCTACCTGGCCAAGACCGAGAACGAGTTTGAGAAGTACCAGGTAGTGACGGACCACACGGGCGGCAGCCTGGACCTGCACCACTATGACTTGGAGAAGAAGGAGCCGAAGCGGGTCCTGGCTGGCATCGCCAACTACCACCTGTCCGCCGACCGCAAGAAGCTCATTTATCGCGCGGGCAGCACGTACGGCGTCGTGGATGCGGGCGCGTCGGCGAATGTCGGTGACGGGCGCGTCAATCTCGGCGCGGTGCGGCTCGAAATCGACCGCATCGCGGAATTCACGCAGATCTTCAACGAGGCCTGGCGCATTCAGCGCGACTGGTTCTACGACCCGAACATGCACGGCGTGGACTGGGCGGCGATGCGGGCGCAGTACGGCAAGTTCGTGCCGTTTTGCGGCGACCGCAGCGATTTGAATTACCTGATCGGGGAGATGCTCGGCGAACTGAACATCGGGCACACGTACGTGTCGGGCGGCGACATTGCTTCGCGCGGCCGGCGCGTCTCGACGGGCATGCTGGGCGCGGAGTTCGCGCTCGAGCCCGGCGCGAAGTACTACAAGATCAGCCGGATCATCCCGGGCACGCCGGGCGATCCGGACGGGCGCTCGCCGCTGGACGAGCCGGGGTGCCCGATCAAGGCCGGGAATTACCTGATCGCGATCGACGGCGTGACGGTGACCACGGACGCGGAGGTCTACAAGCATCTGCAGAACAAGGCCGACACGGTCGTGACGCTGACGTACAACGACCAGCCGTCGCCGGACGGGGCCAAGACCTATCGCGTGCGGACGATCGCCGGCGAGTCGACGATCCGCTACCGCGAGTGGGTGGCGCGGAACCGGGCATACGTGGCCGAGAAGACCAAGGGGCAGGTCGGCTACCTCCATCTTCCGGACATGGGCGCCGCCGGCTGCATCGAGTTTGCGAAGGCCTGGTATCCGCAGCACTACAAGCAGGGCATCATCGTCGACGAGCGCTACAACGGCGGCGGCTTCACGGCGGACATGATCATCGACCGACTGGAGCGCCAGATGTGGAGCGTCACGAAGCCGCGCGAAGGCAAGCCGCTGCCGACGCCGGAGTGCGTCTTCGCCGGGCACTGGGCCGTGCTGATCAACGAGGACACGGGCTCGAACGGCGAGTTCTTTGCGGAGGCCATCAAGATCCGCAAGCTGGCGCCGGTGATCGGGATGCGGACCTGGGGCGGCGCGATCGGCATCGAGCCGCACCAGGACCTGGTGGACGGCGGCACGGTCACCCCGCCCCAATTCGGCCTGTACGGCCTCGACCGCCAGTGGTTGATCGAGGGCACGGGCGTGGTCCCGGACATCGAGGTGCAAAACATGCCGGGCGACGTGCTGCAGGGCAAGGACGCGCAGCTCGACGCGGCGATCGAGAACGTGATGAAGCGGATTGCGGAGCAGCCGTTTGAGCTGCCGTCGCCGCCGCCGTACCCCGACAAGAGTAAGAAGGCCGGGATGCCGTAGGCCGTTGCGGCCGGCGCTTGCGACCGGCGTGGCGCCGGTGCAGACTACGGCACCGCCGTGGGGAGGCGGTGCCTTTGGGAGGGTGGTGCGGGCGTCCCGCCCGCCACGGCGACGGGCAAGATGCCCGTACCACCCGGGTAATTGGGGCGTGCCCCGCGCGGGTCACGGGCTCTTGGGAAGACGCTGACGGAGGCGTGTTGTGGATACGTTGCTGGATCGCTTTTGCCGCTACGTGAAGGTTGAGACCACCGCGGTCGAGGACACGGACAAGGCGCCGAGCTCGCCCGGGCAGCTCGAGCTGGGCCGGATGCTGGCCGATGAGCTGCGGGCGCTGAAGCTCACGGACGTGAACGTCAGCGAGCACGGCATCGTCATGGGCACGATTCCGGGCAACGTGCCGGGCGCGCCGACGATCGCCTGGCTCGCGCACCAGGACACGTCGCCGGAGGCCAGCGGCAAGAATGTCAAGCCGACGCTCCATAAGAACTACAACGGGCAGGACATCGTGCTGGCGGGGGATCCGTCGAAGGTGATCAAGGTCAACGAGACGCCGGGCCTGGCCGCGCTCAAGGGCAAAACGATCATCACGTCGGACGGCACGACGCTGCTGGGCGCGGACGACAAGGCCGGCATCGCCGTGATCATGACCGCTGCCGCCGAGTTGCAGAGCAAGCCCGCGCTGAAGCACGGCCCGATCCGCGTGGTCTTCACCGTCGACGAGGAAGTCGGCCGCGGGACCGACAAGGTCGACATCGGCAAGATCAACGCGACGGCCGCGTATACGCTCGACGGCGAAGCTTCCGGCGAGCTGGAGAATGAGACTTTCTCCGCCGATCTGGCGACGGTGACGATCACCGGCGTGAACATTCACCCCGGGCTGGCGACGGGCAAGATGGTGAACGCGATCCGGCTGGCCGGCCAGTTCATCACGCGGCTGCCGTGGCACCGCTTGGCGCCGGAGACGACCGAGAAGCGCGACGGCTTCCTGCATCCGTACGTGATCGAAGGCGGCGTGCCGGAAGTGAAAATCAAGATCCTGCTGCGCAGCTTCGTGACCGCGGAGCTGGCGCAGCAGGCCGAACTGGTGCGGACGATTGCCGCGTCGGTGGCCGCCGAGCACCCGCGAGCCAAGATTGATGTGAACGTCACGAAGCAGTACCGGAACATGATCGAGCACCTGGAGAAGGAGCCGCGCGCGGTCACGCTGGCGGCCGAGGCGTATCGCAAGCTCGGCATCGAGCCGAAGTACGCGTCGATCCGCGGCGGCACGGACGGCTCACGGCTCAGCGAAATGGGCCTGCCGACGCCGAACATCTCGACGGGCATGCACAACTTCCATTCGCCGCTGGAGTTCGCGTGCCTGGAGGAGATGGAGACGTCGGTGAAGGTGCTGATCGAGCTGGCGCAGCTCTGGGGGAAGGAGAAGTAGCGCGGATCACGCTCGACGAGACGTTTTCGCACGTCTGCCGTCGGCGCTCAGCTGGATGATGACCCGTGGGCGGTGCCGCAATTGGGGCCGCGTTACGGGTTTGTGAGCAGCGTCACGAACGGGTTGATGTCGCCGAAGTTGACGGCGCCATCCGCGTTGATGTCGCCGTTGGCGTTCAGGCAGCGCGGGTACAGGGCCTGGTACGCGTCGGGGTTGCTCAACCGCAGCACGAACGGGTTGATGTCTCCAAAATCCGCCATCAGGTCGCAATTCAGATCGCCTGGCAGGTAGCGCTGCCAGTCAATCGACGCGATCGTCTGCCGCAGACTGATTTTCGCGGCCTCGGTCGCGCCGGCCAGGCTGACCAGCCCGCCGACGTGGATGTGCCCGGCGGCCCAGACCGACGCCGGATCGAGCGGGTCCATATGCAGCCCGTGGTACCACACGCCGTGATACGCCACGTACTCACACAGAAACTCGCCGCAGAAATCCACGGTGTCGACGTAGGCGGTGATCCCCAGGTTGGCGGCGTTCACCGCAGCCGCGATGTCGTCAACCGGGAGACTGGAATAGCGCACATAGCTGGGCGGGGCGGAACTGTCGGGCGGCGCCGGCGTTGGTTTCACCGGGGCCAGGTAGTCGTCGAGCCACATGTGCCAGGGGAGGTTGCGCTGCCGCATTTCCACCTGCCAGGTCGTGTCATCGGCAGCGCGGCCGTACGTCATCACCGCGATGGGCTGCAGCGCGGCGGTGTAGTACCAGAAGTCCGCGGACGTGTCCTGGTAATCGACCTCGAAGTCGCCCTCGCCCTTGCCCATCCCATTGGGGAACTCGGGGAAGAAGGCATAGATGTTGTAGCCGCGCCCTTCCCAGTTCTCGCCGATCCAGCCCTCCGGGTTCTGGGTCAGGCTGGGGCTGAAGCGACGGAGCATCTCGTTGGTCGGCGGCCAGTAGCCCGTGAGCATGATGTTGGGCAGGTTGTTGTCCACGAGGCCCGCGCGCAGGGCCAATCCGGCGCCGCCGTCCGTCGGCCGGACTTGGGCATAATCCGGCAGGGGCGTACCCGCCGGCATCGGGCGCTCCTGGGCCGCTGCGGTCTGGACGAAACCCAGCGCGGTCAGCAGGATCGACAGTTTCACAAGTACGCCGTGGCGATGGACTGCGGACATGGCGTGCGCCCTCACTCCGTTCCCCCGCCGCTGCACACAAGACTCAGCTTCCACCGTATAATAGCGGGTGGCCGCCGGCCGCAGAACCGCAAAATTCGGCCTTGGTCTGGCGGCCGTGACGCACGGCCCCCGTCGGCGGTCCGGGCAGGTTTCCGCCGGGCAGGTCTTTGCGGCGAGTGCGGCGGGCGATACGCTTAATCATGCGTAATGTCCGCTGGGCAGGCGAATTCGGAATCGGGAGCCCGATAATGCCATTCTGGTGGTTCTTCATTATCTATGAGATCCTCAATTTCCTGGGCGCGTTCGTGATCATCGCCCTCGACCAGGCCCGTAACGCGGCCGGGGCGTGATGGCGGACGTGCGGGTGCGCGGCGGGCGTGGTTCGCAACCACTGCGGGCCATCCGGCGCTGCACGCCTTGAGAATCCGTGACCGCCGCAGCGCCTGCTGATGCGCCCTGCGGACCTCTGATCGTCAGTCGAGTTGTCGTCGCGGGGCGAGGCGGCAGGCAGAGTCGATGACCATCAACATCCCCAACCAGATCACGCTTGCCCGGCTGGGCCTGGCGGTCGTGTTCTTCGCGCTGCTCTCCTGCTTCGATGCGGCACGCATCGACAACCTGCGCTGGCTGCTGCATGTCTCATTCTGGATCTTCCTGGTTGCGGCGCTGACCGACATCGTCGACGGGCTGCTGGCCCGCATGCTGAAGTCGGTTACCTCGTTCGGCCGCATCCTCGACCCCGTCGTCGACAAGGTTATGGTCTGCGGCGCTTTTGTCCTGTTTGCCAGCCGGCACTTCTGGGACAGCCGCGCCAATGTCAACATCACCGATGTGCAGCCCTGGATGGTCGTCGTGATCCTGACCCGCGAGCTGCTCGTCTCGGCCGTCCGTTCGCACGCGGAATCGACCGGGCAGGAGTTCGGCGCGTCGTGGTTCGGCAAGGTCAAGATGTTCATCCAATCGGCTACCGTGTGCTTCATCCTCGGCCAGCTCGCCTGGCAGCTCGATGCGCTACAGCCGGTGCGGACGGCGTGCGTCTGGCTCACCGTGGCCGTGACGGCTTTGTCGGCGATTTCCTACGTCCACCGCGCCCGGTCCTTCCTGCTCACCAGCGCGGCACTCGGCGGGACGCCGCTGCCGGAAGACGCCAAACCACAGCCATCCGAACCGCCGCCGGGAGGACCCGCGTGACGGGCCGGGGCGATCCGCTCAAGACGACATGCATCACCGTGCTGGGGAGCGGGTTCATGCCGCTTGCGCCCGGGACGTGGGGCTCGCTGGTGGCGACGCTGGCGTTCGCCGTGCTGTGGCTGGCGGCGGTTGCGACTACGGCGCCCCGCGGCGCGCTGGAAGTGGTGACGCTCGCCGGCATCGTGGCGGCGAGCTGGATGTCGGTGCGGTGGGGGGGTTGGGCGATTGCGCGTTTCGGGCGGAGCGACCCGAAGCCGTTCGTGCTGGACGAGTTCGCCGGGCAGTGGGTCGGGATGTTGATGCTGCCGCTGACGTACGCGTCCGGCGGATGGGCAGTGGCGGGCGTGCTGGTCGGCCAGTTCCTGCTGTTTCGCGTGTTTGACGTGGTGAAGCCGCCGCCCGCGCGCCAGGCGGAGGCGCTGCCGGCGGGGTGGGGTATTCTGACCGATGACCTGATTGCGGGGGTGTATGCGAATCTGGTGGGGCAGGTGATTTGGCGGGTGACGCCGTTGGCGGGGATGTTGGGCGTGTGATGATGCCGCGCGCGAATCGGCGGGAGCGTCGCCCTCGGATCCAGCTATCAGTGGTCACCGGTCAGCAGTCAGCCAGAGCCGGCCGTCTCGGCTCAACTCCCCCGACGGGGCCTGCGTTCCCATGTGCGCGGCTCAGCAAGGGCTTCGCTCTCCCCGGGGAGGTGGGTGGTGCCCACCCTACGGGAGGATCTTCACGACGACGAGTGTGATGTCGTCTTCTTGCGCGGCGCCGGCGCGGAAGGCGGCGACCGCGGTCGTGATTGCGGCGCTGATGTCGTCGGCGCTGCGCTGCGCGTTGGCGCGCATGACCTCGCGGAGCCGGTCCTTGCCGAACATCTCGCCGGACGGGCTGCGGGCCTCCCAGATCCCGTCCGTGCCGAGGACGATGACTGCGCCGGCGGGCAGCAGCGGCGCACTGTATTCTTCGTACTGCCAATGGGCCTCGATTCCCAGCGGTAGTCCGCCGCCCCCGAGCTCGCCGAACTGGCCCGTCGTGGGGTCGTACGTGAGCGGCGCATCGTGTCCGCCGGAGACCCAGCGCAGCGTGCGCGCGGCCGTGTCGATCAGCACGTAGACGAGCGTCATGAAGCGGCCGGCGTCGGTATCCGCTGACAGTTGCCGGTTGATGTCGGTGATGACCTGGGCGAGATTGCCCGGGATATGCAGCCGGCTGCGCAGGAGCGCCCGGCCGGTGGCCATCAGCAGCGCGGCGGCGATGCCGTGGCCCGTGACATCGCCGACGGTGACGCCGAGCTGCCGCGGCCCCATCGCGTCGAGCTGCAGGAAGTCGTAGTAATCGCCGCCGGTCTCGTCGCAGTAGATGCTGCGCCCGGCGACGTCGAGGCCCTCGATGTGCGGGGCCGACTCCGGCAGCAGGCGTTGCTGCACTTCCATCGCCAGCGCGAGCGAGTGGCGCATGCGCATGCGGTCCGCGAGCTGCGGAATCATGCGGTTCACGGTGCGCCCGAGCTCGCCCAGCTCGTCGCGGGTGCGGATGTGGGTGCGCACCGCGAGATCGCCGCGGGCCACGCGGTGGGCCACCTCCGCCAGCTCCGCGATCGGCCGCGTGACGGTGCGGGAGCCGAAGAACGCCACCAGGAAGACCAGGACTGCGACTACGACGACCGTGATGCCGGTCAGGCGCAATTGATGCTGCGTGCGCTGCAAAACTTGGTTCTCCGCCGTGGCGGCCTGCGCGACGAGCTCGTCATAGGGCACGACCAGCAGGACGCAGGCGTTTTGGGCGTCGGCAGCCCCGTAGGCCCACAGGCTGTTGCGCCCGTCGTAGGGCATTTCACGCAGCCCCGGACGCCGGGCGCGTACGTCGTCCGCCAGTTGCTGCAACTGCACCGTATCGCCGGACTCCAGCCAGTCCACCTCGATCGGCACATCCCAGTGCTGCCCGGCGGCCAGGTACGTCTTTTCCCCGATGACCAGCAGGCCGGGGTGGTCAGCGCGCGGCGCGTCCCTGGCGGTGATGATCAGCGTGTGGGCGTCGCGTGACCACGCGACCGGCACCTGCACGCCCTGGAACAGGTCGCGCAGCATCATGTCGATGCCGGTCACGCCGACGATTCTGCCGGCGGGGTCGCGCACGGGCATCGTCACGGCGATCATGACCTCGCGCGTCGAGGCGTCGATCAGGGGGGGATTCCAGGTCAGATCGCCCTGCTCGACCGCACGGCGGTACCACGGCCGCTGGCGCGGGTCGAAATCGACTGGATACTCGCCGTGACCGGGGTACGCCGAGTGCACGCCACTCGCGAGGGTCGTGTATTGCCAGCAGATCAGCTTGGGGTGGCCCTGGCGGAGGAACTGGTACCCCGCGCGCAGACTGGCGAGCCGCGCGACGTCGTCCGCCACGGCCGCCCGCGTCACGCCGGGTGCCAAGTACAGGGCGGGCTCGTCGAGCGTGACGAGCATGGGTTCCTGGCGGCCGTCGGGGGTCGGGCGAAGGAGCTTCTCGGAGCGCGTGGCCCCGGCCGGAGGCGTGTCGGTCTCGTAATCGGCCGCCCAGAGCACGCGCGGCGCGGGCACGGGCACAGGCATGGCGAGGCAGTGCTCCACTTCGCGGGCTTGGGCCTGGAGTGCGACCTGAATGGTCTCGCGCTCGCGCCGGACGAGCGTGCCGTATTCGCCGGCCAGTTGTGCCAACTGGCGGCCGGCGCGGTCGATGAGCGCATCTCGGGTCTGCGCGCCGAGCTCGTGCCCCATGCGCTCGAGCGCGCGGTTCTCCAGCCAGCCGGTCACGCCGAGCGGAATCAGCGCGATGCCCAGCAGGAGCAGCAACAGCTTCCAGCGGATACGCATGGTTCGACCTCGCGCACCCCAGTGGACGTGATGTCGGCGCGGCGCCGGCCGCTACGAGGCCAGCCGGGCCAACTCGGCCCGCACGCGCGCGACGACGTGCTCAACCGCGGCCGCCGGTGCCATGACGGTTTTGCCCTCGACGCCGCGCGTGCTTACCTCGACGCCACCCGCCGCCAGGCTCTTCTTGCCCACGACGATGCGTAGCGGCACGCCGATCAGGTCGGCGTCCTTGAACTTGAAGCCGGCGCGCTCGTCGCGATCGTCGAACAGGACGTCGATCCCGGCGGCCGCGAGCTGGTCGTGGATCCGCGTGCCGACCTGCATGGCCGCCTCGTCCTTCGGATCGAGGTTGATCACCAGGACTTCGAACGGGGCGATTGACATCGGCCAGATGATGCCGTCGGCGTCGTGATGGGCTTCGACCGCCGCCGCCATGATGCGGTTGAGCCCGATGCCGTAGCAGCCCATGATCAGCGGCTGGGCCTTGCCGTTCTGGTCGAGGTACGTCGCGCCCATCGCGTCGCTGTATTTCGTGCCGAGCTTGAACACGTGGCCGATTTCGATCGCGGTGCGCAGGTGGAGCGGGCTGCCGCTGCCGGTCGGCGACAGGTCGCCATCGACCACGCTCCGGAGATCGGCCACCGTGACCTTGTTGCCGCTGAGCGGGAAGTCGCGACCCGGGTTCACGCCGACGACGTGATAGTCGCTCTTGTTCGCGCCGGTGGCGGCGTTGCGCATGACCGCCACGTCGCGATCGATGAGCAGCTTGTCCACGCGGTCGACGATGCCCTGCGGGCCGGCGAAACCCACGACCGCCCCGGTCACTTCCTCGATGACCCCCGGCTCCGCCAGCACCAGTGGCAGGCCGGCGGCTTTGCCCAGCTTGTGCTCATTGATTTCGTGATCGCCGCGGACGAGAGCGACGACGCGCTGTGGGCGCTCCCTGGATCCCGGCTCCACCACCGACGTATAGATCAGTGTCTTGATCATTTCGCGCGGCTGCGTGCCGAGGACCGCGCAGACGTCATCGATGCGGCCGGCGCCGGGCGTGTGCACCTCCGACACGCCGCGCAGCGGCACGTCCGGGGCCGGCCCCGGGGCCGCCGCCGTGGCGCGCTCCAGGTTCGCGGCATAATCGCGATTCTCACTGATGGCCACCTGGTCTTCGCCGGCGTCGGTGAGGACCATGAACTCGTGCGACGAGTCGCCGCCCATGGCCCCGCTCTCGGCCTCGACCGCGGTGTACGGCAGCCCCGACCGGCCGAACACGCGGCAGTAGGCGGCGTACATGTTCTCGTACTCGCGATCCAGCGACGGCTTGTCGAAGTGGAACGAGTATGCGTCCTTCATCAGGAACTCGCGCGTCCGCAGCACGCCGCTCTTCGGCCGGGCCTCGCCGCGGAATTTGAGCTGGATCTGGTAGAGGTTGACCGGAAGCTGCTTGTAGCTCTTCAGGTAGGCGCGGGCAATCTCGGTGATGATCTCCTCGTGCGTCGGCCCCAGCACGAGCCCCGAGCGCCAGTCATTCGGCGCCCCGGCGATGCGGAGCAGGACGTCGCCCATCGTCTGGCTGCGGCCGGTCTCCTCCCAGAGCGACCACGGCGTGAGCGCGGGCATGCGCAGCTCGATGGCCCCGGCCCGGTCCATTTCGGCGCGCACGATTGCCTCGACCTTGCGCAGCACCCGGAATCCCAGCGGCAGGTAGGTGTAGACGCCGGCCGCCAGTTGCCGCACGAGCCCGGCCCGCAGCATGAGGATGTGCGACGCGGCGGTCGCGTCCTTGGGGGTTTCCTTGGTGGTGGGGATGAAGTAGTTTCGCCAGTGCATCGCACGCCTCTCCGGGATCGCGTCAAGACCGCCATTGTGCCCAGCCCTGCACGGCGATGCAAACGCGCGCGTTGCAGAACCCGCCCGACGCCCTACAATGCCTCGATTCCGGCCGGGATGCGCGGGGGAGGCTCCCGGTTCGGGGCTTGGTGAGTACGGCAGTGGCGATCCGTGTGGGCATCGTGGGTTTGGGGGCGATGGGCGTCTGGCACGCCGACCGCGCGCGCCGGCTGCCCGGGTTTGCCCTGCACAGCGTGTGTGACATCACGCCGGCCCAGCGCCGGCTGGCCGAGCGGGAGTACGGCTGCCGGGCGTACGCCGACCTGGCCGAGTTCCTGTCGGATGACCGGCTCGACCTGGTCGTCGTGGCAACGCCCTCGCATGCGCATGAGCGTCCGACCGTGGCCGCGTTACGTGCCGGCAAGCACGTCTTGTGCGAGAAGCCGCTGGCCCGGACCGAGGCCGAGGCGCGGCGCATGTTCGCCGCCGCCCGGCGCGCGGGCCGCGCGCTGATGGCGTTTCAGAACCGCCGGGGGGACTCAGACTTCCGGACCGTCCGCGACGTGGTGGCGTCGGGCCGGCTGGGCCCGCTGTGCGACATCCGCGTGGTGCGGTGGGGCTTTACGGACATCATGCGGACGTTCGGTGCCAGGAGCTATCGTCCGGGCTGGCGGAGCGAGGCGGCCTACGGTGGCGGCACGCTGCTCGACTTCGGAGCGCACTATTTCGACCAATTGCTCCAGCTCCTGCCGGGCCGGATCGAGACGGTTTTCGGCGATCTGCGCGGCCGGCGCTGGACGCGGGACGCGGACGACCAGTTCCTGGCGATCCTGCGGACGACGGACGGGGTGGTCGCGCAGGTCGAGTACTCGCAGAACGCGCACGTGCCCATCCAGGTGGACTGGGCGGTGAATGGCCGGGACGCCGGGTTCCGGTATGAGGAAAAACGCAGTTCCTTGTACTCGCACAACGGCCGCGGGCGTGCGATCGTACGGCCGATCAGGAATGCGCGCCCGGACTGGGACATCCTGTATCAAAATCTCCGTGCGGTGCTCGCCGGCCGGGCCCGGCCCGCGATCGAACCGCGTGAGACGTTACGGCTGATGCGTGTGCTGGACGCGGTGCGGCGTTCGGCACGGACCGGCCGAGTGATCAAGATCAACGACGAATACGCGCCGCGCTCCGGGTCCGGGGCACGCCGCCGCAGCCGGTAGCCATGCAATCTGATACGCGCCGCATCATGATGGCCATGTTCATCGCAATGGCGGTGCTGTTGGCATACAACTACCTCGTCAACAGGTTCTTTCCGCCGCGACAACAACCGGCGCAGGTCGCCACGACGCAGCCCGAGACGGCTGCGCCCGCGAGCGGGCCGGTTCTTGCCGAGGCTCCGGAAGGTGCCCAGCCGGCCCCGGGCCCTGCGCCGGCGACGGCGCCGCGGGCCGAGCTCGCGTTCACATCCAACGCGGACACCACGCCGCTGACGCTCGGCGGCGAAACCGGCGATGCCTTGCGGATCACGCTCAATCCGCGCAGCGCGGGGCTGGCCACGCTGGAGTTCTTCGCCCGGAACAAGAAGGGCCGTTTCGTCCATCGCACGAAGCCGGACGAAGAGGCCCCGTACCAGTTGCTCGCGCCGCTCGACGACGGCACGCGGATGCACTATTCCTTCGCGACCGCGCGGATCTGGATCGAGGAATACGCGCGGCATTGGAGCCTGGCCGATGTCGTGTGGACCGTGATTGAACAGTCGCCGCGGCGCGCCGTGTTCGCGACGACGCTGGGCAGCGGCGCGCCGGGCGGCGAGCTGTTGCGCCTGACGAAGACGTACACGCTGCATCCGAACAAGCCGGTCATCGACCTCGAACTGCAGATTGAGAACGCCGGCGGCAGCCCGCTGAAGCTGACCGTCGAGCAGGACGGGCCGCTGGGGATTCGGCAGGAGAATCAGCAGTACGACATGCGCCGCCTGCTGGGGGCCCAGATGACGACCAGCGGCATCCAGCTCGGGCGCGGCTACGTTTACAGCGACCTGCAGAAGGCGACGCAGCGGGGCGAGCCGGTGCGCCTGGTCGCGCCCGAGAAGGGTCCGCTGCTGTGGACGGCCCTGGCCAACAAGTACTTCGCCGTCTTCACCCGGCCGCTGCCCCTGACGGGCGCGGCGCAGGACTACGTAATCGCTGCGACAGGCCAGGTGGCCGCCCCTGACCTGCTCACGGATCCCGCCGACCTGCTGGCCCGCGGAGACCTCGTCGCGCGGCTGGCGACGAGACCCATGGTCGTGACGCCCGGCGGTGTGTTGCGTTTCCCATTCGAGATCTACGCCGGCCCCAAGGATGCCGAGCACCTCGAGCAGGTGAACCCGGTCTACGCCGACAAGACGAAGCTGTACTACCAGCTCGCGCAGTCGGCCGACACCCGTTGCTTCTGCACGTTCCTGTGGCTTGAAGAGCTGATGGTCTGGCTGATGGAGAAGATCCATCTGCTCGTGCGGAACTACGGCGTCGTGATCATGATCCTGGTCGTAATCATTCGCGGGCTGCTGCATCCGCTGAGCGTTTGGCAGCAGAAGTCGATGTTCCGCATGCAGGAGTCGATGGCGCGCATCCAGCCGAAGATGGACGCCATCAAGGAGCGCTACGCCAATGACAAGGTCCGGCTGAACCAGGAAATGATGAAGGTCTGGGGCGAGGAGGGCGTGAACCCGGCCGCCAGCATGGTGTCGTTCCTGCCCCTGTTCATCCAGATGCCGATTCTGGTGGCGCTCTGGACGGCCCTGAACACCAACGTGAACCTGCGGCACGCGCCGTTCGACGGCTGGTGGATCGTGGACCTGTCGGCGCCCGACGCGTTCCTGACGTTCAACCCGCCAGTGACCATCCCGATCCTCGGCCAGATCCCGCTGCTGGGCAGCGTGTTCTCCAACATCGTCTCGCTCAACCTCCTGCCGATCGTCATGGGCCTGGGCATGTGGCTCCAGCAGAAGTACATGCCCAAGCCGCACATGAAGGCCAAGCTGGACGCCGCTCGCCAGCAGGCCGCCGCGGGCAGCAAGCCCAAGTCCGGGATGTCGCCCGAGGACCAGCTCCGCCAGCAGCAGATCATGGCCTACATGATGGCGATCCTCATGCCGCTTCTGTTCTACAAGATGCCCTCGGGCCTGAATCTCTACTGGCTCGCCACCACCGTCTTCGGCATCGGCGAGTCGCTGATCATCCGCAAACAGATCGCCGAGGAGAAGGCCCGCCGCGAGCGCGAGGGCCCGCGCCCGCCGCGCGGCGGAATCATCAGTCGGTTTTTCAAGCACGTCGCGGCCCAGGCCGAGCAACTGCAGAAGAAGGCCGACGAGCTCGCCAAGAGCGACGATCCCCGCAGGAAGAGCGGCAAAGGGAAGCCCTGATGCCGCCGGTCCCTCCCCAGTCCCGCGCGCCCGCGGAACGGCTGGCGCTACGGCATATCGCCGAGCAGGCCGCCCGCGCCGGCGGGGAAGTCGCCCGGCGTGCGTTCCGCACCGACTGCGGGGTGCGCCTGAAGGCCGACCGCAGCGAGGTCAGCGACGCTGACGAGGCCGCGCAGGTCGCGGTGGTGAGTGTGATTCGCACCCATCGGCCGCACGATGCGTTCATCGCCGAGGAGACCCTGCGCCTGCCGGATGGCGCCGCCGTGCCGCCCCCGCCGACCGCCGACCGGGTGTGCTGGGTCATCGATCCGATCGACGGTACGCGCAATTTCGTGCGCGGCATCCCGCTGTATGCGTGCTGCGTGGCGGCTATGCTGGATGGCCGGCCGATCTGCGGGGCGATCTGCGTCCCGGAGCACGATCGACTATATTCTGCCACGCATCCGGGCGCCCTGCTGGTGGACGGTCAGCCGCAGCCGGCGCGCGGCCCCGCCGCGGCCCGCCCCGCGGGCTTCAACCCCAAGCCGGTCGTCGCGATTCCCTCCAGCCCCGGCGTCGTGGCTTCGATTGCCCACGACTGGCTCGACCGCTATGTCTGTCGCAGCCTAGGTTCGACGGCCCTGCATCTGCTGCTGGTCGCGACCGGGGAGCTCGACGCCGCCCTGGCCGACAATCCGCGGCTGTGGGACGTCGCGGCCGGATGGGCGCTGCTGTACGCGTCCGGGGGTACCCTGACTACGCCGGACGGACAGCCCTTGTTTCCGCTCGATGTCAGCGGCTACGCGGGCCAGGAGCTGCCGTGCATCGCGGCCAGCGCGGCGTTTGCGGGTCTCGCCCGGCGTTGAACAACCACTTGCGGTTTTCGCACGGGGGTACTGACGGGTGTGCAGGGTTGGGCGGGTGTCCGCATGTGCGCGACGCGCGGCGCCCAAAAAGAACCCCGGCGGGGTGAGAGACCCGCCGGGGGTGAGGAAGCAATGAGCGTCAGACTATGCTGCGATTAGCGCCGACGGAGCAGCGCGAGGCCGCCGAGGGCCAGCAGGGCGAGTGAAGCGGGCTCAGGAACCACGCTCACGCCCCAGTAGAAGTTGGCAACCGGGCTGCCGCCGAACCAGTACCAGCCGACGTTCGTCCCGCCGGCAGGCGTGTTGTCAAGGTAGAAATCGTTGCTGCTCATGCCGACGACTGGCGGGTCGTACATCACCTGACCGGGGCGGACGCCCGCTTGCGTGTTGTACATCTCAATCGTGATGAGGATGTCATCGGTGATGACGATGTTCTCGGTCGCCAGGCCATCCGCATAGTACGTGGTGAAATAACCCGGGAACAGCCCCGGCGTCAGGCCGGGGAACTGAACCATGCCCGCAAAGACGAAGCTGCCGGTGTCGGCATCGTAGTTGTAAATATTGATGTCAACGTCGAGCGAGTCCATGATCGTCGTGGCGGAGCTGCTGTTGTAGATCGCAAACGACAGGTCATCGAGAATGCCGCCCTGCAGCAGGATCAGCTCATCGCCGATAATGGCGCCCGGCAACTGCGAAAACGCACCGGTGGGGCCATTGACGGTGTTGTCATACACCGTGATCCCGCGCGACGTTGCCTGCTGACCACCGGCGTACAGCGGACGGCCCGGGTCGGCCGTCAGCGTGCCTGCCAGTGCCGGCACCACCAGTGCCATTACTGCCAACACAACCAAAGTTCGTTTCATCCCTTTCTCCTTCTCCTAAGAAACGTGACGTGAGATTGCCGATTCGGCCCGGGACCGACCCAAGACCTCCTCTTCCACAAATTCAGGCCTGCCGCGGCGATCACTCCTCAGGTCGCCCGCGTCGCGATCGTCTATGGCCGCTTGTTGGTTCGCCTGGAAGACGGCGATCAGACGTGTTGCGTCGATTGCCTCTCAGGGCGACTCTTTGCCGCCAGCGCGGCTGCGTCGGGCTAGACGAATCCGACGGCCTGGAAAGTGAGGTGGTGGGAAGTGCTTGCGCTCCTCTTTTCCCTTCACTCACTCCTCCACGCTGAGTATATGCGAACCGGCGCGCGGAGGTCAACGCTTTTTTGCACCGCCGCGCCGGATTCGACCGCCAGGTAAATGGCTCTTGATAATGAAGTTATGTCCCCCAGTGTCTGGCGGGCCATCGTTCTCGGACGTTCGAGGGCCGCAATCTCCGGTGTGCCTCCGGGAGCGCGCCAGGGCCGACCACTCGGCCAAGTCACGTTCCGATCACTTTGACCAGCACGCGTTTTCGGCGGCGCCCGTCAAACTCGCCGTAGAAGATCTGCTCCCAGGGTCCGAAATCCAATCGGCCGCCCGTGATGGCGACGACGACCTCGCGGCCCATGATCTGCCGCTTGAGGTGCGCGTCGCCGTTGTCTTCGCCGGTGCGGTTGTGCTGGTAGCGCGCGGTGGGCTCGTGCGGCGCGAGTTGCTCCAGCCACGCGTCGTAGTCGCGGTGCAGGCCGGGCTCATCGTCGTTGATGAACACGCTGGCGGTGATGTGCATCGCATTCACGAGGCAGAGGCCCTCCTGAACGCCGCTCGCGCGGACCGCGTCCTCGATCTGCGACGTGATGTTGATGAACGCCCGGCGTGTTGGCGTCTCGAACCACAGTTCCTGACGATGGGCTTTCACAGCTCACCTCTCGGTGGCGCCCGGGCTGTCGGGCGCGGTCAGCGCCAGCGCGGCCTGCACCAGCGGATCGCTCGCCGCGCGGACGACGCCGGCCAGACGTGCGACTTCCGCGCAGCGCACATCCGCTTCGGCGCGTTCGTGCGTCCAGGCATCGTCCGCGTAGTTCCACGCCGGCGCGTCGGGGTTGAGGAAATCCCGGAAGAGTGGCACGTGCCGGCGTTTCTTCGCGTAGTAGTAGCGAATACCCTTCCAGATCGCGAGGTTCGCGACCCACGACCGCCCCTTGAGCGGCCACGCCCCCAGCCGCCGCAGCGCCGACCGCGGCGCGAAGAACTCCGCGAACGCCGCCATCTGTGCGTGCCGGAGCTGCTTCACCGTCATCTGCCGTGGCTCGAAAACCACCGTTGCACCGTTGTACTTCTCCCAGTCGCGCGTGCGCAAGCGCCCCTC
Source organism: Phycisphaerae bacterium (assembly GCA_017999985.1). Lineage (NCBI taxonomy): Bacteria > Pseudomonadati > Planctomycetota > Phycisphaerae > Phycisphaerae bacterium. Next base: position 159,494 of record JAGNKU010000009.1, on the reverse strand, counting down.
GCGCTCGAACTGGCGGAAGAACTCGGTGCCCGGGTAGGGCGTGAGGATCGGATAGCAGCTCATCGCCAGGTTCATGCGTTGCGCGAACCGGCAGGCGAACATGCAGTCCTGCCAGGTGTCGTGGTCGAAGCCGAAGATGAACGCCCCCCACAGCCCGATGTCGAAGCTCTGGATCTTCCGGATCCGCCACTCGTACGAATCGCTGCGGACGAACTTCTTGCCGGCTTCCGCCAGCGTGTCCTGCTTCGGGCTTTCCAGGCCGAGGATCAGGCCGACACAGCCGCTCTCGCGCATGGCGCGCATCAGGCGCTCGTTCTTGCTGATGAGCACATCGCACTGCGTCGCCCACGCGACCTTGAGTGGCCGCAGCGCTTCGCACAGCTCCAGCGCCCATTGCTGGTTCCCGGCGAAATTGTCGTCCGCAAAGATGTAGCACCACGCGTGGTGCCGCTCGTGCGCCGCGCGAATCTCCTCCACGATGTCCGCGACCGCGCGCTGGCGGAACTTGCGGCCGAACACCGCCGGCGTCGTGCAGAAATTGCAGTTGTGCGGACAGCCGCGCGTCGTCTGAATCGGGTTCGCGACCAGGTAGTCGGCGGAGTTGATGATGTCCTTGCGCGGCGTCGCGATGGGCGCGGTCTCGAACGCCGCCCAGTCATAGACGCGCCGCAGGCCCGTGTCTTTTCCGGCTGATCGCTGACTGCTGGAAGCTGACAGCTTCTCTTCGTAGTCCGCCAGCAGGTGCGGCAGCGTCGATTCCGCGTCACCCTGGCACACGGCGTCGCAGTGCTGCAACGCTTCGTCGGGCAGGGCGCTGGGGTGGATGCCGCCCATGACGACGGTCACGCCGAGTCGGCGGTACTCATCCGCGATGGTGTATGCCCGCCGGGCCTGCGTGGTCATGGCCGAGATGCCGACGAGGTCCACGTCCGCCCGCGGCTGGTGCGGCCGGTCGAGTGTGCATTCGTCGACCAGCTCGACGTCCCAATGCGGCGGCACGACGGCGGCGGCGATCATCAGCCCGGTCGGCGCGAACAGCGCCTTACGCGTGAACTGCACGCGCCGCAGCGCTGCCGGCGTATAGCGCCCCAGCGGCGAAGTCATGTTCCGGATCACGTCCGGCATCGTGATGTTCGACAGCGGCGAATTCGGATTGATGAACCGAATCCGCGGCCGCCGGCGTGGTTCCGCTGCGATCATGGACGGTATTGTGTCGGCGCACCCGTCGCCGTGCCACTGCTCTGGAGCAGTGCCGGCGTGCTGCCGCCTCGAAAGTTACCGCTTGGAGGGGTGGTACGGGCGTCCCGCCCGTCGTGCGGACGGGCAAGACGCCCGCACCACCCGTGGTGGGGGCAATTCTGAGGCAGCGCAGTGGCCACCGCCTTCCTCCGCGCCGCGCGGACATTCGCCAGCGACGCGCTTATGATAGCGGCACCATGCGAGACGACTCTCCGTCCACCACACGGGCCGCTGCGGGGCAGCTTGCGGAGCAGCTCACGGCGTGGCGACGACACTTTCATGCACATCCCGAGCTGAGCGGACAGGAGGAGCAGACCGCCGCGTTCATTGCGGAGGAGCTGCGCAAGCTGGGCTGCGAGCCGCGCGAGCGTATCGGCGGCACCTGCGGCCTGAGCGCCGACCTTGTCGTGCCCGGCCGGCCATTCGTTGCGCTCCGGGCCGACATGGACGGCCTGCCGATCACCGAGCTGACCGGGGCCGCTTACACGTCGCAGAACGCCGGCGTCATGCACGCCTGCGGGCACGATGCCCATATGGCCATGTTGCTCGGCGTCGCACGGATGCTCGCCGAGCGGAAGGCGGACCTCCGCCAATCCGTCCGGCTGATCTTCCAGCCGGCGGAGGAAGGCGGTGGCGGAGCGGAGTTGCTGGTTGCGGGTGGCGTGCTCGCCGACGTGCAGCGCATTTTCGGTCTACACGTCTGGTCGGAGATGCCGCTCGGGACGCTGGGCACGCGGGTCGGCCCGTTCATGTCCAGCACCAACCCCCTGCGGATAACCGTCCGCGGCAGGGGTGGCCACGCGGCCATGCCCCACCAGTGCGTCGATCCCGTCGTCGTTGCGGCCCAACTGGTCGTCGCGCTCCAGACGGTCGTCAGCCGTAACATTGCCATGACCGACAGTGCGGTCGTTTCCGTCACCCGCGTCCAGGCCGGGTCGGCGACCAACATCATTCCTGAGACCGCCGAACTTGCCGGGACCGTGCGCACGTTGAACATGGCGACGCGGGCGACAATCGTCCGGCGGATCGGCGAGCTCGCCCAAGGGATCGCCGGCGCGTACGGCGCGACGGCCGAGGCGACAGTCGAGGAGGGCTATCCCGTCCTGGTGAACGATGCGGGGGCGGTGGAACGGGCACTGGCGACGGCTCGCCGACTGGGGTTCACGGAAGACCAGTTACTCACCTTGCCCGCGCAAGGTGGCGGCGAGGATTTTGCCTACTATTTGCAGCAAGTCCCGGGCGCGTTTCTGTTCCTCGGAGCGCGAAACGAAGCCAAGGGGTGCAAGTACCCGCACCACCACGCCCTCTTCGACATTGACGAGGCTGTGCTGCCGCTGGGGGTAGCCCTGCTGACCCAACTGGCCCTCGACGCGGAGACGGAGCGATGATCGCGAGTGCGACGCCGGACGGACAGAAGCCGCCGGAGCCCGGCCCAGAGCCGGCTCCTGAGAGGCCGGTCGAGCCGGTCCGCCGCCCGCCCGGCGGGTGCCCGATCTGCGGAGCCGCCATGACCGCGCGGCAGTGCAAGGTGACGTGTCCGAACTGCGGGTACACCGAAGACTGCGGTGATCTCTTCCCCGAGTAGGGCGTTCGAACGCGAAGGCCCTTTGGAGCCCGAGACTTGGGACTCTTCAGGGTGGGGAGGGGGACGGTTTGTTTGCGTAATGTTAGCGAAATGTGATGAGAAACCGGCGTTGTCGCCGCTTCTGCACAGCCCGTAGCGTCTCGGCGACACAAAACCACAACCCATTGTATATACTCGATTTAAGAGAAATCAAATTCTCAACACGAATGCCTTTGACGGCCACAACATCTTGGGCTATATTAATGGTTGCCCCCTAGATGTGGCCATCTCGGTCCGACCTGGGTGGGGCATCGATTCGGCGTCGCTGTTCCATTCGCCGGCACGTCGGTCCTGATTGGCACTAGAGATAAACGTCGCATCCCGGAAACAGGAGTTCTAGGATGGCAGTTGTGGACTGCGCCAATGCGCCCTTCATGGATGAGCCCGATCTGACGGAAAATGCGCGCAAGGTGCTCGAGGCCCGTTACCTCAAAAAGGACGAGTCCGGGCGTTGCGTGGAGGGGCCCGGCGAGTTGTTTCACCGCGTCGCGCGGACCATCGCCAATGTCGAGACGCTCTACGGCGCGACGGAGATCGACCGCCGCCGCTGGGAGGACCGCTTCTACAAGCTGATGACTGGCGGCGGCTTCATGCCAAACTCGCCCACGCTGATGAACGCGGGGCGCGAGATGGGCATGCTGTCGGCGTGCTTCGTGCTGCCGGTCCGCGATTCCATCGTGGACATTTTCAACAGCATCAAGCACACCGCGCTGATTCAGAAGGCCGGTGGTGGGACCGGTTTCGCGTTTGACGAGCTGCGGCCGACGGGTGACTTCATCAAGTCCAGCGGCGGCACGACCAGCGGCCCGATCAGCTTCTGGCGCGCCTTCAGCGAGGCGACGAACGCGATCCAGCAGGGTGCGTTCCGTCGCGGGGCGAACATGGGGATGATGTACATCCATCACCCCGACATCCTGAAGTTCCTGCACGCGAAGCAGGATTTGAATCAGTTCACCAACTACAACATCTCGGTGAAGGTGACGGACGCCTGGATGGACGAGTTCCTGGCGGACGCCGACTCGCCGCACGTCGTGCGCAACCCGCGCAACGGCAAGGCCTTCGTGATCCCGCGCGACGTGGAGATCTGGCAGTACACGGTGCGTGACCTGACCGAGGTGGACTGCGTCGAGCCGGTACCGCCGAACACACGCGAGACTTACTATCGCTCGCCGCGGCTGACCGGCCCGTTGCCCGAGGCACTGCGCGACCGCGTCTACACGAAGCGCGACATCTGGAACATCATCGTCCACAACGCGTGGCAGACCGGCGAGCCGGGCGTGGTGTTCATCGATCGCATCAACGAGCACAACCCTACGCCGGCGCTGGGGCGCATCGAGGCGACGAACCCCTGCGGCGAGCAGCCGCTGTTGCCGTACGAGGCCTGCAACCTCGGCAGCATCAACCTGGGCAAGTACGTGCGCAGCGCGTGCACGCCCGAGGCGGACGTGGACTGGGACGCGATGCGCGCGGACATCCACGTCGCGACGCGCTTCCTGGACAACGTCATCGACGCGAACAACTATCCGCTGCCCGAAATCGAGCGGATCTGCCACGATAACCGCAAGATCGGCCTCGGCGTCATGGGCTTCGCCGACGCGCTGTTCAAGCTGGGCGTAGCGTACAACAGCGATGAGGGTGTCGCCTGGGGCGAGCGTTTCATGAAGTTCCTGAATGACGAGGCCCATCGCTGCAGCGAGGAGCTCGCCCGCGAGCGCGGCTGCTTCCCGAACTGGAAGGGCAGCATCTGGCACATGCAGCACAACCGCGTGATGCGCAACGCCGCGGTCACGACCGTCGCGCCCACCGGCACGATCAGCATCATCGCGGACTGCTCCGGCGGCATCGAGCCGATGTTCTCGCTGGCGTTCATTCGCAACGTGCTGCGCGGCCAGGTGCAGGGTGACAAGCCGCTGGTCGAGGTGAATGGGACGTTCCGCGAGGTCGCGCAGCGGCGCGGGTTCCTGAGCGATGCGCTGCTGGAGCGGATCGCGCGCGAAGGCACGCTGGCCCACATCGACGAGGTGCCGGAGGACGTGAAACGCGTCTTCGTCTGCGCGCACGACATCACGCCCGAATGGCACATGCGCATGCAGGCCGGTTTCCAGCGGCACTGCGATTCGTCGATCAGCAAGACGATCAACTTCCCGAAGGACGCCACACGCGCGGACGTCGAGCAGATCTACAGCCTGGCGTACGGCCTGCGCTGCAAAGGCGTGACGGTCTACCGCGATCAGTGCCGCGCCCAGCAGCCGATGTCGCTCAAGCCGCAGGAGGATTGTGCGGGCCATGCGGCGCCGGCCCAGGATAACGCAGAGGAGGAAGATGCGACGGGCGCGGCGCCGTCCGCCAGCGCCGCGGCGCGCGAACCGGCAACCGTCCCGGTGCGCACTGCGCCGTCTCCGGCCCCCGCGCCGGCGGCAGCCAGCGATTCCGGCAAGCCGCTGGCCGTGCCGCCGCCGATCGAGCCCATGGATCTGCCCGAGATCGTGTCCGGCCTGCGCATCCGCCAGATGACGCCCTTCGGCAACATGCACGTCAAGATCACCGTTGATCCGTGCACGAACCGCGAGATCGAGATCTTCGCCCAGCTCGGCAAGGGCGGCGATGTCGCCAACAGCGACCTCGAGGCCATCTGCCGAACGGCGTCGCTCTGGCTGCGGGCCGGCGGCGGCATCCGCCCGCTGATCAAGCAGTGGGAGGGCATCGGCTCTTCGCTGCAAATCCCGACCCGCAGCGGCCGCATCATGTCCCTGCCCGACGGGCTGGCCTGCGCGATCAAGAAGTACCTGCGGGCCAAGGAGCGCTTCGGCCTCCGCAGCCTGCTGCTGGGCGAGATCGACCTCCGCGAGCTCGATAACCCGAACCCGCCCCCGCATCACCCGCAAACCACGCCGGTGGATCGGCCGGTGACGCCCGACCTCGGCAATGCGCCCAAAGCCGGCGTCCGCGCGGCACCGCTGAGTGTCGATCGGCCGATCGACGTGCTGGCCGCGCGCGCGGCACAGCGCTCGACCCGCGCGGCCCCGCCGCAAGCCATTCACGGCGGCAATGGCAACAGCGGGAACGGCCACGGAGACGGGTACCAGGCGCTGGAGACGGCCCTCGCGATTGCAGAGCTCGAGGAGGCGACAACCGAGTACGTGGCCGAGCAGGCCGTCTGGACGGAGGCGACCGTGACCGCAGCGGCGCCGGTCGCGGCAGCAACGGCGAGCGAGCGGCGCGCGTTAACGGCTTCGGACATCACGGCGGTGCTGGGTACCGTCACGCATCGGCACGACGCGGCGACGCACTACAAGGTCATGTGCCCCGAGTGCGGCAGCCCGTTGATGTTGCAGGAAGGCTGTCGGAAGTGCTCGAACCAGGCCTGCGGCTGGGCGGCCTGCTGAACTCTTCCGACGTGCGGAGCTGGACTCCCTAAGAACGGGCCTGCTTTCGCGGTCAGTGCGAAAGCAGGCCCCATTCATGGGAGGAGAGCTGTCCGGAGGGTGGTCGCCACGGCCAACGCCGAGACGACGGCACGACAACAGGTTGTTACGCGAAACTGATGAAGCCGCCGAACAGCGCGGCGAGCAGGGCAAAGAATGCGATCCAGAACATGTTGTGCTCCTTGTTGGGCCGCCTGCGGACAGCGGCCGATCCAGTCCTCTCTATCGGCAGCGACGCCCGGCACGGCTTTACCCGGGAAGCCGCCGAACACGCTTCCACTCCCTGTGCGAGGCCGCCTCGCGACCGGCACCCCCGCCGGATGGACGCCAATCGCTGTACCGGGTATATGAGGGCATGAGACCGAACGACGCCCGAACAGCGGCCCTGCTCGCCGACCTGAACGAGCCCCAGTTGCAGGCCGTGACGCACCGCGACGGCCCGCTGCTCGTCATCGCCGGCCCGGGCAGCGGCAAGACGCGGGTCATTACCCGGCGGGCGGCGTATCTCGTGCACACCGGCGTGCCGTCCCGCAACATCCTGGCCATCACGTTCACCAACAAGGCCGCGGACGAGATGAAGCGGCGGATCGAGGCGCTGGGCGTCAAGCAGGGGATGTGGGTTTACACGTTTCACGCGCTGGGCGTGCGCCTGCTGCGCGAGTTCGGCGCGCTCGCGAACGTTGCGCCGGGCTTCTCGATCTACGACGAGGACGACGCCCTGCGGGTGGTCAAGGAGGCGCTGCAGATCGAGCAAGTCAGCGAAGCGCTGCTCACCGCCGACCAGGCGCGCCAGAAGATCAGCGACGCGAAGGGGCGCCTCCTGCGACCGAAGGAACTCGCGGAGATCAGTCGCGGGTTCCACGACGATCTGACGGCCCGGGTCTACGAGACGTACGAGCGCCTCCTGGGGCAGCGCAACGCGGTCGACTTCGATGATCTGCTGCTGCGCGTGGCGGTGGTCCTGCGCGATCAGCCCGACATTTCCGAGCGGCTGAGCGTGCGCTTCCAGTACCTGCTCATCGACGAGTACCAGGACACGAACCACGCCCAGTATCTGATCGCGCGTTCGCTGGCGCAGCATCACGGCAACATCTGTGCGACCGGCGACCCGGACCAGAGCATTTACGCCTGGCGCGGGGCCGACCTCCGCAACATCCTCGAGTTCGAGCGGGATTTCCCGTCCGCGCGCGTGGTGCGACTCGAGCAGAACTACCGCTCCACCGGCCTGATCCTGCAGGCCGCCGACCGGCTGATCGCCCGCAATCGCAAGCGCAAGGCCAAGGAGTTGTGGACGCAGAACGCGACCGGCGAGCCGGTGCGCGTCTGGCAATTCACCGGCGGCGAGGACGAGGCGGAGCGGATCGCGCAGACGATCGCGGACCTGCACGCGCAGGGCCGCCCCTGGAACGATTTCGCGATCTTCTACCGCATCAACGCGGTGTCACGCGGGTTCGAGGACGCGTTGCGGGCCCGTGCGATTCCGTATCGGATCGCGCGCGGCGTCGAGTTCTACAACCGGCGCGAGATCCGCGACGTGCTCGCGTACCTGCGCGTGCTGGTGAACCCGGCGGACGAGGTCGCGCTGCTGCGCATCATCAACACGCCGGCCCGTGGCATCGGCAAGACGTCGCTCGACCGTCTGCGGACGCACGCCAACGAGACGGGCCAACCGCTGATGGACATCCTGCGCGAAGTCGAGCAGGTGCCCGCGCTGCAGAGCGCCGCCCGAAAGGTGCGCGCGTTCGTGGACCTGCTCGCGCGCCTGCAGCCCGCGCTGCAACTGCCTGTCTCGGAAGCCGTGAGCCTGGTCCTCACCGCGTCCGGACTCGAGGCGGCGCTGCGCGCGGAACAGGACACCGGCGGTGAAGACCGGCTGGCCAACGTGCAGGAACTGGTGACAGCGGCCATTCGCTACGAGAAGGAAGTCGAGGAGGCGAACCTCGCCGACTTCCTCAACCGCATCAGCCTGGTCAGCGACCAGGACGCCGTCGATGAAAAGGCCGGCTGCGTGATGCTGATGACGCTGCACGCGGCGAAGGGCCTGGAGTTCCCGGTGGTGTTCCTGGCCGGACTGGAGCAGGGCTTGTTGCCGCATGAACGCGCGCTCGGGATGCACGCCGACGTCGAGGAAGAGCGGCGTCTATGCTTCGTCGGCGTGACGCGCGCCCGCGAACGGTTGCACCTGTCGATGGCCCACGAGCGGCTGATTCGCGGGCGGCCGATGCCGCGCCCGCCGTCGCAGTTTCTCCGCGAGCTCGACGATGGCCATCTGATACGCGAGGACTTCCAGACGCTGCGCGGCGGTCCGGCCTGGCAGAAGATCGACGGTTTGGTGCCGCTGGTTGACGACCTGTCGCCGGAGGAGGCGGCGCGGCTGGTTCCGAAGCGGCGACTGCGGGCGACGCCGGATGATGATCTGCGCGGGGAGCCTGAGCCGGCCGCGCGGCGCCGCGCGCCGGAACCGAGTGAGCCTGCGTCCACCTCGAATTCGCCATTTGCCGGTTGGGGCCCGGGCACGCTGGTGCGGCACGAGCGCTATGGCGTCGGGCAGGTGCTCTGGATCAAGCCGGCGCCGGGGCAGACGCGGGCGGGCTTAAAGTTCGTCGGCTACGGCGAAAAGACGCTGATCCTCGAGTACGCCCCGGTCCGCAAGCTCGAACGTGAGAAGCCGTGAAGGGCTGCGGGCGTCGACTTTGTCCGCGGCAGCTTTCCCGCGCGCTACCGCGTCCGGTTGCCATCGCCGTGCGCCGGACATACCCTACACGGCATGACGGCCGACCCGAACCAGCAGATCATGCAGCTCCGGCGGTTGCTGGACGTGACGCGGCAGATGGCCGCGACGACCGACCTGTCGCAACTGCTGGGCACCATCGTGGACGCGGCGCGCGCCGTGCTGAACTGCGAGCGGGCCACCATCTTCCTGTACGACCGCGCGACCAACGAGCTATTCAGCCGCGTTGCGACCGGCGTCGAGTCGATTCGCTTTCCGGCCGATCGCGGCATCGCGGGGGCGGCGGCGCAGCAGCGCGTCGTTGTGAACGTGCCAGAGGCATACGCGGACAGCCGTTTCAATCCGGAGATCGATCGCCAGACGGGTTTTCGCACGCGCAATCTGCTGACGTTTCCGCTGGAAAACCTGGATGGCGAGCTGATGGGGGTGCTCCAGGCGCTCAACCGCGCGGGCGGGCCGTTCGATGCGGCCGACGAGGAGCTGGCCCGCGTGCTGAGCGCGCAGGCCGGCGTCGCGCTGCATCGCTACGTCCTGCTGGAGCAGTACGCCGAGAAGCAGCGCATGGCACGCGACCTGGAACTCGCCCGCAAGATTCAGCAGGCGCTGTTCCCGGCCACCAACCCAAGTCTGCCCGGCTACGACATCGCCGGCTGGAACCGACCCACCGATGAGACCGGTGGAGACTGCTACGATTTCATGCCGCTCGGCGACGGACGCCTGGCGTTTCTGCTGGCCGATGCGACCGGGCACGGCATCGGGGCCGCGCTCGTCATCGCGCAGTGCCGCTCACTGGTCCGCGCCATGCTGACGGTGACGCAGGACCTGGTGGCGGTCGCGACGCGCGTGAATCAGCTCCTGGCGCATGACCTGCTCGACGGCCGGTTTGTCACGGCGGTCGTGGGGGTGCTCGATCCGCGTTGCCATCGTCTGGACTACGTCTCCGCCGGCCAGGGCCCGCTGCTGTTCATTTCGCCAACCGGCGTGGAGGTGCGCGGGGCCGGGGGGCTGCCGCTCGCGATCATGAATGACTGCGAGTTCGCGGCTGAGCATTTCGATTTCGCACCCGGCGCGGCGGTCGTGCTGCTCACCGACGGTTTCTACGAAACGCTCGATGCCGCCGGCGCGGAATACGGCGAGGAGCGCGTCGCGGCGTTTCTCGCGCGCTGCGGCGACGTCCCGCTGGAGGGTCTCATCCAGGGCCTGCATGCCGAGGTGCGCCGCTTCCGGGCTGGTGCTCCGCAGGCCGACGACCTGACCGCGCTGCTGATCCGCCGGCAGCGCTAGCGCATCCGGCGGCACGCGAGCAGCAGGATCAGCGCAGCCCCGGCACCCGGCTCGGGCAAGGGCTTGATCGCCGCGCTCAGTAGTACCGTCTGCCCGTCCGGGCCGATCGGACCGAGCAGCGTGCCTTGCCCCGTCGTCGTATTCAACGTCCACACTTCCGTGCGCTCCGCTCCCGCATTCCAGGTGCAGTAGTACAGCGTGCCGTCACGCGACCAATCAATGGTCATTCCGCCAAAGAAGTTGGAGTCGAAGCCCTGCGGCCCGAGATAAGTGAGCGTGTTCCCGTCGATCCGGCTCGGGCCGTCCATAAGCGTGTTGTCGATGAACCGCACGCCGGCCGCGGTGGTCGCCAACCCGCCGCTCCACGTCGGCGTGAGGAAGGTCGTTACCAGCGTCGCCGCACCCGTGTTCAGGTCGATCGTGTAGAGGTTGTTGAGGAATCCACTCGCGCCGCTGCCCAGCCCGTACATCGCGTGCGTGCTCGGATCCCACGAGATGTCCATGTAGATCTCGCCGGGCGGCAGCGTCGCCACGCCGATCCTCTCCACGGATCCGTTCACCTGGCTGATACGAAACAGTTCCTGGTCTGCAACGCCCCACAGGATCCCGTCCGGCGTGAAGTCCATGCCGTCCATGGGCAGCTCGCCGGTCTGGCCGACATTCGTGATTATCGTGGGGTTCGCCGAATCGAAATGGGCGATCATTCCGCCGAAGTCGGTCCAGATCTCAGCCGCCATCGCTGACGTTGCGAACACGGCGACCAATGTCACACAAATCCCTCTGCAGGCGCGCATGAGTCTCCTCCTGACCTGACAAGAACGAGACCGTGATACAGAACCACGTCTATCGCAGCGCTTCGACTCTGAAACGTCCCCGGCGGTCGCCGCTGCGCCGTGCGCACGGCTGTCCTCCCGCTCCGCAGCGCACGCGCCGCGGACGAATGTACGTAACAAGTGTATGCGCCGGCGTCAATCCCCAATCGTCCGCACGGCGTTGACCGTGCCGCGGCAGGACTCTCGGGCCGCTTGACGCCTGGGGCTACAATCGCGTGAGAACGGGCGCGATTCTGGGTCACACAGAACATACGGAGGACACGGCATGGTCAAACTACAGACCGCGCGACGGATGGTCTTGAGCAGCGTGCTGCTCGCGACGCTCACCGGCTGCGGCACGCTCTTTGACGACAGCGCGCTGTTCCTCGTCGGCACAGCGGGCGACACCGTCTATCTGCAGAACTTCGGCTCGTACTCGGGATACACGACGCTGCCATCGACCCTCTGGGGGCTTGACCTGTCCACCGGCGATGCGACGAAGCTCCAGGCGGCGCGCGTGCAGTACGACGTGCAGGCTGCCGGCGATTACTTCGTCGCCGAGCGCCCGATGAACGACAATCACGCGAGTCGGATTGTCGCCGTGCAGATCAGCACCGGCGCTGAGCTGACGATCCTCGAACGCAACGTGTCACTCGGCGGTCGTTACGATCGCGCGTTCGTGCTGACCGGCGCGCGGGTCGTGGCGCGCACCGAGACGGGCCTGCTCGTATATGACCTCGCAACACGCGCGATCGAACGGACGGTAGCCGTCGACGACCCGATCGTCGAAATCCTGGCGGCGGACGCACACTGGGCGCTGGTAACCCGCAACTCGGTGCCGAGCGGCGATCATCTGCTGGTCCGGCTCGACACCGGTGCGGCGCGCGTGATCCCTGCGGAACCGGCCGGCCGGCAGGCGCTTTTCTTCGACGCCGCGATCGTCGGCGAAGAGCTTTTCACGGGTGCCAGCTTGGTCGACGAGAACGGCCTGGCGATCGGCAATGAGATTCTGGCCCTGGATCTGGATGACCTGACGTGGGAAACGTGGGCGACGTATGACGCGTACACCCCGAGCCGGTTGTCGTCGCGCGCGGTCTACGTGTGCGGGGCCGATGAGACCCGCGTGCTCGTGGAGTACCTGAATCCGTTGGCGAGTGACCGCGTGGAGGTCATCACCCGCGCGACCGGCGCACGGACGACGCTGACTGAGCAGACCGGCATCTTCACCAGCACGCTCAACCCGCGCCTTGAGGGTGACCGCGTGTACTGGCTGTCATCGCTGCCCAACGCGCTTGTCGTGCACGATCTCGTGAGTGCCGCGCGGGACGTGGTGTCGTTTGTGCTGCAATGAGGCGGCGCGCGGCCGGCGTCAGAGCAGGTCCCCATTCGCGGGCGCCTCGACCGCTCCGCGCCGCTGGAGCCAGCGCGCGGCGAGCCAGCACAGCGCGGCCCAGGCCAGCCCGGTCATCCAGCCCGCGAGCACGTCCGTCGGGTAGTGCACGCCCATGTAAACGCGGCTGAGGCCTACGAGCCCGGTCACGGACAGCGCGACGGCCAGCACGTAGATCTTCAGCCGCTGCTGCGAAACAACCGCGGCGACGAGCGCGCCCAGCGTGAGGTAGACGACCGCCGACATCAGCGAATGCCCGCTCGGGAAGCTGCTCGTGTAGGCCTGCGACAAGTGGGGGACGATGGCCGGACGCGGGCGCGCGAAGACGGCCTTCAGTAGCGCGCCGAGCCCCAGCCCGCCCAGCGTTGCGATCAGCACGAAGGTCAACATGCCGAACTGCCGGCGCAGCCAGAGAAAACCGATCACCGCGGTGGTTGCCAGGACCAGAACCGCGACGCCGCCGAGCGCGGTGATGTCGCGGCCGACCTCGGCCAGCCAGACCGGTCCAATCGGCTGGGCCGGGTTGTCCGGCCGACGCAGGGCGGTCAGCATCCGCTCATCGAAGGCCTGCGTCTTGCCCTCGAGCACGTAGTCCGCCAGGCTGACAAAACCCCAGACGCCCGCGACGACGACGAGCAGCGAAAGCAGCACGACGGGCTCGATGTTGCGCGCCCAGCCGTGGATCTTCAGGGCCAATCGACGCATGGCACCGTGCTCCTGCCGCACCGCGAGGCACTGCGCGCCGCGACGGTTGGCGGGCACGTAGTGTAACGTCCGGCGGCTTACGGTGCGCGTCCGTTGGGCCGCGTGGCCGGCGCTGTGGCTGGCGCGCGGACGGAGCCCGTGGCGCAAGCGCGCGGCGGCCGGACGGGTGACGAGGTTCCGGAAACCGGCGCGCTCGCGCTCGGGGCTCTGATGGCTTTGCTAACGCCGGCGGAGGGCAGCCAGCAACGCGAGACCAAGCAGTGCGGTCGGCTCGGGGATGCTGGTGATGGAGAGGTTGTCGATCATGCCGCGCGGCGCGGTGTAGGCGCCGTTCAGCCAGGCGTACAGGTGCAGCGAATCGAACTCGACGCCGCTGACGGACAGCGTCGCATAGGTCGGGTTGTCGCGCCCGCCGAGGTCGCTGATGACGAACGAGTCGGTGGCGACGACGTTGCCGCCCTGCACGGCGGCGAGGATGTACTCGATGCCGCCCCACGGGCCGTTCTCGTAGTACGCGAGATCAAGGCTGGCGGCGGTGCCCGGGATGTCGAGGTCCATCCACGCCGACGCGAGCGCGCCGATGGTGAGATTCGTGCCGGGGATGTAGGCGCTGCCGAAGGTGAGCGAGTTCACGGGGCTGCCGTAGCCGGGGAAGTCGTTATAAAAGAGGGTGGCGTTTTCAATAATGAACTGGTTGCCCAGTTCGGTATCGTTGAAGGGGTTGCCGTCGGGATAGAAGCCGCTGACGGTGTTCGCGTCGCGATACGTGACGGCGGCGTGGCTCAACGACGTGCCGAGGAAGCCTTCAGTGAGGTCCTCGTAGTCGTGAAAGACATCGGCTTGTGCGGCGGTGCTCCCCAGTGCCGCGCAGACGAAAACCAATGACGGTGCGAATCGGCCCATGTTTTTCCTCCTTTGGTGGTGGCGACGATGATCGGCGCCGCGTTCGGCCCGCTGACATCCGGGACTATAGGCAACGTCGGCGTGATTTCCACGCGCGGCCGGCGGCGGTAGCCGGGTTTCGCTGCGGGGCGTAGGATTGGGCGCGGTTTCAGGCTGGAGGTGGTGGCGGACATGGCAGCGATCGAAACGATCGAAGGGGCGTTTGGGTTTCTGGTGTTCGGAGGCGCGGTGCTCGGCTTCGTCGGCCTTGTCATCGTCGTGACCGTCCTGACGCGGCGGGCGGAAAGGCAGCGGCGCGAGGGCTTCCAGCAACTCGCCGGACAGCTCGGCATGGAGCACATGGACGGCGCTTCCGAGCGGATGCCCTTCGACAGCGAGCGGCTCCACTTGTTCCGGCAGGGGCACAGTCGCCACGTCGGCAACTGCCTGCGCGACACGCGCGGGCGGGACACGACGTTGCTGCTGGACTACCAGTACGTGATTGGCCACGGCAAGAACCGGCACACGCACCGCCAGACGGTGGCGGCGTTCTCGCTGGGTGCGCGGCCGGTGCTGCCGCGGTTCGAGCTGCGGCCGGAAAATGTGTTTCACAAGATCGGGGCGGCGTTCGGATACCAGGACATCGACTTCGCGCTGTACCCGGGGTTTTCGAAGCACTATCTCGTGCGCGGGGCGGACGAACAGGCGATCCGCGACGCGTTCGACGAGTCGATCATCACGGCGGTAGAGAATACACCGGGGATCAGCATCGAGAGCGACGGCGAGTGGCTGGTGATTTACCGGGATGGCAAGCGGGTGAACGTGTCGCGGATCGCGGAGTTTCTGGAAGAGGCACGGATGCTGCAGACGGCGTTCACACGGCGGGCGAGAAGGCGCTGATTTGCAGAACCTGGAGCGGCAGGTCCAGGCCGGCGCGGCGCGATAGAGACAACCCGGTCGACGGCCATCTCGAGCGGGTTGGGCTCCAACTGACGGCCCGCCGGCTCTGCCGGTCGTCGCTGAGTCGTCACCGATCTCTTCAGCATGGCTACCGCACAGGCGGTATCACTGTCCATCCGCGGCGGGGAGGCTTCGCCACGCCTCGTAGAGGTTGAGCACACCCTGGGCGTCGAGCTTGCGCTGCCTGTCCGCTGCCGCTTGCCGCAGGGTCTCGATTTGCTTTTCCAAGCGGCCGATCGCGGCGGCGTCAAATTCCTCAGCCGAGGTCAAGGCGGCTTGGTCGATGCGGGAGATCGCACGCAAGCGGTCGACCGCATCCGTCGGGGGCGGTTCCTTTGGCAAGACGGCGTAGAGGTAGGCGGCGCAGGCCGCTGCGGTGGCGGCCGAGGGACAGGTCCCGCCGGGGCCGTTGGCATGGTATGACGGTGCGATGAGGTTGATGGCCTCGGAATCGGTGGGACCACGATCCGCCGGCGTCAGCAGCCCGCCCTGAGACTGCTGGCGGGCCAGCGGCACCACGGTGATAAAGTGCGGAATGCTGTCGGCGGCCCACGGTTTACACGCGCTGCCCTGCGGCGTTTCACTCGTGGGGCGGCCGCCGTGCTCGACGTAGGGCGAGATGAACAACGCCGTCGGCGACTCGCGGATGGCCTGGGTGATGGCAGCGGCCTTCTCACCCCAGAAGGAATTGTAGAGCGCGACGATTTGGGCGACCTTGGCTGCCTGACGGAACTTGTCCGCGTAATCCGAAAGCGACGGGCTGGCCTGCCACACGTGCAGTTCAAGCACCACGCCGAGCGGGCGTGTGAGTTCCAGGATCACGCGCGCCATCTGCGTGTCATGCGAATTGGTGTCGGGGTCGATGCAGTCGTGGTAAACCAGACTGTTGCCGGAGGTGAGTAGCGGCCTGAGGTGCTTGGCGGAAACGCCGCTCTGGCCCACGATCGCGAGTCGAACGCAACGCACTTTCGGCTGCGCACGCAGTTGGTCGAGCTTGGCAGGCTCGTTCACGCCGAGCACGCGCAGCTCCCAGGCCGCCGCGGGCGTGGGTTCGTCGGCATCGACGAACGCCACACCGGGTGGCACGTTCATCGAGAGCACGTAGAGCAGGCCGATGATCAGGCGCGCGGGTGTCGATGTGCGTTGCATATGGCGCGGCACGGCTGGTTCCCTAGGCCGACATTGGCCCCGATATCCGGTTTGCCGCGCTTCCTGCGCGGACCCGCTCGCTGGCGATTAGGGCTCTGATTGGTCGCGCGGCGCGGACCCGGCGCTCCCGGCCCGGCGGAAGAAAAAAGCTCCGGCGACGCGAGCGCTTGTTCAGCCCGCACACGCCGGAGCTGTTCGATTGGAGGCGGGGGGAATCGAACCCCCGTCCCGAAGCATTTCAGCCTGGGCCTCTACATGTTTAGTCGGCTGATTTGACTGCTTTAAGCGCTTGGCAGACCGGCCGACAGGTCATCCGCGCGCCGAGCCCGGCTATTTCTCGCACGCACGCCGCCCGACGGGAACGTGTGTGCCAGCCTGCTGTCAGCGTCGGGACCGGCTAGCAGGTGTCGCCGGCCGACGGGCTACCTAGTTGTTAGGCAGCCAGTCTGTAGCCATCATTGGCATTTAAGGGTTTTGCCAGGTGTTTAACGAGGCCTCCTGACCACCTCGACATGCCACCCAAGCCTCAACCTGCCCGGTCGAAGCCAATCGCCCCCAGAAACCGCCAGCCAGTTGTCAAAGATCATTCGCCGGCACGACGCCAGACGTTCGTATCAAAGTATACGCCGATTGGACCCGCAGGGCCAACCGGCGTTGCACAAGCGCCGCTGCGGCGCGCTCGGTGCGATCATGAAGCGCCGCGCACGGAGCCGGCGTCTGAGCCCGCGCGTGCGGGACGCCGGCGGATGCGACCTACGCCCTCCCTGACAGGGAGGGTGGCGTCGTGGCGGGTTCAGGCGTTGCCGGCACCCGGTGCGGTGGGGGGCGGTGTGTCGGCCCGCGGGAACGGGCGCGCTACAGGGGGTGCATCGGGCAGCCCGGGCAGGTCGGCACCCGGCCGCTTCGGGCGGGGTGCCGGCGGAAGGGACGCCAGGTGATCCTGGAACGCGGCTTCGCGTCGGGCGTGCCAGCGGTCCAGCTCCTCCCACGCGGCGGTCACCGCCTGTTCGTGGCTGAGTGCGAGGGCCAGGCGGTCGCGGGCCTCGTTGGCCGCCTGTTCGACTTCTGCGGCGCGCTTGGCGAGCTCGGCCTTTGTGCGTTCGAGATGCGCCGATTGCACGTCGAGCAGCGTGGCGAGCGTCTCGAGCTCGGCCGCGCGGCGGTCGAGGCGTAGCGCGCGGTCCTGGGCCTTCTGGCGGGAGACCGCGAGATCGCTCAGCGCGGCGCGGAGCCAGTGCTCGATGGTGCGTGAATCGCTGGCGGCGGAGGCAGGAGGATGAGCCTGCGGCGTGACGGACGCGGTGGTCTCCTGAAGTGACGCCGTCGTCCTCGCAGGTGGCGCTGCAGGAGCCCCGGACTCGCACGCCACGGCGAGGGTTTCGCCGCCGATCACGAGGTGATCGCCGCCGCGTATCCAGGCGAGCTGTGCCCGCTCGCCGTTGACGAAGGTGCCACTGCGGCTGCCGAGGTCGCAGACCGCAGGATAGCCGTCGAAGACGAAGATCAGGGCGTGTGCAAGCGAGGTATCGGGCGTGTCGAGGACGAGGTCGCAGGTGCGCCGGCGACCGACGACGACGACGCCCGCGGTGAGATCCACCGTGTGCGCGCCGAGTGTCAGCCGTGGCGCGGGAGTATCCGCGCGTGAAATCGGCTGCTCGGCGTGCTGAGCAGGGGCGGGCAGGGCTTCGAGTGTGATGTTCGCGCCGCCGATCCGGAGGGCATCGCCGGCACGCAGCGCGGCGACGCGTACGGCGGCGCCGTTGAGGTAGGTGCCGCTGCGGCTGCAGAGGTCGCAAACGAGCAGTCCGCGGCCGGTGTGGATGACGGCACAGTGGATCTTGGAGACCTCCGGGTCGTTCAGCGGCAGATCGCAATCGCGGCGACTGCCGATGAGCAGGACGGGTTGGGTGGTCTCGCACTGTGCATGTCCGCTGGGGCCGGCGGTTGAGAGCCGGAACCGCGGACCGGCGGGAGGAATGGTCGGACGGTTCGAGACGGTGGTTTGTGGAGTCAGTGTGCTCATAGGCGATCCTGCGCTGGTCGCGCGTTTGGCTGTCGGGTCGCCCTGAGGGAGTATTCAAAACGCTGGGAGAATAGGCAAACGGCGTGAGCTGGGCAGGTACGGGTGGCGCTGTGGGCGGAGGCGGCTTGACACACGCGTGGCTGAGGGGCAATATTAGTGGTCCGGGCCGTAAGTCCATTCGGACGTGCCGGTGCCGGGCGATTAGCTCAGTTGGCTAGAGCGCGTGCTCGACATGCACGAGGTCACTGGTTCGAGCCCAGTATCGCCCATTGGATATGGTTGTCCGTTTTCGCACTTCTCCGCACTGTCCCGCAAGTGTTCGCAATCGCTTGTGTTATCGCCATGAGCCGTTTTCGGCGGTTGCGCCGTGCGAGCCAATGCGGACGCTTGCTGCGTCGCTTTTTGCGTCGCTTCTACTGTGCCCCCCGTAGCCCGTGCGAAGTCGGCGTTAAGGTCGATGGACATGGCGTAGTGCTTAGCCGCTATTGCTGGGCTGTTGCCGATCCACTTGCAGACGGTCGCGAGGTCGTATTCACGCATCAGCTCGGTTTCCCGGCTTGCTCGCAAATTGTGGAACAGCTTGGGCCACGGCTTCAGGCCGGCTCGCGTTATGAAGCGCATGAGCTGTTGCCGCAGATTCTCACACCCGAGCCGGTGCCGCGTGATAACGTGCTCCGTGCCCGGCTCAGCTTCCGCGAACAGCTCCAGTAGTGGCACGCGGAGTTCGGGAAACAGCGGCACGGTGCGGAACGCGCACGACTCGATATGAGCGAGCTTCGGACATGGAACCCGAAGAGCCCCGCGCTCCCAATCCAGGTCGCCCCAGCGCAGCGCGTATATCTCGGACGGGCACCGCAGTCCGCCGTACCGCGACAACGCGATAATAACTCGCCACTCAGTGTCGGGTACCTGAGCGAGTACGCGGTCGATAGTTTCACGCGGCACAAACGCCTTGCGAGCTTCGTTCGCTTGGTGCCCGGCTTTCACGCCCACAAATGGATTGACCGATGCGAGTCCCCAGCGGATAGCCCGACGCCAGAGCGTCCGACACGCAACCACACGCCGCGCAATCGTCGGCTGGGATAGCTTCTCATGCTCCACGAGCCACACACGCCACGCATCGGCGTCTGCCGGCGCGATATCGCGTAGCCGTTTCCCGTCGCTGAAGTAGTCCGCGAGGTTCCGCAGTGTGTGTCCGTCTGATGTGCGCGTCGATTCCTTGCCCGTCATGTTGTCGCGCACCCGATTGACGAATGCTCCAAGCGTTGCGTTCTCACGCGACGCCACTAGCCCCACGCGAGCCAGCCGGCTGTAGGGAGAGTCTCCGAGCGTCGCCACCCACGCGAGCACGTCCGGCGGGGCAGCCGTTCCCAACTGAGCTGCCTGCAACAGCCGTTCAACGTGGCCGCGCACGCTCTCGGCGTCGCGTTGGGAAATCACGCCGAGCCGCAAGGTCTTGCGCCGGCCGTCCGCGCCTGTGAATTGAATCGCACGTCGGCCGTCATGTGTCGTTATGCTCGCCATGCATCTACCCTGCCTTTGCTGTCGCCCGCTCCGCGAGCCAGGTACGCAACAGGTCCAACGGGTATAACACACTGCGCCCGATCCGCACGTGTGGCACGTCGCCACGTTTTGTCAGTGCCCACAAGGTCCGCTCGGACACGCCGAGCGCCCGTGCCGCCTCGCGCGGCCGCAGCGCCAGCGGGGCAACGTCCCCGCCCGGCACCCATTCGTTGACGCCCATCTTTTCGTTCCACACTTCACCGCCTGCGGCGCTTTGCCGCGTGTTCGTGTGTCACGCCGGCAGCTCGCCGACGCTCATTTACTGTGCCCCCGGTTCCATGCGCCGTCAAACGCCCTTGGCCGGATCGATCGTCCCCGCAAGCTCCGCAGCCCCGTGTGCCACGAGCTGGGGGCGCGGTCGCGGTGGCTTCGCTGGGGGCTACGCCAGCGCGACCGCTCAAGCGCCAGTGCTTGCCCGATCCTCTGTTTCTTCTGTAATGCCGCTCACCGGCGCTAGCCGCAAGGCAATCACACACGCGCCCCGTAAAGCGCTCATCGGCGCTACCCGATGGGCACTCGTTGTCAGCGGTTGGAACCCGTTCACGCGCATGGACGATGTACCAGCTCGGCCCGCTGTTGCGATCCCCACGCGTGACCGTGACAAGCAGCCCACGCCGCTCAAGCTCCCGAATCGCCCGCCGCACCGTTGCCACGCTCATACCGCCCGTCCGTCCCAAACGCGCCTGGGACAACCGCACTTTTCCGTCTGGCTTCGCGTGCCGAAACAGGATGCACCACGTCACCAGCGCGCCCCGCGACAGACCGGGCAGGCACCCGTCGCAGAACCGGTTAAACGTCCGCCAGCGCGAGCCGGACGCGTGATCTGCGTCAACCATAGGCCCGCTGGCTTTCAGTGTAATATATCATACAAATCAACCCTTATGTGTGATTCATCCGACGCGAGTCCAGTTTCGATCCGCGCGCGGAAGGACCCGCCGGCCCCGTGGCGCGGACGGCCGCACCGCCAGTACCAGCCGACCGTCCGCGTCGCACGGTGGGCACGCTAGACCCATCGTTGGCTTGTCCGTGTCGGCGCCATCATCGTGCAGCGTGTGCAGATCAGCGGCGGCGGCGGCACCTCTTTTGACCGAATCGGGAACGCCGACCCGCACCGCTCGCACGCCACCATGTGCACAGTTCCAACCGGTCGGCTAGGACGCTTCTTTGAGCGTCTGCGCACTGTCGGCAGCGCCCTCGCCTCGCCATAGGTCATCGTGAAAGTGCAGTCGGGCCAGCGTTCGCACCCCAGAAACCCGCGCCCCGTTAGGCTGCTGACGCGCCCACGGAGCCACCCGCCGCACATCGGGCACTTGAGCCCGCAGCCCTCGCGTTCTCGCCGCCGAGCGGCCGCGCGGTCCGCAGACCGCAGCCGACTCATGAGGCTCACAGGTCGCGCTCCCTGCCCGATCCGCCGTGCTCCAGCAGCGTGCGGATTCGCGAGAGCACCTCGACCGGATATGCCCAGGCGTTGCCGACGCGTCCCGCCGGCTGAATCCGCCGGCTTTGAATCAAGTATTTCACGCGGTGCACAGGCACCGCCAGCGCGCGCGCGATGGCGCCGACCGACAACAGCTTCTCTGGCATGTGTTCACCCTGGCGTGTAGCGTGTAAAGACGCTTCCGCCGAAAAGGGGGGGCCGCCAAGACAGACGGCATTCACACGTGGCCGCGACGACAGCGGAGTCGATCGCGTCGTTAATGTGGGGACCACATCTAGGGGGCAACCATTAATATAGCCCAAGATGTTGTGGACGTCAAAGGCATTCGTGTTGAGAATTCAATTTGTCTCAACTCGATGATTTACAATTGGTTGCGGTTTGATGTCTCCGAAACGCTACGGGCTGTGCAGAAGCGGCGACAACGCTGGTTTTTCATCATAACTTGCTAACATTACACAAACCAGACTCCTTACGGGCATCGGCCGAGGCCCTGCTGCGCGGCGTGGCCGAATCCGACAACCGGCCAGCCGGGGAACACGCCACCTTTGCGACGCGTTGCGTCGGATTTGCAGCGCCGCCAGGGAGCTGTTTTCGTAAGAGCTTGGCACGTATACAGCTTACGATTTGAGCTTCGAGTCCTGTAACGCCCAGTGGACGTAAGTTCTGCCGAACGCACAACTTAGCGTACCCGCCCGCGTGGGGCGGTGCGGCCTGAGAGACCGGGAACGGACGGTAATTTACCGTCGCGGTCGATCGGAGGTCGCACAAATGCCCCGCAGAACGTCAAAAACGCCACTTCCCGCCGTCCCCCCAAAACAGCCCGGCGTCCCGGCTTACCGTCGCAAGGTCGTCAACCGCCGCGTCTACGCCGTCGTGACGATCGACCGCCACGACGTGTATCTCGGCGACTACGCCACTGCTGCGAGCATCGAGAAGTACAACGCGGCCGTCGCAGCATGGCTCGCCAACGGCCGGCGTGCCCCCGAGCCCGAGCGCCCCGCCCTGGTCGTGTCCGAACTGATCCTGCGGTACCTGGAGTACGCCGAGTCGTACTATCGCGACCGAGACGGCGGGATGAATGCGGCGCGAATCGCGAACATCGAACGCGTCTTGCGGCCCCTGCGCGTACTGTACGGTCTGACACCCGCCGCCGAATTCGGTCCCCGCAAGCTGGAACTCGTGCAGGCGCGGCTCGTGTCTGAGGGACTGTCCCGCCCCACCGTCAACCGCTACGTCGCCCGCGTGCGCCACGTGTTCAAGTGGGGCGTCGCCCGCGAACTGGTCCCGCCGAGCGTGCATCATGCTCTGACCGCTTTTGAAGGTCTGAAGCGCGGCCGCACCGATGCCCCCGAGACCGAACCGGTCCGCCCGGTGCCCGACGCGCTGGTAGATGCTGTCCAGCCGCACGTGTCGCGGCAGGTGTGGGGCCTGATCGAACTCCAGCGCTTCACGGGCTGTCGCCCCGGTGAAGCGGTCCGCTGCCGGGCGGTCGATATCGACATGAGCGGTCCCGTGTGGCTCTGGAAGGTGACCGAACTCAAGCTGGACTGGCGCGGCACGGAGCGCGTTGTCGCCATCGGCCCCAAGGGGCAGGACGTGATCCGGCGGTTCATGCGCGCGGACGTGAACGCCTACCTATTCGATCCGCGCGAAGCCGAAGCCGAGCGCCGCGATGCCATGCACAAGGCACGCAAGACCCCGGCATCATGTGGCAACCGCCCCGGGACCAACCGCCGGGCGAATCCGCGCCGCCGGCCCCACGAGCGTTACACGACCATGAGCTACGCCCGGGCGATCCGGCGGGCGTGCGACCTGGCATTCCCCGCCCCTGCGGGTCTCGCCGACGATGAACGCCGAACGTGGCGCCGTGAGCACACGTGGGCACCGAATCAGATTCGGCACGCGTTCGCGACCGCCGTCCGCCGGCAGTACGGGCTGGAGCAGGTCGGCGCCTGTCTCGGGCACAGCAAGCTGGAGACGTCGCAACTGTACGCCGAGCGCGACCGGGCACTCGCAATCGAGGTCGCCCAGCGCATCGGCTGATCCGCGACGGCCGGGAGTGCCCCGGCCGATTTCGCCCGACTCCTGCGTGGCGTGGGGTGCGACCTCCGGCGCCACCGGGGCCGGGACGGTCCCCCCCGAGCTAGGGAAGGCACCACGAACGACGGCGCAGTCGCCAAAACGGGCAAAACCCGAATCGGTTCGCACCACCCTGCCCACCCTGCGCCGTTGCGTTGATTCTGCGCGCCGCACGCCGCGCGGCGGCGGCCCCGGCGACACGCCAGCGGCCACGTTAGGAGTCCCGGAAGCGCCAACGGGGCCCCAAACCGAATCCGGGATCTGAATCACTCCCCCCGGGTCGCGCAGGCGCAGATACACGCTGATAGCTCGTTCTCCGACGTCGCGGTCGCGCGACTCCAATCCACGGTGACGGCGCCGTGTGCGCCCCCGCGATGTGTGTGGTTTGATACGGGAGCCGTGTTTCCGTCGGCCGAGTCGCAGCAACATCTGGCATGCCGCCGGACGTGCCTCACGCCGCCATGCTCTCGCAAAGCACTTCCGCCTGCTCAAGCACGAGCCTCGTGGCCGCCTCCTGCGTGTGAGGCGAACGAGGCAGGAAACGTGGATCGTCGTTGCCATGCCCCCGGATACGGGAGCCGAGAATATCCTGACCGTGTTCAAGGCGGTGGGACTTCTGGAAACCTGATCCTCGGCGCGGAGCAACGGTTCCGCTGCAATGTGACGTCGACGGTTACCATGCGCGGCGAGCTGGGCTTCATGGCGCCCGACGAGAAGTTCCGCGACGCGGGCCGAAAAACCGCGCGCGTGCGGTCGTATCTGCGCGGCACGCAGCGGAGATCCAACATCGTCAAGCGCCACTTCCAGTCCGAACCCGTCCGCTGCGCGGTGAATGGTCCCGCATCGAGTGGCCGCGGGAGTATCGTGATACACGGATTCTGGCGCGTTGGAGCGCTCAGCACACGCGATGCGCGCGCGGACTGAACGGGCCGAGCCGAACTCTCGTTCGACGTGGGCGCCACCGCGGCCAGGCAGCCTCGTGGGATGCGAGCACGCCCCGCTTGGCTGGTGCGCCGGCTGTTTTTCGTTGCAGCCCGGGAGGCCCGGCGGTACACTGACCGCCATAACGCTGTCAGAAGATGAACATGAGCGTGCCCGATGAGGGTGGCGCGGTGTTTCACCGTGACAGCTGCACATCTGCGCCATGGGGCGAAAGGAAAGGGTGGCGACAATGAAAAGACCGCGAATTGGCTTGGTTTTTCCGGCGTTGATTCTCGTCGGATCGGTGAGTCTGCCGGCGTGGGCGACGGAGCGACACGTCCCCGGCCAATACCCGACGATTCAGGCCGCGATCGATGCGGCGGTTCCCGGCGACGAGATCCTGGTAGCCGATGGAATCTACACCGGACTGGGTAACAAGGACCTGGACTTCGGCGGCAAGGCGATCACGGTGCGCTCGGCGAGCGGGAACCCGGCCCTGTGCATCATCGACTGCGAGAATAGCGGGCGCGGCTTCTACTTCCATAGCGGGGAAAGCGCTGCTGCGATCGTGCAGGGTCTGACGATCAGCAACGGGAACATGGACGCCGGCGGCGGCGTGTACTGCGACTCCTCTAGCCCGACGCTGACCAACTGCACCATCACGGGCAACACCGGCGGCGGCGTGTACTGCTATGGCTCCAGCCCGGCGCTGACCAATTGCACGATCACCGGTAACTACTGGTCAGGCGTGTGTTGCTACAACTCCAGCCCGACGTTGACAAACTGCACCATCACCGGCAACGGCAACGGTGTGAGTGGCGAGTTCTCCAGCCCGACGCTGACCAACTGCACGATCATGGGCAACGGCAATGGCGCGGACATCTCGTTTTCCAGCCCGATGCTGACCTGCTGCACGATCGTGGGTAACGATGGGAGTGGCGTTTACTTCGAAGCCTCCAACGCGACGCTGACCCAGTGCACGATCACGCAGAACGCCTGGGGCGTGGGGTGCGAATCATGCGACCTGGTGCTCACCCACTGCACGATCACGGATAATGGTGGTGGCGGTGGCGTGCGCTGCTGGGAGTACTCCCGCGCGACGCTGATTAACTGCACGATCAGTGAAAACACATCGCTCGGCGCTGGCGGCGGGGTGGCCTCGGAGGAAGGTTCCAGCATGACGCTTGCTAACTGCACGATCAGTGGAAACACGTCGCTCGGGGCTGGCGGCGGCGTGTACTGCTCGTACTCCAGCCCGGCGCTGACCAATTGCACGATCGCAGAGAACACAGCCAGCCTCTACGGTGGCGGCGTGTACTGCACCTCCACCTCCAGTCCGACGCTGACCAACTGCATTCTCTGGGCCAACACGCCTCAGGAAATCTACGTCTCTTCGGGCAGCCCCGTCGTGACCTACTGCGACGTTCAAGGCGGCTATGCCGGGACGGGAAACATCAACAGCAATCCGCTCTTCGTCGAACCTGACAACGACGATTTCCGCGTGCAGTCCAGTTCGCCCTGCATCGACGCCGGCGACCCGAACTTCGTGCCCACGCCGGGCGAGACCGACCTGGACGGCAATCAACGCGTCTGGGACGGCAACGGCGACGGGACGGCGATCGTCGACATGGGGGCCTACGAGTTCGGCTCACACGCCTACGGTGACCTCAACTGTGACGGCGAGATCGACTTCGGCGACATCAATCCATTCGTGCTCGCGCTGACAAGCTGGGGCGGTTACCAGGAGCAGTACCCGAACTGCGACATCATGCTGGCCGACATCAACGGCGACGGGTACGTGAGCTTCGCCGACATCAACCCGTTCGTGACGCTGCTCGCGGGCGGTTGACTCTGTGGGTTCGGCGCGCGAGTGCACATCGTGACAGAAGAGGAGGCCGTGACATGGATCGAACGAGCAAGGTTCTGATGGCACTCGCGGTCGCTGCCTGCGCGGTCCACGCACACCCAGCGACTATCATCGAAGCCCTCCCGGTGGGCAACCCGGGTAACCCCGGGGACACGCGGTATCCGGACGGCGAGGTGGCCAGTTTCGGCGGCGTGGGCTACACGTACAACGTCGGCGAGTACGAGGTGACGGCCGGACAGTACACGGCGTTTCTGAACGCCGTGGCGGGCGTGGACACGTACGGGCTGTACAACACGTCCATGTGGTCGGACAGCTATGGCTGCAAGATCGAGCGTTACGCCGGCGACGGCACTCCCGCCAACCCGTATCAGTACCGCGTGGCCGATGACGCCACCGGCGGCTACTGGGCGAACCGCCCGGTGAACTACGTGAGCTACTGGGACTCATGCCGGTTCGCCAACTGGCTGCACAACGGCCAGCCGACGGGCGCGCAGGGGCCGGGCACGACGGAGACCGGGGCGTACACGCTCAACGGCTACAACGGGCCAGATGGTTACGAGATTCAGCGCAACCCCGGTTGGCAGTGGTCCGTGACGAGCGAGGACGAGTGGTACAAGGCGGCATATCACAAGAACGACGGCGTCACGGGCAACTACTGGGACTACCCGACGGGAACTAACGAGATCCCGAACAACGGTAATCCGGAAGGCGATACAGGAAATTCGGCAAACTTCTTCGACGGCGACTACACGATCGGAGGCCCATACTGGCGCATAAATGTGGGGTTTTTCGAGCTGTCCGACAGTCCGTACGGCACGTTCGATCAGGGCGGCAACGTGTGGGAGTGGAACGAGACGCTGGTCAGCGGCTCGGAGCGCGGCATGCGGGGCGGGGCGTTTGTCTTCGATAGCCACGAACATCTGCACCTGCATGCCTCAAACCGGAGCAACAAGCCTCCGACAGATGAGTACTCCAGCTTAGGGTTCCGTGTCGCCTTCCTCCCTCCGGATTCGGACGGCGACGGTGTGCCTGACGCGGCCGACAACTGCCCCGACGTGCCCAACCCCGATCAGGCCGACTCCGACGGCGACGGCGTCGGTGACGCGTGTGACGGTGTTCTGGAGGTGCCCGGCGAGTTTGCGACCATTCAGGCGGCGATCGATGCGGCGGTCCCCGGCGACGAGGTCGTGATCGCCGATGGTGTGTACACGGGGGTTGGCAATAAGGACCTCGACTTCGGCGGCAAGGCGATCACCGTCCGCTCCGCCAGCGGCGATCCAGCCACGTGCATCATCGACTGCGGGGGCAGCGGGCGGGGGTTTTACTTCCACAGTGGTGAAATCGCTACCTCGGTCGTGCAGGGAATGACCATACGGAACGGGAGTATTACGGGCACGGGCGATGGAGGTGGCGTGTACTGCGATAGTTCCAGCCCGACGCTGACCAACTGCACCATCACGGGCAATACAGCCGGCTGGAGCGGCGGCGGCGTGTACTGCGGCTGGTCCTCCAGCCCGACGCTGACCAACTGCATGATCACGGGCAACACGGCCACCTACGGCGGTGGCGGCGTGGACGGCGGCAGCCCAACGCTGATCAACTGCACGATCAGCGACAACGCCGGTGGCGGCGTGCACGGCAGCCCGACGCTGACCAACTGCATGATCACGGGCAACACGGCCACCTACCGCGCCGGCGGCGGCGTGTCCTGCGGCTCCAGCGGCGGCTCCCACTCCAGTCTGACCAACTGCACGATCAGCGGCAACACGGCCGTGAGCAATGGCGGCGGTGTGTACTGCGACGTTTCCAGCCCGACGCTGACCAACTGCACCATCACGGGCAATACAGCCGGCTGGAGCGGCGGCGGCGTGTACTTCCAAGACCACTCCAGCCCAATGCTGACCAACTGCACGATCACAGGCAACACGGCCGTGGGCAAAGGCGGAGGCGTGTCTTGTGACGACAACTCTAACCCGACGCTAACGAACTGCACGGTCACAGGCAACACAGCCGAGGACGGCGGAGGCGTGTCCTGCCAGGAGTACTCCAGCCCTACGCTGACCAACTGCACGATCAGCGGGAACACGGCCGAATACGGCGGCGGCGTGTGCTGCTACAACTCTTCCAGCCCCACGCTGACCGGCTGCACGATCAGCGGGAACACGGCCGCCGACGGGGGCGGCGGCGTGGTCTGCGGTTACGGCTCCAGCCCGAACTTGACCAACTGCGTCCTGTGGGGCGACAACGGGCAAGAGATCTACTTGTCTCAGGGCGCGCCCGTTGTCACCTACTGCGACGTCCAGGGAGGCTGGACCGGCGCAGGGAACATCGACGCTGACCCATTGTTCGTTGATGCTGACGGGCCTGATGACATCCCCGGCACCGACGATGACGACCTACGATTGTCTACCAGCTCTCCGTGCATTGATGCGGGTAATAACTCGGTTGTTACGCGAAGTACGGATTTGGAGGGCAACCCCCGAATCGTTAACCGCACCGTCGACATGGGCGCTTACGAGTTTGCCCCGCTGCTGCCGATCGTAGAGGGTGACGGGTGGCTGTACTTCAAGGGCATCGAGGAGCCGCCGGCGGATTGGAAGGACGTCTTCTTCGACGACTCGACCTGGCTGGCCGGGCCGACGCCCATCGGCTACGAGGCGGCCACCGGCTATGAGGGCTGCATCGCTACCAACCTGCCCGACATGCAGAACAACTACATGAGCGTCTATGCGCGCCGCGCGTTCCACATCGAGAATCCGGCCCAGCTGACCAGCCTCGGGTTCACCATGGACTGGGACGATGGCTACATCGCCTACCTCAACGGTGTGCAGGTGGATGCCCAGTTTGCGCCCAATCCCCCGACCCATGACCAGCCGGCCACCACGGGCGATCATGAGGCCTGCTGCGGGACGAGCCCGCCGGCCGGGCCGTGTCCGCCGGTGGCGGTGGACCTCAGCGGCTTCATCGACCAGCTCGTGGCGGGCACGAATGTGCTCGCCGTCCAGGTGCACAACCGCTCGCTCTCCAGTTCCGACTTCCTCATGCTGCCCGAGCTGCGGAGTACGGCCGTGATTTACGTGGACGCGGCTGCGGTGGGTCCCGAGTTCGATGGAACCGCGTGGTGCACCGCCTTGAGAACGCTCGACGAGGCCCTCGCCATCGCGACCAGTGGCACGACAATTCACGTTGCCGATGGTATCTACACGCCGAACCCGGCCGCATTGGCCGATCCACGGGACGCTACGTTTGAACTCGTAGATGGCGTGACCGTGGAGGGCGGCTACGCCGGGTGTGGGGCGCCAGATCCTGACGCTCATGACGTGGACAGCTACGAGACCATCCTCAGCGGTGACCTGAGCGGCGATGATGGCCCGGACTTCGCACATAACGATGAGAACGCGTACCACGTTATCCGCGCCACGTTAGTTGGCCCGTCGGCACGGCTAGATGGCTTTACCATACGAGGCGGCAACGCGGATGGTGTATTCAGCACTTCGGGAGGGGGGCTGTATCTCGATACTGCTGATGCAACGATCGAGAATTGCACTATCGCCGAAAACTGGGCCGATGTGGATGGAGGGGGCTTGTTCTACTTTGCCGGTGATTTCACACTGGAGCGCTGCACGTTCATGGACAACGCAGCCGGCCAGAGGGGCGGCGGCGTCGCGTCCACTTGCTCCGACTCCGCTCCGCTTGTCATCGACTGCAAATTCTTTGGTAACACCGCACTGTTGGGTGGGGGTTGGCTCAATGGTGAAAGCTCCAATACGTTGATGATCAACTGCCTGTTCAATGGCAACCACGCCGTGAGCGGCGGTGCGACAAACTATGACGACGACTCAAGCTATCTCGGTGCCATCAACTGCACTTTCACCAACAATACTGCGTCATCACTATTCGGTGGCGTTTATATGGAGGTGGGGGATTTCGTGAACTGTGTCCTGTGGGGTAACAGCGACTCGACAGGCTCAGGAGAGGGCGCCCAAATCGAGTGCTTTGGGCAATGCACACACAGTTACAACTGCATTCAGGGCTGGACCGGCAACCTGGGGGGCATCGGCAACATCGGTGACGATCCACTCTTCGTCGATCCCGACGGGCCGGATGATGATCCGAATACCTGCCAGGATAACAATTTTCGTCTTTCTCCAACGTCGCCCTGTATCGACTCTGGTGACAACACGCCGGTGACAGCTTTGACGGACCTCGACGGCAACCCGCGCGTTCGTGACGGCGATCAGGATGGGACCGCAACCGTTGACATGGGGGCGTACGAGTTCCAAAGGGTCATCTACGTGGACGACTCGGCCACCGGCGCCAATGACGGCTCGACCTGGTGCGATGCATACAACTACTTGCAGGATGCGATGGCAGCCGCCGCCGGTGGAGTGGCGACCGAAATTCGAATAGCCCAAGGCACGTACAAGCCAGATCAAGGGGAAGGTCAGACACCTGGTGATCGTCAGGCCGTCTTTCAACTTCTGAGCGGTGTTGCGATCAAGGGCGGCTATGCCGGATGCGGGCAGCCTGCCCCCGATGCTCGGGAGATCGCCCTGTACGAGACCATCCTGAGCGGAGATCTCAACGGTGACGACCTTGAAGCGGACTTTCCGTGGGGCCCGACGTTGTCCGACAACTGTTATGGCGTCGCGAGGGCGGACAGTGCCCACTCGGTGCTGCTCGATGGGATCGTCATTACCGCCGGGAACGCATACTCTCGGGAGGGCGGAGGCATAGTGCTCCTACAGTCCGACGCTACGTTGGTGGATTGTCGTCTTGTAAGAAACGTCGCCTGCAACGGAGGTGCTCTGTACAGTACTAACAGCGGTATTGTGCTCAGTTCCTGTCGGATCGAGTACAACGCCGCCACGAATTATGGCGCAGCCGTCATTTGGGGAGGCCATGCCGAGCTGTACGGCTGCATCTTCAGCGATAACTATTCGTGGGATGATGGCGGTGCCTTGATTATTGGTGACGATGGAGTGTTAACGAACTGCAAATTTATTAACAATTATGGCCAGAACACAGGTGCCCTTTACCACGGTCAGGGGGACTGCACCTTGAACGATTGCATATTCGTTGGTAACAGAGCAGACTACCTCGCAGGTGCAATATTTAGTTCTGGAAGCAGCATTACTCTGACTGGCTGCACGCTGATCGGTAACCGCACGAGTGACGACGGCGCGGGGGGGCTGCGAAACTATGTCGGCGCCGCGATGGTGACAAACTGCATTTTCTGGGACAATCGAAATGCCGCTGGAGCTGACGAAGCGAGTCAGATAACAATCACGGGGGGCCAGGTTGCCGTGAGCTATAGTGCCATCGCGGGGCTCGACCTGTTTGCCTCACAGCCGGGCAATATCGGCTTGGAGCCGTTGTTCGAAGACCCAGGTTACTGGGACGACAATGGTACGCCTGACGTATCAGACGACGTTTTTGTGGTCGGTAATTACCATCTGCAACCGGGTTCGCCCTGCATCGACGCGGGCAATAACGCCGCAGTCCCGCTGGACACACTCGACCTCGACGGCGACGGCGACACCACGGAGCGGATGCCGTTCGATCTGGACGGACTGCCGCGTTTCGTGGACGAGCCGGGCACAGGCGACACGGGTCTCCCCGACCTGCCCGACTACCCAGCCGTCGTGGACATGGGGGCATACGAATTCCAGTCTGCCTGCGACCACAACGGGATTATCAATGTCACCCTGCACGTCGAAGGACTGGGCGTGTACAACCCGCCTGTGACTCGCACGGTGACGTTCATCACGACGGATTGTGTGACCAGCCACCAGGAGACGATCGCGGTCGACGTCACGTTCACCGCGAACCCGGTCACGATCGTGCTGCCCGGGATCGACACGACGGCGGACTGGATCCAGGCCCGGGAGGGCCACACGCTCGGTACGCTGCTGCCCCTGCAATTCGGGGTCGATTGCAGCGCGACCGTCAGTTTCACGGGCGACAATCACTTGCGCTCGGGCGATTTTTCAAACCCGCCGTCGGTCCTCCAGGACGACCTCGTTGACATCGTCGATTTCGCGATATTGGCAATTTACTGGAATGACCCGGTCGACCCCAATCTCGGCTCGCTCGCTGACGCCACCGGGGACGGCTGGCAGGGCACAGGCGACTTCACGGTGATCCAGATCAACTTCGGTCAGATCAGCGATCCGCCGAGCGGCTGTGGGACCCTTGCGCAGCAGCAGAACCAAATGGTGCCCGAGGTGGCAGTGGAACCGCTGGCGGTGCGCATGCCGGTGGCGGCGCTGGGTATCCCAGGCGCCCCGGCGGCGGATCTGGATGGCGATGGGTGGATCGGACCGGAGGATATTCGCCGGTTCGCGGCGCAGCACCGTCTGGTCCTGCGGCCCGACTTCCGGGCGCGCCTGGCACGGCTGGAGGCACTGTTCCCAATCGAGGCAGAGGAGGAGCCGGTCCCAACTGGCAGGCTTGAATAGCGCGAGCGCGGCGGACGAGTGCAGGGCGGCCGAAGTGGCAGGCGCATTCGAGCGGGCGTCAAGGACCGGCTGCCGGTGCCGAGGAGCGGTTTGGCGGGTGGAATACGGGCGCGAAAGACGATTCGAGCACGGCATCAAGCGCAGGACAGGGACATGAACCGCAGCACGTTGGTCGCCCGCACGGCCTTACGGGCACACGCCGAGACACTGCGACACCAACCGCCCCAGTGCCATCAACCACCCTGTCGCCAGCACACCCGTGCGACGCGATGCGTCGAAATCTGCAGCGCGCGAGCTGGCCCGTTGGCGTAAGCCCATGACCGCTATGCTGTTTGCGACGCCCGGTTCTAGTCGTATCGCCCACTTCCTCTTTATGACACGCGGCGCGTGGTGCGCGGACCCAAACGTGCGCGCCGGGTGCGGCGCGTGCTGCGGGGGCTGGCCGAAGGCCGCACGGGGAGCCGGGAGAGCCGCGGGGGGCACATGGTGTTTCTTGACTCGCCGCCCATAATAGCGTGGCCGCTGAGCGGCAGCGTCCTGGAGTCCGGGTACAGGAGGCCATGCTATGCCGCGGTCGGGCTGGGTCTGCTTTTTTGCGATTTCGGCATTGTTGGCGCTTGGGGGTTGCCCGCAACCCGCCCCAGAGCCGGCCGTCACGGATCCCACGACGGATGGGCAATCTGCTGCGGACAACCCGGCCGGTGCCGCGGCCGATACGGACACGCCGGCGACAGCTGGAAACACGCCCGCGGATGCAGCGCCGACGCCGATCCCGTCCTACTCGGAGGATTTCTCCTTCCTGCCGCGCTGGGATCCGCCCAACGATGATGCGGACGACTCTGCGGCGGAGGATGACGACGATGAGTCACCAGTTAATGTGAACGCGGCCGCCGGTCTGCCGACAGCGGAGATCGATGCCGTGGCGCGGCAGGTGATCACCGCGGCGACGGCGTTGGGGGCGGCGGCGGGGCTGGCGGACGAGCGGATTCACTTCGGTCAATGGACGATGTACGAGTACGGCACGTGTCCGGTGACGCGCTATGCGTCGGATTTCGTGTGGGGGCTGATCGCGCTGGATTTCGGGCGCGACGCTGGCTGCAGCGGTGCGGCCACCGGGGGCCTGCTCTTCAAGGGCGATATCGCCGGGTACATGGCGCTCGCGACGCGCTTCACGGTGCTGGAGTGGAACGTGTTCAGCATCGCGGGCCATGGCGTAACCGGGCACCTGGAAGTTCGCATTTCCACGTCGTCGAACGGAGCCGGCCTGGAGGGCTCCTGCATGGTGACGACGGAGGGGATTGGGGCGGCAGCGGGCGCAGTGGATATCGCGTACGAACGGAGCGGGGCGTATGTCTTCGAGTCGGCTTCGCTGGCCGTCGTCGAGGATGGGGCGAGCTATGTAACCACGCTCAGCTATCTGCTGATCGACCCGATCACGCACGGCAACTTCGTGCCGGCGGGCGGGACGGTCGCGTTCGATTTGCCTGAGCTCGGTGTGAGCGTTGAGGTACTGTTCACGACTGCGTCGCCGGTGGACGGGACGGTGTGGGTGTCAATCAATGGGGGAGGGGCGGTGGAGTACCAGCTTCCGGGCGGGGGCGCGTAAGTGCTGCGTCAGCGCTGCGGCTGGCCGTACAGAAAGAGCAGCACCTGATCGAAGCGGCGGGCCCAGGCGTCTTCGTTGTGGCGGCCGCCCGAGACTTTTTCGTAGTGGAAATCGACATCCGGGCGCAGGCCGGCGGCTTTGAATGCCTCGACGGCCTTGTCGCAGGCGGCCAGGAATGGCGAGGCGTTGTCCGCGTCGCCGATTGATTCTTCCGTGCCCATATCGAGCCAGATTTTCGGGGGCTGCGCGGGCTTGTGCTCGGCGATGTAGCGCAGCACCGCGCCATCCGCCCACGGGAGCGTCGGCGAGATGGCGGCGGCGCATTTGAACACGTCGGGATAGCGGTAGGCCGCGTACAGTGAGATCAGCCCGCCGAGCGATGAGCCGCCGATGGCCGTGTGCTCGCGCTCAGGGCGCGTGCGGTAGGTCTGGTCGATGTACGGCTTGACCGTCTCGACGATGAACGCGAGATAGGTGTCGCCCTGGCCGCCGCCGCGCTGTTCGTCGCGAAACGGCGTGTACTCGTCCATGCGCTCCGGCGTGTTGTAGATGCCGACGATAATGAGCGGGGGCATGCGTTGCTCACGAATGAGGCGCTCAGCGGTTTCGTCGGCGCGCCATGCGCTGCCGAGGAAGGACGTTCGGGCGTCGAAGACGTTGTTGCCGTCGTGCAGGTAGAGGACGGGGTAGCGCTGGTCGGGGTGGTCGTCGTAGCCGGGCGGGAGATAGACGATGAGCGTGCGGTCGTTGTGGAGCTGCGGCGAATGGAAGAGGTGGTGGTAGCGGATCGTGCCGGTCAGCGTGCTGGGGCGACTGGCGGGCTCGGAGGACGCGGGGCGCTCGCCGGCGAGGATGCGGCGGTCGTCGGGCGGCACGCGGTCGGCCCAGCGGGCGACGATGTCCACGACCGTGTGCTCGGCAGCGTCGGCGTCGACGAGGAGCGCGCGGTTGGGGCGTTCGTCGGCGTTGGCGGCCTTTTCGACGGTGGACCAGGAGCCGGCGCGGGTGAACTTGTATTCGAGGGTCACGCCGGCATCGAAGTTGAACGTGGCGCTGTAGACGCCGGGGGCGATCTTGTCGAGCGGGCGGCCCTGCTCGTTCCAGTTGTCGGCGGAGGAGGAAAGGAAAATGCGCGGCGGCTGATCGGCGGCGCGGTCGGGGGTGATGACGACGAACTGGACAGGGCGCGTCTCGGCGGCGACGTGGGCGGCCAGTGCGATGATCAACAACGTGAGCGGCAGTGAGCGGTGTAGGTCGCGCATGGCGGGGCATCTCCTGGTTGTGCTGGGCGGCATGGTACGCGGACGGGCGAGGGTTGTCGTGCACGCCGGGCCGAGAACGCGCGAGGTCCGCGCAGCGCGAACGTCAGAGCTGCGAGCGCCAGCGACCGGTCCGCGCAGCGCGCGATCCGAGCCGCGCTGCGTGAGCGAGCGGATCGCGCAGCGCAATGAGGGCCGCTCGCCCGAGCCCGGCCGCCAGCCGGATTCACGCGTGCGAGCGGTGTCAGCAGGCATTGGGGACGTTTTGCTCTTCTCGCCATCTCTGCGATCGCCAAAAAGCAGAATGTCCCCTTAATTCTGTCCCCTTAATTCCCTGAACCCGGGCGCTCCGTGCATCTGTGTGCTGACGCTGCCGTTGGGGTGGGCGTTCCGCACTCCGGGCAAACGCCGGACGTGTTGCCCGTCAGATCATACCCACATTGGCACGTAGACCCGCTACGCCGACGCTTGCGCGCCAGCCGGGGCCACACGTATGCAATGAGGCAACCAGCAGCCAACACCCACATGGGAAGATACAGGTCGTGATTATGAGCAGAGAGCCGGAAGCTGAGTAACGCCAACTCGAACTTGTGCTCAGTCACACAGACTCCGCCGGGGATGTACCAGTTCTCCCAACTTTCCGGCGGCGGCCGCCAAGACGCACCAAGAAGCCCCTCGTTGGCAAAAATCATGAATTTGTTCTCTATGCCACAGGATACGCCATACCAACCAGTGAATAGGCTGGCCGCGACAAGCGACATCGCCGTTAGGAGGAGAGCGACTGAGCAGAGCCTATGCTCGTGCAACACGGACTCCTTCGAGATTAGGACAAGACGGGGACACTCAGCTCTTCTCGCGCCTTTCGTTCAGCGCCGCGTGTCCAGCAGGTCGGCCATCGTCTTGTCGTCGGAGACGCCCTCGGCGATGCCGTTCGGGTCGAAGTAGACCGAGAACGCGGCCTGCGCGGAGAAGTTGTACATGAACCGGAAGCCGGCCTGGTTGGTGGCACCGGTGAGCGTGTTTTCAAAGAGTTCACGTTCGAACCTGAACGGCGCGGCCTCTTCGATCACTTCCTGCTCTTCGCCCGCGATCTTCTTCGTCACGCGGTGCGCGATGCGCACATTCTGGGGCTTGCCGGCGGCGTCGATCACCTGCTGCCACGTCATGCCCGGCTGGACCGCGGCCTTGGCCTGCTTACCCTGGGCCGTGGGGTCGAACTTCCGCGTGCCGCCGAAGAAATACGCCGCCCCGACCGCAATCAATCCGACCACGATTACCCCAACGATCGCCTTCACCATGGTGGCGCCCTCGTACGCTTTGCGATGGATGAGTTCGATTCCCGGGACATCAGCATAGCGGCTTCGCGCGCGCAACGCGACGGTCGAACGCGCGGCCGTCCCGGTTTGCACGGCTCAGCAGGAGCTTCGCCCTCCCCACGCCGGCGGGACGCCCGTGCCACACTATGCGGCTCAGCGGGCGCTTCGCCCTCCCGATTCCCGCGTTCGCCCATCCGAACCGGTGGGCGGTGCCGACCGTACGGGAAGACCGGTGGGCAATGCCCACCCTGCGAGGTGGTGGGCGGTGCCCACCCTACGCGCCGCGGAGGCGGAGGAACTCCAGCAGCAGGCGGACGCCGAAGCCCGTCGCGCCTTTGCCGCTCGGACCTTTGCCGTTCTCGTCCGTCGCCACGGCGGCGATGTCGAGATGCGCCCAGGGCACGTCGTCCTTCACGAACTGCTTGAGGAACATCGCGCCGACGATCGCCTGCGCGTCGCGCTTGCCGGATGAGTTCTTCAGGTCCGCCTCCTGGCTCTTGAGCAGCTCTTTGTACTCGTCCCAGATCGGCAGACGCCAGAGCCGCTCGTACGTCCGGCGGCCCGCTTCGCCGAGATCGGCCGCCAGTTGGTCGTCGTTGCTCATCAGGCCGGCGGCGACCGTGCCGAGCGCGACACCCACGCCGCCGGTGAGCGTGGCCACGTCGATCAGCGCGGTCGAACGCAGCTTCGTCTGCGCGTACGTGAGGGCGTCGGCGAGGACCAGGCGGCCCTCGGCGTCGGTGTTCGTCACCTCGACGGTCTTGCCGTTCATCATGCGCAGGATGTCGCCGGGGCGGTACGCGTGCTCGGAAATCGCGTTCTCGGCGGCGGCGATCAGGCCGACGAGATTGCACTTGAGCTTCAACTCCGCGGCGGCCTTCATCACGGCCAGCACGGTGGCCCCGCCGCACTTGTCGAACTTCAGCCCTTCCAGGCCGGCGGCCGGCTTGATGGAGTAGCCGCCGGTGTCGAACGTGAGGGCCTTGCCGATCAGGACGGTCTGGGCGCGGGTGCCAGTCGTGCCGCGATATTCGATCTGAATGAGGGAGGCGGGGTGGGCCGCGCCCTGCCCGACGGCGAGCAGGCCGCGCATGCCGAGCTTGCGGAGCTGGGCGGCGTCGAACACCCGGCACTTGAGCTTCGTGCCGCGGACGAGGTTGCGGGCGACGGTCGCCAGCGTGGCCGGATTGATGACGTTCGCGGGCTCGTGGGCGAGCGCGCGGGCATAATTGACGGCGTTGGCGATGATGGTGGCTTCGCGCACTTCGGGATGGACGCGGTGGACGTGCCCGCTCTCACTGGATCGGATCTGCACGCGGACCTTCGCCGGGATCTTCTCATCCGGCTGCTTGTAGCCTGTGAAGCGGAAGCCGGCGAGGGCCATGCCGACAGCCCATTCGGCGGTGGCGCGTTCGACGCCCGTCGTAGCCAGGCCGTCGATCCAGAGGGTGGCGCTGGTCAGACGCTCGGTCATGATCCAGCGGGCGGCGGCGCTGGCGGCCTTGCGGATCTCGTGGGCGCTGACCTTCTTGGCGTCGCCGAGGCTGACGACGAGCACCCCGCGGCAGGTTCCGCCGCAGGTCGTATGCATGGCATAGCCGGTCTCGTCGCGCAAGGCGCGGACGGAGAGCAGCTCGGAGACGGCGTCATCGCAGACGCGATCGACGCGGGTGACGAGTTCGAGCGGCGGTTGTGGCTTGGCGAGCAGGGGGACGAGCAGGACATCGCCGGTCGCGGGGCCTTTGCCGCCGCTGGTGAAGGCGAACTCAGTTCCGTGGGGCATCGCGTGATCCTCGAGCGCAAGTTGCATGTAGTCGCGCGCAGCGCGCAGGCCGCAGGGTACCACGCGGCGGCCGGGGCGGAAAGCGGGCCCGTGGGCGCTGGTGGCGTTCAGGGCAACTCGGCGGGATGGTCGACGATCCGGGCGGCGCCCGCGGATTCGAGGTCCGCGCGGGTGCGGAAGCCCCAGGTGACACCGATGGGGACGGCGCCGGCGGCGCGGGCGGTCTCGACGTCGGTCGGCGTATCGCCGATGAGCCAGGTCCGCGCAGGCGGGATGTGCAACTCGTCGCAGATGCGCTGGAGGTAGACCGGCGACGGTTTGCGGAACTGTTCCTCGATGTAACCGTAAATCACGTCGAAGACGCCGTTGGGCCAGAAGGCCTCGACCACACGCAGGGTGAGGTCGTGTGGCTTGTTGGAGAGTACGGCGAGGCGAATGTTGCGGGCGTGGCAGCGTGCGACGAGCTCGGGGACGCCGGCGTAAGGACGGGTGAACCGCGTGGCGCGGGTGCGGTAAACCGGGCGAGCCAGCTCGGCGAGTCGTGCGACGAGGTGCGGATGGCTGGCGCCGATGGCGCGTTCGCACAGGCGGGGGATGCCCTCGCCGACCATGTACCGATACGAGTCGACGGGGTGCGTGGGGAGCCCCAGCAGGTCGAGGCAAGCGTTGAGCGAATCCGCGATGTCACGCAGCGAATCGACGAGCGTGCCGTCGAGGTCGAAGACGCAGGCACGCGGCATCGGGAGCGTTTCCGGCATTGTCAAATCCTGTGGGTGGTCCGCTGACGAGCGGACTGCAACCCCCTAGGCAGGTTACCTTATAATACCGATGGAAGATAGGCTACCGGCCGCTGCCTGCCGGGCGACGGCCGGATGGGAGTATTTCACATGCTATTTCCACGCAGGACGTTGCCGATCGCTCTGGGCGCGCTGTTGCTGGCGGTGGGCGTGCCCGCCCGCGGTCAGGACGAGCCGGCGCGGCCGAGTTACGCGCGCCTGCTGAATATCGACGCGCTGATCGAGCACCACGCGCGGTTTTTGGCGCGGCACTACAACCTCAGCGAAGATCAGGAGGCGTACACGCAGGCCTATTTGCGGCAGAAGGCAGACGAGTTCCTGTCGCGGCATCGGGAAGAGTTGTATGA
The DNA here is from genome assembly GCA_017999985.1 of Phycisphaerae bacterium. NCBI lineage: Bacteria > Pseudomonadati > Planctomycetota > Phycisphaerae > Phycisphaerae bacterium. Next base: position 119,833 of record JAGNKU010000009.1, on the reverse strand, counting down.
CCTCGTGGACCGGCTGTTCGAGGTACGGGCCGGCGGCGAGATCACGAGCGAGGAGTTGATCACGTGGGGAAAGCGCGCCCAGCCGCTGTACGAAGAGGCGAAAGCGCTGATCGTGCAAGGCAACAACGAGTGGCGCGAGATCCTGACGGAGGAGCAGCGCAAGACGCACGACAAGGACCTCGAGGAGATGTACAACAGCTTCGTCACGACCGAGGACCAGTTGCAGCGGATCGTCACCGGTCAGATGACGCTGGACGAGTTTCGACGCGGGCCGGCCCGCCAGGTGCCGCGCGCGGCGCCCGCCGAGGTGACCACGGGCACGGTGGCGCCGCAAGCGGATCCGGCGACGGAGCGTACGACGCGTACTCACGTAACACCGCGCCCGACGCAGCCGGGGGTGGGTGATTCGGCGGGGGCGCCAGGGCGACCGGGGCGCGGCCCGGGCGGCGGCGAGCGGCGCCTGCGGGGGCGCGGCGGTTCGCCGGTCAGCGCGGGCAGGGCCGGAGCGAACTTTGAGAGCCAGTGGGAGGCGTACGTCCGAGAATTCATCCAGAGGTACCAACTTGACGAGGGACAGACGCAGCGCGCGCAATCGATCCTGAAAGATTGCCAGGACATGGCGCAGCGGATTATGCAGAAGAACAAGGCGGCGATCGAGGAACTCGACAAGAAAGTGCTGGAGCTCGGGCAATCCAAGGAGGGCGACAAGCTCAGGGAGCTGACGGAAATCAACGCCCGGCGGACGAAGCTGACGGAGCCGATCGACCAGGTTTTTGAGCGGCAGCTCAAGCCGCGACTGGAGAAACTGCCCACGCGGGCGCAGCGCCAGGCGGCGGAGGCCACGAGTCGGCCGGCCGTGGGGGCCCCGGGGCGCAGACCGGGTGTGCGGCCCGCGCCGAATTCGCCGCCGCAGCCGGCCCCGCAACCGCCGCCGCAGCCTCGGCCGCAACCGCAACCGCAGCCTCAGCCCCAGCCGCCCCCACAACCGGAGCCGGAGCCCATCCCGGAACCGCCGCCGATGCCGCCGGAGGAGGAACCGCCGCCCCAGCCGGAGCCGGAGCCCGTGCCGCCGCCGGAGGTGCCTCCGGGCTAGGCGTGAGATCAACTTGAGTGCGGATGCCGCCGATAGATCGGGGAGGGGCGCCGGGCCGAGGACGGCCGTTTGTGCGGCAGCCGCGGCGGGTGACGCGCGAAGGAGATGGTTATGCGGACGTTGCTGACACGCACCCGGTTCTGGTTGTTGGGCCTTATGAGCGGGGGCAGCTTGTTGGCGCTGGACGCGTGTGACGCGACGGTGCGTGACACGGTGCTCTCGGGGATTGGCAGCGCGGCGACCGGGCTGGCGACGACATTCATAGAGGCGTTCTTCGAGTCTCTGGCTTCCGAGCCGGAGGACACGGCGACGACGGTGCGTGCGATTATCGATTGCGCGCAGCAGTTCTTCGCGTAGCGCCGACGGCGCGGGCGCGTTCACCGGACAGCCGGACTATCAGCCGGGCGTGGCGTATCGAGCGCTGCGCCCGGCTGGTTTGTTATTCGGAGTTTGGCCACGCTCCGCAGCTCGGCTGCTGCGTGGTCGTCCCGACTTGGTAGGCGGTGCCCACCCCACGCCGGACGGGGTGTCAGCGGGTGGCCAGGGCGTTGCTGGCGCGCCGCTGGCGCAGGGTGGCCAGCTCGATGGCGAGCTCGATGGCGGCGCGCATGCTGCCGGGGTCGGCGCGGTTCTTGCCGGCGATGTCGAAGGCGGTGCCGTGATCGGGGCTGGTGCGGATGCCGCCGAGCCCGAGGCTGACCTGGACGGCCCGATTGAAGGCGTGCATCTTCACGGGAATGAGGCCCTGGTCGTGGTACATGGCGACGAGGCCGTCGAAGCGCTGGAGCACGTCCGGGACGAAGGCGGTATCCGGGGGCAGGGGTCCGCTGACCTGGATCCCGGCGTTGCGCGCGAGGGCGATGGCGGGCTCGACGATGCGGTGTTCCTCGTCGCCCAAGAGCCCGGCCTCGCCGGCGTGGGGGTTCAGGCCGAGGACGCCGATATGGGGGCGCTCGATGCCGAACCACTCGCGGAGGGCGTGATCGAGCAGGTCGATGGGCTGGTGGACGAGGCCGATCGTGAAGCGATTGCGCAGCTCGAAGAGTGGGACATGATCTGAGGCGAGGGCGACGCGCAGCGTGTCGGCGACGAAGAGCATGTTGACGCGCCGCGTATCGAAGCGCCGCGCCAGAAAATCAGTGTGGCCCTGGAAGCGGTGATTGGCGAGGTGCCAGCTCTGTTTGCAGATGGGGGCGGTCACGAGGGCGTCGATGGCCCCGCCGTGCAGGTGGCGCGCGCCTTCTTCGACGAAGCGGAACGAGGCGTGGCCGGCAAGCGCATCCGGGCCGCGCATGCCGTTGCAGCGCACCGGCTGGAGCTCGTCGAAGTCGGCGGCCAGCACGCCGGTGCCGACGCGGGCCGTGCCGTCGTAGGGCTCGCGCCACCAGAAGCAACTGATTTCGGCCTGGTCGGCGGCGACCTCGAGTACGTCGTGGAGACCAAAGACAAGGAACCGCGCGCGGCTGCGCAGGATCGGGTCGGCGAGTGTCTTGACGATCACCTCGGGGCCGACACCCAGCGGGTCACCCATGCTGATGCCGATCAGCGGCCGATCGGAGGTCGGGCGGGGGGGGCTAGCGCTCATGGCAGGAATCCACTCGCGCGCAGCTTGTCCCAACTCAGGCCCGCGCTGCCGGCTTCCGCAATCGGCTGACCCCCGGTGAGCTCGGCGAGTCGTCGCGCCACGAGCCGGGCCAGGATGTCGGTCTCCACGTTCACCGCATCGCCGGGCCGGCGTTGTCCCAGCACCGTGCGGTCGAGCGTGGTGGGCACGAGGGCGACGGAGAAGCGCTGGGCGGCGACGTCGATAACGGTCAGACTGGTGCCGTCGAGCGCGATTGAGCCCTTGGGGACGATCGCGGGCATGAGCGCCGCATCCACCGCGACCCACAACTTCCACTCGCCCTGTCCACGTTCGAGGCGGTCGACGCTGCCGACGGCCTCGACATGGCCCTGGACGAAGTGCCCGTCGATGGGATCGCCGACGCGCAGCGAGCGCTCGAGATTGACCGGGTCCCGGGTGCGCAGGCGGCTGAGCGTGGTGCGCTGCCAGGTTTCGGGGACGACGTCGAACACGCCGCGGGTGCCGCGCACGGTGGCGACGGTGAGGCAGGCGCCGTTCACGGCGACGCTGGCGCCGGTCGGCAAGCCGTCTGCCAGCGCGCCCAGCTCAAGCTCCAGGCGGCAGGCGTGCCCGCCGTCGCCGTGTCGGCGCGGCGTGGCATCGACGGCGACGACGTGCCCAACGGCAGCGATGATTCCGGTGAACATCCGCTTCCTCGGTCGCAGCGACGATGTCTGACCGGGCGTCGAGGCGCAGTCCCGGCCTGGCAAGCCGTCAGCATAGCTGATCTTAGCTCGGAGAGACACCTCCGCAGACGCCGGAGGCGTCCCGGTTGCGGTGCCGTGCTGACACGGGGCGCGCGTCAGATCTGGTATTGATCGATGGCTCTGATGTAGGCGTCCGGGTTTGCCAGGATGGCCTCGATCACCTCGCGGACGCTGTCGGGGATCACGACGGAACCGGGATTCTGCTGGGCCTGTGCGATCAGGGTCTGGATGCTCTGAACCGTTGTGATGCCGTTGGCGCCGATGAAGTCCACCACGGCCTGGGCCTGCTCGTCGGTGACCAGGGGAAGGTCCGCGCGCGAGATCTGCGTGGCGAGATCGGCGAGTATCTGGATGTCATCCGGGTTCATGCCGCCGAGGTTGTTCGCCGTGATCTTGGACACGGCCTGAATCACGCTGCTACCGCCCTGGTTTCCCGTGCGCTCCCACGGCAGCGAGAAGCAGCCGGTCAAGGCTACCAACGTCAAACCCCCAAGCACCCACCGTGGCGTTTGCCTCCGTGCAGACATGGCGCGTTCTCCTCATGGCAGCTCGGGCAGAAGGAGGCTCAAATCAAAATCGATGAACAGATCCTGGAGGACGTCGTCCGGGATTGTCCCGGGCACGGCGTCGGGTGTGTCTTCGAGAAACGCGGCCAGGGCCTCGGGCGAGCCCATGTCGTAGTCGTTGAAGAAATCGACGATGGCGCGAGCCTGCACGTCGGTGAGGGTGTAACTGAGGTCATCGTCGACGCTGCTGGCGGTGCTTGCGAAGATCTGGATCTCGTCGGGGGTGAGCGCAAGGAAGTCCGGGGCGACGAGCTTGGTGTACGCGGTGCGCAGGTCGCCGCCGCCCTGGTTGGCCAACGACTTGTCCTTCAGGAGGACATCGATGGTTGCGGAAGACAGGCCCAGCTCGGCGAGCGCGACACGCTGCTCCTGCGGAGTGAGCGTCGCGTCGTTGCGAACGAGGTCGATTTCCTTGAGGGTCACCGGCGCGAAGTCGGGATAGTCTTCTGGAGGGCAGCCGCCCGGACCCAGCAGGGCTCCGCACGTCACCAGCACGACGAGCATACGTCGCATTGCGCTTACCACCTTATGCCATGCGTCCTCGCCGGCGGCGCGCGACCGGCCTCCAGACCAAGCCTACGCGCTCGCCAAGTGTCCGGTTATGATATAGCTATCGGACAGCGGCGGCGACTGCCCGCAGTCACGGTGGCGGCGGTGTCCAAGCCCGGCGCCGGCGCGGCCCCCGGTGGGACTGACGCGGGAGGATGCGATGCGCGTGGCGGTAGTTGGGTTCCCGTACTCGGGGAAGACGACGGTCTTCAGGGCGATCTCGGGCGTGCCGCTCGCGCACTTGAAGGCGGCGGAAGAGAACCTGGCGGCGGTCCACATCGCCGAACCACGTCTGGAGCTGCTGGAGAAGATCTTCAAGCCGAAGAAGCGCACCGAAGCGACGATGGATTTCATTGATCTGCCGGGCAGCGCGGAGGGCGATGTCGATAAGGCTGGCCTGGAAAAGCACTTACCGACGCTTCGCCAAGTGGATGGCCTGGTGGTCGTGCTGCGGGCGTTTGAGTCGGGATCGGTTCCGATGCATCAGGGGCGGATCGATCCCGAGAGTGATCTGCGGCAGTTGCGCGATGAGATGCTCCTGGCTGATCTGGCGATCTGTGCGGGGCGCGTCGAGAAGCTGCAGAAGGCGCTCACCAAGCCGAGCAAGGAGCGTGACCAGCAGAAGCTGGAGTTGGAGCTGTTACTCCGCTGCCAGACGGCATTGGAGAACGAGCAGCCGCTCAGCACGGTGGTGCAGCCGGGAAACGAGGAGAAGACGCTGCGCAGCTTCGGTTTTCTGACGCAGAAGCCCGTGCTGGTGGTGATCAACATTGGCGAGCAGCAGATCGGCCAGGCGCTGCCGTTCCACGCTCCGCACGCGGCCGACACGCTGGCGGTGTGCGCGACGCTCGAGGCGGAACTGGTGCAGATGGATGCGGCGGATCGGCCGGCGTTCATGGCGGACTACGGGATCCAGGCCCTGGCCCGGGTGCGGATTGTGCGGGCGTGCTTTGATGCACTGGGCATGATGCTGATGCTGACGGCGGGACCCGAGGAAGTGCGGGCGTGGCCGCTGCCAAAAGGCACGACGGCGGTGGATGCGGCTGCGAAGATTCACACGGACCTGGCACGCGGGTTCATCAAGGCGGAGACGATCGCGTTCAATGATCTGCAGGCCGCGGGCTCGATGCGCGACGCGAAGGCGGCGGGCAAGGTACGCCTGGAGCCGAAGGGCTACGTGGTCCAGGACGGGGACGTGATCACGATCAAGTTCAACGTTTGAGTGGCCATGAAGCGCGAGTCGGCATTTCGGCTGCTCGGGTTGGGCATCCTTGTGCTCGCGCTGGCGCGGGTGGCCGCGGCGCAAGAGACGATCACGCAGGCGGAATTGCTGCGACGCGTGATTGACGTGCAGCGGCTCGCCACGCCGCCTCCGCCGGGCGAACGGACACGGTTGTTTTCCAGTTACGACCGGCGCTCGCAGGCGGGCGCGGCGGGCGAGATTGCCGGATGGGGTGCGAACGAGGACCACGGGCAATTCAGCGGCGTGACGCCGGACGGCTGGCAGGTGCTGGCGGAGGTGGACGGCCCTGGCGCCATCACGCGCATGTGGTCGGCGGATCCCGGCGGGCACATCCGTTTCGTGCTGGACGGCGAACCGGTGATTGAGGCTGCGTTTAACGAATTGCTCTCCGGCCGGGTGCCGCCGTTCGAGACGCCGCTGGTTGAACGGGGGATGACCTGTCATTTTCCGGTTGGGTTCAGCCGAAGCTGCCAGGTTCTGGCGCGTGAGTGCAGCTCGTACTACCAGATCAACGTGGTCTGCTATCCGCCGGGGACGACGGTGACGCGTTTCCGGAGCGAGCTCGATGAGGAGGCCGACGCGGCGCTGGCTGAGGTGCGGCAGGCGCTGAGTGACGGGTTGACCGAGGGGCAGCTTTTTGGCGGACAGCGCATGCGCCCGGTGGCGGTGCAGCAGGAACTGGGGCCGGGCGAGACCATGAGTGAATCGCTGTCCGGGGCGGGGACGGTGCGCGCGTTGTACGTCGCGCTGACGGACCAGCGCGGCCCGCGTGACCTGTATGCGCTCCGACGCTGCCTCTTGCGGGTGTACGCAGACGGCGAGGAGACTCCGGCGATCGAGGCGCCGCTGTGTGATTTCTTCGGCGCGGGCTTCGACTTGGTGGCGTACAACAGCCTGGTGCTCGGCACGGACCGCGAGTTGTCGGTGCCGCTGCCGGATCGGCGGCGCGGCGAAAACCGCTACATGTACTGCCTGTTTCCCATGCCGTTTCGGGACGGGCTGCGTGTCGAGATCGAGAATGGGAACAGCGCGAAGCGGAAGATTGGCCTGATGCTGCTCATGCAGGCTGATCCGCGCCCGCCGGCGCCCGACGCGCTGCGTTTCCACGCGCGATTTCGCCGGGAGGATCCGTGTCAGGGGCGCGACTATGCGCTGCTGGAGGCGCGCGGGCGCGGGCGGCTGGTGGGGTGCGTGCTGAGCGTGGACTGCCCGCGGGCCGCGTGGTGGGGCGAGGGCGACGACCAGGTCTGGATTGATGGGGAACGCTTCCCGTCGTATTTCGGCACGGGCACGGCGGATTTCTTTGACGACGCGGGGGGGCTGCACGCTGGCGTCCGGCCGTTCGCGGGCGTGACGCGCACGGGGCCCTACGGCAAGTTCGCGACATACCGCTGGCAGCTCGCGGACGCGATTGCATTTCAGAAGTCGGTGCGCTTCACGCTGGAGAACCTGCAGGCAGGTGGGGCGCGGGACACGTACTACAGCAGCGTCGTGTACTGGTATGCGACCGCCGGTGCGACGAGCTTTTTCAAGCCGCTCAAGGTTGCGGACGTGGAACCGCCCGGGCTGCGGATTCCAGGGGCGGTGGAGTGCGAGGAGCGGATCGTCGGCACGGGGTGGGGCAACGTGGTCAAGCAGAAGTACGCGGAGGGTGTGGAGTTCTCCGGGGCCGCGGCGGCGCATATCGCGACGACCGAGCCGGTGCGGATGATACTTCCGGGCCGCGCTGCGCAGACCGTACGGCTGAAGCTGCGTGTGCATCCGCGGCGCGCGTTCGAGACGATCACCGTGACGGATGGCACCGGCACCCAGATCGGCGTCGTCACCTACGACCGCGCGGCCGATGGGATGTACGCCGTCGGGACGGTCAATCTGGAAGCTGGGGAAAACGCGCTCACGGTGGAGTGCACGCGGCCGGCGACACTCGACTGCTGGGTGGTTGAACCGCTCGGGGAGGGGCCGGGCGTGGACGGAGGACCCTAACTTAATGAGAATTTCGCGCATAACCGGCCGCGCGGGGGTGCTCCGGCGGTTTTTGGCGCGGGGCGCTTTTTTTTGCCGGCTCTTCGATCCGAAAGCGTAGCTTGTTAGAATTATGGGTTCTGGGACGTAGCGCCGCCGACCGCTCCAGCGGGCCGAGGAAGGTCGGCGTGTGAGGGCGATCGTAACTCCGTCCGCGAGCAGACGACGGCATAGTGAGGACGTACGTATGACAGCAGCAGGGAAAACGAGACTAACGCAGTCAGGTCGCGCGCGGTGGTTGACCGCTGCGGTCGTGCTGGCGGCGTTTCTGGTGGGTTGCGCGGAGACGCGCAGGAGTGAGAGCGGCACCGAGACCGCAGCGGCGCCCGCGCCGGCGGAGCAGACGGCGGTGGCGACTGACGCGGCCGCGCCGACGGAGGCGGTGACACCAGCCCCCGCGCCGGCACCGCAGGAGCCCGCTCAGGCGTCCGCGACGCCGGCGGCATTCACCCCGGCGTCGGAGAAGTTTGCACTGGTGGCTGACAAGTCTGAGCCGGTTGCCGAAACGCGTACCCCGACGCAACTGGCGGCGGCGGTGACGCCCACCCCGCAGGCACCGGCGCCCGCCCCAACGCCGGCGCCGAGGCCGCCGGCACCCACTGCGGACCAGCCGGTGACGTTCACGCCGCCCGAGGATGGCAAGCCGATGTCGGATGCGGACCGCGAGGCGCTGGCGGAGATGATTCGCGCGGCGGTCACCGCGGCGCAGAAGGAAAAGGCCGAGCAGACGCCGGCCGCGCCTACGGTCGCCACGCGTCCCGCGCCGGTCGCGTCCAAGAAGCAGGTGGCGCCGCCATCGTCCGCGCCGGCCGTGATGGGGCCGAACCCGCCGGCGGAAGGCGAGGACAAGAAGGCCGGCTGCGGCCCGACGGTGCCGAGTCAGCCGGTCGATCTGACGCCGCCGCCGGAGGATCAGCCGCAGCCGAAGTTCGCGGTGAAGGAGAAGAAGATCACGTCGGACGGCGTGTGGCAGGGGAAGGCGGCGGAGTTCAAGTTCGCGATCAGCAACGAGGGTCAGGCGCCGCTGGCGATACGCCTGAAAAAGGGCTGAGGGATGAGCATTATCGGTCAGTCTGACCGAATGATTCAGCCCGGGCAAACCGAAGAAGTCGTCATCAACGTTCCGACCGGCAACCGCCGTGGCCAGGTCACGAAGAGCGTGTTCGTGGAGACCAATGATCGCGCGAATGCGAAGGTCACGCTGGAGTGCGTGGCGAAGGTGCTGACCGCGCTGAAGTGCGAGCCGGAGAACGTGCTGTTCGGACAGGTGAAGCGGAGCTACCCGGCGCAGAAGAACACGGTGAAGATCTCGCGCGGCGACGCGGGGCCGATCAAGCCGGAGGTGCTCTCGACGGGCAACCCGCAGATTAAGGCGGAGATTCGGGAGATCGAGCCCGGCGAGAAGTATGAGTTGGACGTGACGATCGAGCCGCCGTGGCCGAACGGCATGCTGCGGGGCAACATGCAGCTCAAGACGGGCATTCCGGAAGGGGCGAACGAGAGCCTGCTGGTGACGGCGAACATCGCGCCGCGCCTGCAGGTCAGTCCGCAGCGGTTCGTGCTGCGCGGGGCGGCGGCGTCGGATCTGCGGCTGGTGGCGCGGCTGAACTGGGATGATGACAATCCCGGACACGTGGTCGAGTCGAGCGTGAACGCCGAAGAGCTGAAGGTGAGTATCGAAGAGCAGAACGGGCAGGAGATCGTGGTGCTGAACGTGCCGACCGGCTACACGCCGCCGCGCGGCAGGGCCGTGCAGGTGACGTTGAAGACGGATGATCCGGCGGTGCCCGTGGTGACCATCCCGGTGTTCGCGATGGGCGGGCAGGCGACGCCGGGCGCCCCGACCGCGACGCCGACGGCGGCGCCGGTGACACCGGGCTCGTTGCGGCCGACGGCGCGGGACGCGTCGCTCGTACCGGCGCGGCCGCCGACCACGGCGCCGGCCGGCAGCGGCACGACGGCGATTCCGCAGTAGGCCTTTCAAGCAGGGGATAGGTCCATTCGTGGCCAGAATGAGCCTATCCCCGCTTCTATGCCCGCTCTTAAATAGGGACAGCCACCGATAATCTTGACACGCACCGCCGCCGGCGGTAATGTGTCGGCATGCCACGGATTGCCCGCATCGTCGTGCCCGGCTGCCCGCATCACGTCACCCAGCGCGGCAACAACCGCCAGGATGTGTTCTTCGTCGATGAGGACCGCCGGACCTACCTGGACCTGCTGCACGACCGCTGCGAGGCCGCCGGCGTGGGCGTCCTCGGCTACTGCCTGATGACGAACCACGTGCACGTGGTCGCCGTGCCGCCGGACGAGGTTGCGCTGGCCGCCGCGATCGGCCGCACGCACTTCCTGTATTCGCAGTACATCAATCGCCTGCACGGCCGCAGCGGGCATCTGTGGCAGGGGCGCTTCTATTCGGCGGCCTTGGACGAGCCGCACACGTGGGCGGCGCTGCGTTATGTCGAGTGCAATCCGCTGCGGGCACGGCTGGTGCGCAAGCCGTGGCGGTACGCATGGTCGAGTGCGGCGGCGCACGTGGGCGTGGGGCCGGACGCGAGCGGGCTATTGGACCTGGCGGGGTGGGCGGCGGACTGGACCCCGGCGCGCTGGCGGGCGCAACTGGCCAAACCGCTGACCGACGCGGAGATCGCGCGGCTGCGGCGGTGTGTGCACACGGGCCGCCCGCTGGCGACGGACAAGTGGCTGTCGAAGCTGGAGCGCAAGCTGGGCCAGATTCTGCGTCCGCGGCCGGTGGGGCGACCGAAGGTGAGGAAGGAAGCCCCAAAATAGGTGGCTATCACTCGCGCAGTGCGTGCCGGGCACTCGGGCCGCGGAGGCGGAGAGATTCAATTCCAATGGGCTGTTTGCGGCGGTACAATACATCTGAGAATGTCTCATTTGGGTGTGGCGGTTGTCACTTCGTAGCCGAATCCCCATCGGCGGCGACATCTGCCGGGATGATGAAACGATAGGGCCGCGGCGCGGGGCATGGTTACCCTGCGTTGGGCGGCTTGGGGCACGGGCAGACAGCAGGCCCGCGCGGTGGAGGATGGGAGCGCAGCGGCGGGGCGGGCAGTAGGGCTCAATTCAGGGAGAGGAAGGTCATGCCACGAGCGATGGGGAGTTCAGTCAGTAGTCGCGTGTTGGGGTGGATCGTCTGCGGAGTGTCCGCCATGTGCGCCGGGTCGCCGGAGACGCTGGGGCAAGATTACCAATGGGTCCCGCTGGGCTCGGGGATGGGAGGCAGTGCCCCGTTTGTGTACGCCCTGACGGTCTACAACAACGACCTGATCGCAGGGGGCTTATTCACGACCGCTGGCGGCGTGGCGTGCAACCGCATCGCCCGCTGGAACGGCAGCACGTGGCAGTCGCTGGGGTCCGGGATGAACGACTTCGTGCGCTGCCTGACAGTCTACAACGGCGAGCTGATCGCGGGCGGCGACTTCACGTCCGCCGGCGGCGTGGCGTGCAACTTCATCGCCCGCTGGAACGGCAGCAGCTGGCAGCCGCTGGGGTCGGGGACGGGCAGCAGCGTGTTGGCCCTGACGGTCTACAACGGCGAGCTGATCGCCGGGGGCTGGTTCTGGACCGTCGGCGGCGTGGGGTACAACTGCATCGCCCGCTGGTCCTCCGAAAACGGATGGCAGCCGTTGGGATCAGGGATGGGCAGCTACGTATGGGCCGTGGGCGTCTACAACAACGAGTTGATTGCCGGGGGCGAGTTCACGACAGCCGGCGGCGTTGCCTGCAACCACATCGCCCGCTGGAACGGCAGTGTCTGGCAGGCGCTGGGGTCGGGGATGAACAACACCGTGAAGGCCTTTACCGTCTACGACAACGAGCTGATCGCGGGAGGCGATTTCACGATTGCCGGCGGCGTGTCGTGTAGCGGCATTGCCCGCTGGGACGGCAGCAATTGGCAGCCGCTGGGGTCGGGGATGGGCGGTATTTCCCCCTATGTGGTTGCCCTGACGAACTGGAACAACGAGCTGATCGCGGCGGGCTATTTCGCGAGCGCCGGCGGGGTGACATGTAATCGCATCGCCCGCTGGGATGGTAGCACCTGGCAGGCGCTGGGGTCGGGGATGAACTGGCCCGTGTTCGCCGTGACGAACTGGAACAACGAGCTGATCGCGGGGGGCGAGTTCACGATCGCCGGCGGCGTGCCCTGCAATCAAATCGCCCGCTGGGCGCCGGCCCCCGGCGCCTGTTGCTACGTGGACGGCTCGTGTGCGGTCACCACGCAGGCTGCGTGCACCGGCGTGTGGCATCCCGAATGGCCCGATTGCGGCGTGGCCCAGTGTCCGCAGGTGGTCGCCTGTTGCTTGCCGAGCGGCATGTGCCACACGTTGACCAGCGCGGAATGCACGGCCGCCGGCGGCACGCCCGGCGCGGCGGGCAGCGACTGCACGCCGAACGAGTGCCCACCGTGCGTGGGCGACCTGAATTGCGACGGCGTCGTGAACTTCGGCGACATCAATGCGTTTGTGCTGATCCTGAGCAATTACGCGCTCTGGCAGCAGACGTATCCGGGTTGCCCGAGCGGGAACGGCGACGTGGATGGCAACGGCATGCCGGGGTTCGGTGACATCAATCCGTTCGTGGGACTGATGGTGCAATCGCCGCTCTCCTGCGAGTAATAAATAGCAATAAATAAATAGGGACAGTCACCTATTTCTGACTCAGACAATGGGCGACTGTCCCCGGTTCACGCGTTATTGTACGCCGTACGCCGTTGCGCGTCGCGCGGGCCGCGCGGTGCAGTCGGCAGGCGCGGCGTGACGCACGGATGCGATTCCTAGCTTCGCGGGCGGCGGCGCGCGACCAGCAGCCCGGCGGCACACAGCAGCGCCAGCGATCCCGGTTCGGGCAGCCGCGTCTCGGTCAGCGACGTGCCGTACTGCCAGACCACATTGCGAATCGCCTGGGACGGATCGAAGCCGCCCGGCAGGCCGGATAGCGTGAAGACCACCGTGTCCTGGACCAAGGCATAGCTGCCCGTGACGGGCGTGTTGCCGGTCACGGTGTTATCAGCCGTGGACGTGAGTCCGTACTCCAACCCACCCGGGCTGGCAGGGCCCTGCAAATTGCTGCCTGGGAACACATCGCCCGGGCCGAACAGGCCGAGCCCGGTGGAGCTGATGCCGTAAGCGGCGCCCAGCGGCGCGCCGACGAGCTGCTCGACATACGCCCACTCGCCGCCGACCACGCCGCCGGGGTCCGTGATGCCGAACCAGGTTGTCGAGCCGGGCGGCACCACGGCGCTGGTGCGGGTGAGCCCCAGCGCGGGGCCGCTGACGTCGAAGAACAGCGCCGTCAGGATCTGGTCGGGCTGGAACACGTCCGCGGAGGAAGTGTTCTGCAGAGTGATGACGAGGTCCGAGCCGGACGTGTCGAACGTCGCCTGGGCCGCGCGGCTCCCGAACGTCGCGGAGAACGTGATCGGGCTGGCGACGGCCCCCGACACGGCCGCGAGTGCACCCAGTGCCGCGGCCCAGCCGGCCGCCGTTTTGCGCATAACCATGGATCTGCCTCCCTCTCCTCTTAGAGCCAGGCGCGCGGCCGACACCGTGCCGCCCGCGCGCTGTTGAACCATGCCGGGGGAACGAGTCCCAGTCGGCGCACACCCTGGGTGTGCCCACGCGCTGGATGCCCTCGGCCGAACACACTATGAGGGTAGGCGCGTCTTTCGCCCCGTCAACCGCGCGCCGGAAAAACCGGTCCAATTCCGCGCCGGCGTCGGGGCCCGTCGAGGCCGGCGCAGATTATGAGACGACTCGGCGCCGTTGTGGGCGACCGCGGCGTCGCCTCGGTCGCAGCATAGACACGCCCCACATTGTGGTTATCACGAGTGCGATCGCGAGGGGCCTGCGATGCCGCTCAAGAGGCTGAAACGCCTGGCCCACCTGCCGATCTGGCGCTATGCAGACGAGACGTCGCCCGAGATCCTGTGCCGGCAGGGCCGGCGCGCGGAGCTTCTCGCCGGCCTCTCCTTGTCCGCGGTCGTGCTCACGTGCTCCGCGCTGCTGGAAATGCTGCTGAGTGAACCCGGCTGGTGGAGTACGCTGTGGATCTGGATCAGCATCGCCGCCGCGGCTCTCGCGCTGCTGATGTTCCTCCCCGGCGTGCTGTCGCATTTCTGGCCGCGGGAAGTCGCGCGGGAGTGCCGGGCACGCGGGATTTCCGGCGGGCCGGACGAGCCAGCGGCTGATCTGCGGATCAGGTCGACTGCGACGAAGGTGTGCGCCTACTCTGTCGCGCTCCTTGTCGTGGTGAACGGCATGGGCCGTTGGACAGCCCTGCGACCGGTCGCGTGCGTGCTGGCGGCGGTGGCCACCGGGTGGTCGCTGGGAAGCGTCATCCGAAAGAGTGAGAATCAGACTTAGAACCGGGGACAGCCACCTACCATGCGGGCACACGGGAGGCGGATATAGGTGGCCGTCACTTTTTCGGAATGGGCTTCAGGTGTTTCTCGATCGTGCGGGCGAGGGCGGGACCGCGAAGGTCGTCGCCCTGGGCGAGGAACTGGCCCGTATCGCCGTCGATGAGGAACGCCGCGGGGATGCCCGTGACGCCGTAGTTGTTGGCCAGCGCAGCGCCGAGGGTGTAGACCTGGGGCCAGGGCAGGCCTTCGTCCTGGACGAACTTGCGCACGCGGTCGGCCGAGACGCCTTGAGGTTCGTCGAGGCTGATGCCGATGATCTCCAGGCCGCGCGGGCCGTATTCCTGGTACGCGCGGGCGAGGTGCGGCTTCTCGGCGCGACAGGGGGTACACCAGGTGGCCCAGAAGTCGAGTAGGACCAGCCGGCCCTTGTACGCGGCCGGGAAGCTGATGGTCTGGCCGGAGAGCGTTTGCGCCTGGAAGGGGCTGGCCTTGTTGCCGACGGAGATGGCACGACCCGGACCGGGTCCTGCGGCCGGGGCGCCTCAGCGTCCGCCGAGCTTGCCGGTGAACTGGAGGTAGGCGAAGGCAACCAGGGCGAGCAGCAGGACGATGGACCAGGCGTTCTTCATGTGCACCTCGGTGGCCGGTGGCCTGTCGACCCCCGCGGGGTCGAACTGATCATAGCGGCCAAAGATCGTTCAGGGGCTGCGCCCCTGGCAACAGCCGTTGGCCCCTGCGGGGCCGGAGTCCGGCGCGACGCTCATCTCGGCTGCTACACTCTGTTTCACCGTCTGATCGGCGGGGCTGCACACTGACAGCCGACCGGGAGGTCGGCCGCTGCCCGTCGGCCGCCAGGAGCCGATGCTACAGGACCGTCCGGATGCCGACACCACATGGTCGGCGGGGGCTCGCTCTCCCGCGGAATTCGCCGGTCGCTACAATTATTGTCGCGCTGGGGGCGAATTTCGAGCCGTTGGTCCTGACCGGGCCGACCTGAGCGAGGATGGCGATGCCGGCGGCGATGGAGACGATCACGGACGCAGCGCTCGCGTCGATCCGGGCAAAGGTCGAGGCTGGGGAGCGGCTGAGCCCCGAGGATGGCCGGACGCTCTACCAGACGCGGGACATCTTCACCGTCGGCGAACTCGCGAACCTCGCGCGCGAACGGCGGCATGGCCGGAAGGCGTTCTACAACATCAACCGGCATATCAATTACACGAATTACTGCGTGCTGCGGTGTAAGTTTTGCTCGTTCTACAGGCCCTATCAGACGGAAAGCCACGGAGCCACGAAGCCACGACGCCACGCAGGGGTGGAGGGGTATGAGCTTTCGATCGAGGATGTCGTGGGGCAGGCGGTGTCGGCGGCGGAGCGCGGGGCAACCGAGGTGCACGTCGTTGGGGGACTGCATCCGAAACTGCCATTCTCCTACTACACGGACATGTGCCGGGCGATTAAGGCGCGCTGCCCGGGGCTGCATATCAAGGCGTTCACGGCCATCGAGATCGTACACTTCACGCGGATCACGAAGCCGCGGCTGAGCGTGGCCGAGGTGCTGACTGCGTTGCGTGACGCCGGGCTCGACAGCCTGCCGGGCGGCGGGGCGGAGATTTTTGACGATCGCGTGCACAGTGAGGCGTTCAAGGCGAAGGTGGGTGAGCAGCACTGGTTCGACGTGCACCGGGTCGCGCACGAGCTGGGCATTCCGTCGAATGCGACGATGCTCTACGGGCATATCGAGTCGGTCGATGAACGCATCGGGCACATGATCAAGCTGCGCGAGCACCAGGATGTATCGCTGGCACGGCGCAAAGCGGCGTTTCAGTGCTTCGTGCCGCTATCGTTCATTCCGGACGGCAGCGAGTTCGCGCACTTGCCAGGGCCGACCGGGCTGGACGATCTGCGCACGCTGGCCGTGGCGCGGCTGATACTGGACAACTTCGCCCACATCAAGGCGTTCTGGATCATGCAGTCGCCGAAGCTGGCACAGGTCGCGTTGAACTGGGGCGTGGACGATTTTGACGGGACGGTGGTGTGGTACGACATCACGAAACGGGAGGGGCAGGGGACGAACCGGCAGGAATTGTCGGTGGACCAGATCCGGCGGCTGCTGCGCGAGGCGGGGTGCACGCCGGTGGAGCGGGACACGCTCTACCACGAAGTGACAAGGTAACAAAGTGACAAGGTAACAAGCAGCACGGCGCCATGCGGCTTGGCGGCGCGGTCCGCACGGTCACCTTGTTACTTGGTCACGTTTTCACCCGGCTGCCCGTGCTGGCAGGGAGGCACGCCGAGCTTGCGGAGGATGTCCTCCATCAAGCACCACCGCGTGAGGGCGGACTGGAAGAGGTTCAGGCCAACGAACGCGGTGAAGAACAGCCAGTAGGGGCTGTGGAAGTGGGCCAGCAGGACGCTGGCCAGAACGAATACGCCGGCGAAGAGGCGAATGTAGCGTTCCATGCACATGGGATGGTCCTCGCGGAGAGGCCGGGGCGGCTCAGGGGAGCTCGAAAAGCCGATCGACGTGAGTGAGCGTGAGTACGTGACGGACGTTGGCGCTCAAGCCGGTGACGGGGACGCGGCCGAAACGAGGGCGCAGCACCTTCTGCAGGGCGATGAGCGAGCCGAGCTGGCGGCTGGAGATGCCGGTGAGGTCGGCGAGGTTGACCTCGGCGGTGAGGTTGCGGGGCTCGGCGAGGATTTCCTGGAGACGCATGGAAAGGAGCTGCTCGTAGTCGGCGGGCAGCTCCGGGAGGATGTCCTCCGAACTCATGAGGGTGAACGTCAGGTGGTCACCTGTGCGTTGCACGCCCAGCGGGGTCAAATCCGGCAAGGCAGCCACGGCGGCCAGCTCCAAGGCATAGGGACAACATACCAGGCGCGATCCACATGCCGACCACCGGCGGGTCGCGCACGCCGCAGTCCACGCAATCCAGATTGTATTTCGCGATTCGGCGGCACGCCTGTCAAGGGGGCGCGGGCGGCGCTATACTCAGCGGCGCCGCGCAGGAACCGCGCTCTCGCATGGGATGAAGGCATGGACCCGATTTTGAAGATTCGCCGGCGGGCAGGGTTGGATGACCTGCCGCTGCCGCAGTACATGACGGCGCACGCGGCGGGGCTGGACCTGTACGCAGCGAATGATGAGCCGATCACGATTGCGCCGGGGGAGATCAAGCTAATCCCGACGGGGTTGTTCGTGGAAATTCCGCCGGGGTACGAGGGGCAGGTGCGGGCGCGGAGCGGGCTGGCGCTGCGGCACGGATTGATGTTGCCGAATTCGCCGGGGACGATTGATGCGGACTATCGCGGTGAGCTGCAGGTGATCCTGGGGAACTGCGCGCGTGAGCCTTACACGATCGAACGGGGGACGCGGTTTGCACAGTTGATCATTGCGCCGGTTGCACGGGTAACGGTGGAGCTGGTGGATGAACTGACGGACAGCGCGCGCGGCAGCGGCGGGTTTGGGCATACGGGGCGTTAGGCTGCGGGGGCGGCGTGTCGCGCACCTCAGGGGTACGCATGGTAGGTCACGCTCAAGCCGGGGTATTCCTCCACGTCGTACCAGCGCCCGGGATAGTCAAGCGAGTTGTACACGTCGATCGTGCCGCGGATGTCGTAAATGCCTTCTTCGGCCTCGGGGCCCAGCCCCATGAAGTGCCGATTTCCGGTGTCATACACGGTGCAGTCAATGAACTGGACCCGACCGTCCGGGCTGAGTTCGGACACGCGCGGCATCGCCACGTTGACCGGAACGCCGGTCAGCGGCACTGCCCCACCAATATTCTGCACGATGCACTCCGTGAAGCGCACCTGGCTCAGGGCTCCGCCCCAACGCGCATTGATTCCCGGTGCCCCGCCGCCGTCGATGACGCAGTTACGAAATTCCACCAGTCCGGCGGGGCCCGCAGCGGTGGTCATCGCGCCGAGGCCGCCGCTCAGATTCCCAGTGGCGTAACAGTCTTGGAGGAGAACAGAAAACGGTGGCGCGGCCGTGGTCATGCTCTTGGTCTGCACAAAGAAACCGTAGCCAGCGTTGTTCTGCGCCACGCAATTGCTGACCACAATGTCGGACAGCTCACCGTCCTCGAAATCCGTCTCGATGTCGAGGCCTGACTGCGGCGGGCTGCCACTCGAATTGCTTAGCACGCAGTTATTGATTCGGAGCGTTCGAATGCCAGTGATGCTGATACCCTGGCGGTAATTCTGGTCGCACACGCAGTCCGTTATCTCCACATTCTCGGCGGGGAAGCGCCGACCGTACGCGTCATAGCGGTAGCGGATCCAGATGCCGTCGCCGCCGGACTTCTCACAGCGCAGGCCGCGAATCGCGAGATTCACGGGGCCGCTGAACGCCAGGCAACTCCGCCACTGGCTGAACGCGTAGTTGGGCCCGGCGTAATCCTCTTTCCGCATGCGCAGCGTCGCACCGTAGCCGTGGACCGTTACATTGCTGACTGCGCTTCCCGTGAAGAGGCAGTCGTATAACTGGTGGAACGAGCCCGGCTTGGCAACGACCACGACACCCGGCTCGAAGACAATTAGTTGGTTACTCACGAGCGTGATCGGCTCCACCACCCAATCGGCGCCCATGTTCTGGATCACGACCGTCCGCGCGCCGGAATTGATCGCCGCCTGGATGTACTCCGTCGAATCCTCCGGGTCGAAGCCCCAGTCCGCAGCGTAGGCCACCGGTGGCTCGAATGCAGGTGGCGGGGGGTACGAATCCCCTGGTGGGGGAGGTTCCTCTCCGGGGGAGACGCCATCGCCGGGCGGAGAATCTGGCTCTCCTGAGCCGAGGACCGTGATTGCCACCGTATCGCGCGCAGATTGCGTGCCGAGCGAGACCCGCAGTTCAAAAATCAGCGTCAGGTCTGCCGTGGCCGCCGGGGCTCGAAAGTTAGGCCGCAATGACTCCGGCGCGTCGAGGGTCACCGCCGGCCCGTCGAGTTGCGACCAGTAGTACTGTAACTCCATGGGTGCTCCACTGCGCGTTGCTGAGCCGTCCAGCACGACGTGGGCACCCGCGTTGACTACCTGGTCGTCACCGGCTTGTACGAGCACGCGGATCTGCTCGGTGCCGGATACCACCGTGAGGAATTCGCCGTCCGTGTCCGCGGTGTCCGCACCGGCCGTTGATGAGCCATCGTCCCCGACGTCGCCTGTGGCCTGGCCGGACCAAATGCCGGCGGCCGTCCAGGATGCGGGATCGCCCCAATCGGCCGGGAGGGCACCGCAGCCGCCCGTCAGAGCCACGCCCCCGAGGGCCAGTGCAAGCAGCGTTCCGATCCGTGCGCACACACTAACCATGTGGAGTACCTCGCCACACGGGCTCACCTTCCCCACTTGCTAGATGGTTCAAAGCGTCCGGCGGGATGGGCAAACTGGGAGGTTTGGATCAATATGCCCCGACCGGGCGCGCGCGAACTGTGGTGGCGCGATCGGTGTTTTTCCGGACGTGCGGCGCTCAGGGCTCGGTAAGTCTGGCGATGTGGTCGGTATCCAGTTGGTAAATGAATAACGAGTAGCCGACGCGCGCATCGGGCGGGCGTTCGCGCAAGCGACTTATCAGTCGTTTGGCGCGCAGGTCCCCGTATTCGCGCTGGGCTTCGGCACGTTGTGCGGCATCGGTGCCGGCGGCGGCGAGCTCGCCGAGTCTGGCGTAGGCGGTGCGAGTGACGTCGTTCCAGAAACCGGGGCGGATCTCCGGGTCGTAGACGCCCAGGAGCTGCGTGATGCTGACGACGTACGTGCCCGGCGAGAGGTCGGCGCGGGGCGTGAAGTCCATGCAGCTGGGCAGTGCCGTGCAGGACAAGTAGCGCGTGGGAACGGCGCTGCCGAAGTAGGCGAGCTTGACCTGCTCGTCCGGATGCGCGCGGGCGTAGTCGGCGAGGCGCAGCAGGTCCTGGCCCCAGTCGAGATTGCTGTCGGCGAGGTACGCGGAGGCGTGGGCGGGGCCGCCGATCAGCTCGTTGAAGTAGGCGAGGTAGTGGGGGTAGATCTGCAGGTTGGCGATGAGGAGCCAGAGGAGCGCGAAGCCGATGAGACCCCATCCGATGCGAGCCCTTGCGAGGTCGCTTGGGTTCAGCGGCGCGGCGGGGCGCTGGCTGGAGGTACCGGATTCTGACCGTCCCGCTGCCCTCTCCCCGGGAGGGAGGGGATTGCTGCCAGACGTCCTCTCGCGGAGGGGGGACGCCGCCGACAGCGTGGTCGCGCTGGCGAGTGCGAATAGCAGCGGGTAGAGCGGGAGCAAATGGCGATGGCCAATGTTGAGGTGGCCGAAGACCGCGTATAGACCGTAGATGATGACAAATGTAAGCACGCCGGCGACCAGGGTGGGCGCCCGACTGCGGAGCCGGAAACGTACGAGGGTGGCGACGCCGATCACGATCAGGGCAATGGTCGGCAGGGGGGTCTTGAGCGCGAATGCGATCGGGAAGTACGACCGCCAGCCGGTGGTGGAGTAGTCGCCCATGAGGTAGGCGTAGCGTTGACTCGTGGCCTCCAGCGTTTGGGCGAGGCCGAGCAGATAAGCGTCGGGAAGGAGCCCGTGGTCGGCGGCAAAGCGCAGAAATGCGCGGAGCCAGCCGCGGCGCGGTGTGCCGTCGGGATTCAGCACGACGCGGTGCCACTGCAGGGCCAGGGCCTCGTTCGCTTGATTTACCTGGGCCTGCGTCGCCGCTACGTTGCCCGTCGGCACTACTGGCGCGATAACGGCGCTGCGCCAGCCGTAGCACGTCCAGATGCCGAGCCACGTCACGAAGGCCATGAAGCCAAGGCTGCCGAACGCGGCGCCGGCGCGAGCTCGGCGAGTACGTTTGTCAGCGGGGACGCGGCGAACGATGGCCACAATCGCCATCACGACGAGCGCCGGGAGCACGAGCGGCCAGGACATCTTGGTCACGCTGGCGGCGGCGAGGGCGGCGGCGGCCAGGAGCAGACGCGCCCACGTGTTGTGCTCCATGAGGCGATCAAAGGTCAGCAGCGTCAGCGCCGTGACGAGCGTGATCGGCAGATCGGTCGTCACGAGCCGACCGTGGGCGAGCAGCGTCGGACTCAATGCCGCGAGCGCGAGTGCCAGCAGTCCCGCGCCCGGGCCGAAGAGACGACGAGCGAGCGCGTAGGTCGTCGCGCAGGTAGCAAGGAGCAGGATGACCATCATGCAGCGGCCGATGGTCATGAGGCGTTGGCCGTCATTGAGCTCGAAGAGCCACACGCGGCCGAAGGCGAAGACGTTGGCGGCGAGCCAATATTTGTTGTCGGCGGGGGGCCACTGCGTATCCATGAACCGCAACGGCCAGGCGCACCACAGCTTGGCCAGCGGCGGGTGATCGGGCGCGAGACGGAAGTCGCCGGTCTGCAGCACGCTCATGCCGGCGGTGAGATGGCTGGTTTCGTCATAAGTGACGCTGTCGCCGAGCAGCGAGGTCACGGCCAGGACGGCGGTGAGCAGGAGCAGCGCAGGGATGGCGACCCAGGGCAACCAGCGCGGGTTGAACGGCGCTCGGTCCGCTCCGGAGGTGGGGGCTGGATGCGGCATGCGCGCGCCTACTTCGAGAGCTGCTCCTCGAGCCAGTCGCACAGCGGTGCCAGGCCCTCGTTGCGCAGCGAGCTGACCTGCCAGATGGGGCGTTGGTCTTCGAGCGATTCGTGGAGCTGGCGGACGGTCACGTCGGCACCGGGGAGATCGGCCTTATTGACGACGTAGCCGGTGGCGATTTCGAACACGCCGGCCTTGGCGAACTGGATGGCGTCGCCGGCGCCGGGCATGAGCAGCAGCAGCACGTGGTTGGCAAGGTTGCGGATGTCGGTGTCGTTCTGGCCGGCGCCGACGGTCTCGACCAGGATGATGTCGTAACCCGCCGCCGCACAGAGGCGCGTGATTTCGGCGCAGTGCGGGGCGAGTCCGCCGGCCTGGCCTTCAGAGGCGAGGCTGCGGACGAAGAGGTCGTGGTCGGGCTGGTTCGACATGATCCGCAGGCGGTCGCCGAGGACCGAGCCGCCGGTGATCGGGCTGGTGGGGTCGACGGCGACGACGGCGACGCGGTGATTGCGTTCCCGGAGGCCGCGGGCGAGCTTGCCGATGAAGGTGCTCTTGCCGACGCCGGGGGAACCGGTGATGCCGAGCGTGATCGTGTTATTGGTAGGGGCGGGGACGCTTCCGAGGCGGTCGGTGTCACCCTGCATGATGAGCGTGATGGCGCGGGCGAGGCCCGTGGGGGTCTTGATGTCGGGGGCGGCGCTGACGGCAGCGCGGCGGGCGCGGTAATCGGCGGCGAGCTTGCGAAAGGCGTCGACAATCACCTGCGTCGGCGTGCCGGGGTTGAAGATGCCGTCGATCTGCGCGTTGCGGAGGGCCTGGTGGTCCTCTTCGGGGATGATGCCGCCGACGGTGATGGGCAACTGGGCAATGCCGGCGTTGGTGCAGAGGCGGCGCAGCTCGGGCATGATCGTGAGGTGCGCGGCCGAGAGCAGGCTGACGCCGAGGACGTCGACGTCTTCCTGCAAGGCGGCGTGGACGGTGGCGGCGGGGGTTTGCCAGAGGCCGGTGTAGATGACTTCCATGCCGGCGTCGCGGAGGTTGCGGACGATGAGCTTGGCGCCGCGGTCATGGCCGTCGAGGCCGATTTTCGCGATGAGGACACGGATGGGGCGGTTCATAGCGGCTCCCGGAAGCAGAGACGGCCGACCGCGCCGCCCGGCGGCGGAGCGGTGGCGAAAGGCGTAATTTAGCGGGCAGGGTGGGGAGGTGGAAGAGACGATGGTACGGAGGCACGACGGCGGAATCTCCAGAGGCAGGTGCCACAATGCCTTGAACCGAACGGGAGGTGAGCGCTCCCGCGGTTGACAAGGCAGGCGGAATCGGGCAAATAGGGTTCACGGGCGGGACGCCCGTGCGCGCAGAAGGGGCGCCCACGCCGCATGGGATGGCGGTTTCCCGCGGAACACCCATGCCACAGAACGCAGGCGGCTGGTAGCCTGCGGGAGTTCCCTGCCACTTATCAGTTCCGGACCAGAACGTGAAGCGCACAAAGCCGGTCATCGGAATCATCGGGGGGATCGGCGCCGGTAAATCGCGCGTGGCGGCGGAGTTTGAGCGCCAGGGGTGCTTGGTCGTTGATTCGGACCGGCTGAACCACGAGATCCTCCGGCGGCCGGAGGTGCTGGCGACGCTGCGGGACTGGTGGGGGGAGGCGGTTGTAGCTCCGGACGGGGGTCCGGACCGCCGGCGGATCGCGAAAATCGTGTTTGCGGACGCGGGCGAGAAGACGCGGCTGGAAAGCCTGGTGTACCCCTTGATCGCCCAGCGCCGGGCCGCTATGATACAAGCGGTTGAAGAAGAATCAGCAGTCAAGGCCATCGTCATCGATTCCCCGCTCCTGCTAGAAAGCCATCTTGATCGCGAGTGCGACACGATTGTCTTTGTAAACGCGGGCGAATCCCAGCGGCTGACGCGGCTGCGCCGGGAGCGCGGTTGGACGGCCGAGGAAGTCCGACGGCGGGAAGGTTGGCAGTTACCGCTGGATGAGAAGCGTTCACGGGCCGCGTTCGTCGTGGAGAACGACGGGCCGGCCGAAAAACTCCGCCCCCAGGTGGCCGACATCCTTGCGGCGATTTTGGCGCGGCACTCGTAGACACCGCGAGTGCGGCACGCCGGTAGCCGGCCGACAGGGCCCTCCGTAGGGCGCCGTCGGGCCGATGTGGAACCGGCACGTTTTCTGGAGTTGAGCATGGCGAAGTCAACGACACGTAGCGCGCGCGGCAAGAAGAAGCTGCAAGACGTTATCGAAAGCATTCCCAACGAGGGCGAAAGCCCGGTGGCTGAGGCCGCCGCGGCTGAGACCGAGCCGGAAAAGGCGTCGGGCGACGACGACTCGCAGTTCGTCGCGACCGAGACCCTGCCCGAGTCGGAGGCTGCCGCGCCAGTGGAAGCCCCCGCCGCGGAAGAGGAAACGGCCGGCGAGGAGCATAAGAAGAAGAGCAAGAAGAAGAAGGGTGACTACGACGAGAGCTCGCCGATTGACCGCGAGACGCACGAGAAGTACGAGCGGATCAAGCGCGGCGAGCTGCACATCACCGACCTGCAGAAAATGACGGTCGCCGAACTGCACGAGGTGGCGCGCAAGGAGGAGATCGAGGAATACGTGGGCCTGCCGAAGCAGGACCTGATCTTCCAGATCCTGAAGCGCCGCATCAGCCAAAACGGCCTGCTCTACGGCGAGGGCGTGCTCGAGGTGTTGCCCGACGGCTTCGGCTTCCTGCGCAGCCCGGAGTACAACTACCTGCCGTGCCCCGACGACATCTACGTCAGCCCGTCGCAGATTCGCCGGTTCGGGTTGCGCAATGGGCACATCGTCGCGGGACAGATCCGTCCGCCGAAGGAGTCGGAGCGGTACTTCGCGCTGCTGCGCGTCGAGGCGATCAACTACGAGTCGCCCGAGTCGGTGACCGAGAAGACGAACTTCGAGGACCTGACGCCGCTGCACCCGAACGAGCGGTTGTTCCTGGAGACGACGCCGGACGAGCTGAACATGCGCATCGTCGACATGGTGACGCCGATCGGGAAGGGGCAGCGCATGCTGATCGTGGCCCCGCCGCGGACGGGCAAGACGGTGCTGCTGCAGAAGATGGCGAACGCGATCTCGGCGAACCACGAGGACGCGAAGGTGATCATCCTGCTGATCGACGAGCGGCCGGAGGAAGTGACCGAGATGCAGCGGGCGACGAAGGCCGAGGTGATCAGTTCGACCTTCGACGAGCCGGCGAGTCGGCACGTGCAGGTCGCCGAGATGGTGATCGACAAGGCGCGGCGCCTCGTGGAGTACGGGCATGACGTGGTGATTCTACTGGACTCGATCACGCGTCTGGCCCGCGCGTACAACACCGAAGTGCCGCACTCGGGCAAGATCCTGACGGGCGGCGTCGATGCGAACGCGCTGCAGAAGCCGAAGCGATTCTTCGGGGCGGCCCGCAACATCGAGGAGGGCGGCAGCCTGACGATCATCGGGACGGCGCTGGTCGACACCGGGTCGAAGATGGACGAGGTGATCTTCGAGGAGTTCAAGGGCACCGGCAACAGCGAGCTGCACCTGGATCGGCGCCTGGTCGACAAGCGCATCTGGCCGGCGATCAACATCCCGGCGTCGGGCACACGCAAGGAAGAGCTGCTCCTGCATCCGGCGGAGCTCGAAAAAATCTACATGCTGCGTCGCGTGTTGAGCGACATGAATCCGGTGGAGTCGGTGGAGCTGCTGCGCAACCGGCTGCAGAAGGTCGAGAGCAACCGGCTCTTCCTGATGACGATGAATCTGGCGTAAGGTTTCGTCGGCGCGGCGGTCTGTCAGGCGGGGTGTCCCGACAGGGTGTTGGCGGTGCGCGGCGCCGTGCGCACGGCCATGCGCGCCGCGCAGTCCGTGCGCAGTGCGTGCGCTCAACTTGCGGATTCGCTGGAGCGCCACTACGAGCGGGGGTGTTTCAACTCTGGCACGCTCTCACACGCTTGCCACGTCCGGCATCAGGTTTACGTGGTAGAGCGAAGAATCGAGATGGTGCAAATCCCACTGCGCTATAGAGCTGCGCCTGATTTCGCGCGGGCGTTGAGTCGATAGCGCGCATGCAGCCGCGTCGCGACGCTGTCAGCAGTCGTTGGCAGGCGCGTGTGGCGCAGTCGGCCCGCAAACGCTCGGGTCTGTCTGATCTGGGTGCGGAGGGGTGGTGTCCGTGGTCCGGCACGCGTGCAGGCAGGGATGCGTTGGCGACATGGCGTGGCCTCGGCGCGGTAGACGCCAGGCGACTGGAGGTCGTACATGAGCAGCACAGTGACGGTCAGCCCGGTGACGCGGATTGAGGGGCACCTCGCGGTTCACACAGAGACGGAGCCGGTGGAGGGAGATGCAGGCCAGGGCGTGCGCATCACGGCAGCGCGCTGTGAAGGCGAGATGTTCCGGGGGTTGGAGCGCATTCTCCACGGTCGCGATCCGCTGGATGCGCAGCAGATCACACAGCGCATCTGCGGCGTCTGTCCGGTGTCACACGGAATCGCTTCGGTTCGCGCGCAGGAGGCGGCGTACGGGATCAAGCCGAATCACAATGGCCGGCTGCTGCAGAACCTGATTCAAACCGCGAACTACCTGCATTCACACATCCTGCACTTCTATCAGCTCGCGGCGCTGGATTTTGTCGACGTGAAGGCCGTGCTGCAGTATGCCGGCAGCGACCGCACGCTGAAGACGGTCAGGACCTGGGTGGAAGCCGCACTGGGGCGCCAGGACACGTTTCCAGCGGCGCCGTTCCTGCCGCGTTACGAGGTGGACTATGTGAAGAGCACCGACCGCAACGCCGCGCTGCTGGCCCACTATGTGCAGGCGCTGCGGTTGCGGCAGGTGTGCCATGAGATGGGCGCCGTGTTTGGCGCGCGGCTGCCCCACACGACAGCGCTGGTGCCCGGCGGCTGCACGCAGACGCCGACCGTCGAGAGCGTGCTGGCGTACCGCGCCCGGCTTGACCGCGTGCTGGACTTCGTGGAGGGCACGTACGTGCCCGACCTGCTCGAAGTGGCGGCCGAGTTCCCGCAATACCTCGAGACCGGCGGGGGCTACGGGAACTTCCTGAGCTATGGCGTGTTCGAGATGGACGACGCCGGCAACCGGTTTTTCAAGCCGGGTGTCGTGGTCGACGGGAAGTGGGAAGCGTTCGACCAGCAGCAGATCACGGAGGAGGCGTCGTGTGCGCGGTATGCCGACGCCGCCGCGCGGCACCCGGGGGAAGGAGCAACGGAGCCGAAGCCGGCGAAAGCCGGGGCGTATAGCTGGATCAAGGCGCCGCGGTATCGGCGGCGACCGCTGGAGGTCGGGCCGCTGGCGCGGGTCATGGTGAACTACTTGGCGGGCGATGGCGGCTGGGTGAAGAAGGAAGTGGACGCGTTCTGCGCGCAGGCCAACGTCCCGCTCGAGAAGCTGACCTCGGTACTGGGGCGGCATGTGGCCCGGGCGCTGGAGGCCGCCTGGCTGGCGCGACAGGCCCGGCGCTGGCTCGACGAGATCGAGATTGATGCGCCCGCCGCGGCGGATTTCGAGCTGCCCAAGAGCGCGAAGGGGTTTGGGTTGACGGAGGCGCCGCGCGGGGCGCTGGGGCACTGGCTGAGCATCGAGGACTACCGCGTGGCGAACTACCAGTGCGTCGTGCCGACGACCTGGAACTGCTCGCCGCGCGACGCGCAGGGGCAGCCGGGGCCGGTGGAGAAGGCGCTGGAAGGCATGCACATACAGGATCCGGAGCAGCCGATCGAGGTCGGGCGTCTGGTGCGTTCGTACGATCCCTGCCTTGCGTGCGCAGTGCATTGAGCCGGGTGCGGACGTGCAGCGGGTGTGTCAGGCAACGTACAGAAGGCGGAGTCATGGCCACATATTCACGACGTGATTTCATGCGGATGGCGGCGTTCCTCGCGGCCGGCGCAGGGCTGAGTCGCGGAGTCGCAAGCGCGTTGGCGGACGGGTTGCAGAAGATCTTTGAACGGCAGAAGCGCGTGATGTGGCTGCAGGGGATGTCGTGCAGCGGCTGCTCCGTGTCGTTTCTGAACTCCACCGAGCCGGGGCCGTTCGAGATCCTGACGCAGATGATCTCGCTGGTGCTCCACCCGACGGTGGGTGCAGCCCAGGGGGCGCAGGTGCTGGAGACGGTTCAACAGGTGACGAAGGAGGGCAATTACTACCTGATCCTGGAAGGCGCGCTGCCGGCGGACATGCCGGAGGCGTGCGTGGTCGGCGGTCGGCCGCTGACGGAGATTCTGCCGGACGCCCTGCGGCGCGCGGACCTGGTCGTCACGGCCGGGACGTGCGCGGCGTTCGGCGGCGTCCCGGGGGCCGAGGGCAACCCGACCGGCGCGGTGGGCCTGGTGCAGTTCATGCAGAGCAAGGGGATCCCGGTCGAGAAGCGGCTGGTGAACTGCCTGGGCTGTCCGGTGCATCCGGAATCGCTGGTGGGGACACTGGCGTACGCGGCGGCGAAGGGCTATCCGAAAGTCGACCCGGAGCTGTTTACGCCGGACATGTTCTACAAGCACTCAGTGCATGACGACTGCCCGCGTTTCCATTACTGGCAGAAAGAGGAGTTCGCGGAGAAGTTCGGGGACGAGGGCTGCCTGTTCAAGCTGGGGTGCCTCGGTCCGCTGAGTCACACGAACTGTCCGCGGCGGCAGTGGAACGGCGGGGTGAACTGGTGCATCCGGGCGGGCGCGCCGTGCATCGCCTGCACGAGCAAGGACTTCGCCCACAAGCAGTCGTTTGCGTTCTACCGGAAGGGTGAGAAGTATCACGCCGTCGCGTACAGCGACCAGGATCGAAAGGGGACCCAGTCATGATGTTTCGCAAGGCCAGCCTGGGTAAGCGGATTTTTCTGCCGACGCTGGTGCTGTTCGGCGTGTTCATGGCGGTGCTGTTCACGATCCAGCACCGGCTGTACGTGCGGAGCTTCGAGAACACGCTGAGCGGCGTGGAGGACTCGTCGCTGAGCGTGAAGCGCGATGGGGCGCAGGGCCTCGTGCAGGGCGAGGTGGCGGCCACGCAGCGGATGCTGCAGACCGGCGAATACACGCAGTTTGTGCAGTTCGCGGAACAGCAGCGCCTGCATGCCGACATCGACGAATTCTCGTTTGTCGGCGCGAACGGCACGATCGAGCACTCGTCGCCACCCGAGCGCGTGGGCCAGGTGATCGAGCGGGGCATCCTGGACCAGGCCCAGACGGCCACGGACGTGCTGGTGGTCGAAGACACGCAGGCCTACACCATGTACTACCCGCTGCGCGTGGATGCGGACATGGTGCGGCTGCGGCCGGACACGCAGCCGGGGCAGCTCTACGGCCTGCTGCGGCTGCGCTTCTCGAAGGAGAAGATCAACGCCATGCTGGCGGAAGCCCAGGGCAAGTTCGAGGCCGGGGTGCGCCGCTCGCTGTGGGTCTCGGCGGGGCTGGCGCTGGCGGCGATCCTCGTCATGGCCGCGACGCTGCTGCCCGTGGTCGTGCGGCCGCTGGTGCGGGCGCTACAGAACATGATTGACGCGCTGACTCAGCGCTCGAAGGCGCTGGTGGAGATCGCGCAGAAGCTGGGGCAGTCGAGCACCGGATTGGCCAACTCGGCCAGTGAGCAGGCCTCCTCGCTGGAGGAGACCAGCAGCGCCCTGGAGCAGATGGCGGCGATGACGCGCACCAACGCCGAGAACGCGAAGCAGGCGAACGAACTGGCATCGAAGGCGCGTGAGGCCGCCGCGGAGGGCGACCGCAACACGGTGCGGCTGAACCAGGCGATGGCGGCGATCAACGAGTCCGCCGGCAAGATCGACAAGATCATCAAGGCCATCGACGAGATCGCGTTCCAGACGAACCTGCTGGCGCTGAACGCGGCGGTAGAGGCGGCCCGCGCCGGCGAGCACGGCAAGGGCTTCGCGGTGGTGGCGGAAGAGGTGCGCAACCTGGCCAAGCGGGCTAGCGAAGCGGCGGCGCAGACCGGCGAGCTGATTGCGAACTCGGTCGCGCGGGCGCGCGAGGGCACGGCCGTGGCGGGCGATGTGGCCAAGTCACTCAGCGCAATCGTCGGCGATGCGACGCGGGTGTCCGAGCTGGTCAACGGCATCACGAAGGCGTCGCAGGAGCAGGCGCAAGGCACCGAGCAGGTCAACTCCGCCGTGTCACAGATGGACAAGATGACCCAGCAGAACGCGGTCGGGGCGGCGGACACGCAGACGCTGGCCGAGGGTCTGGGCCGCGAGGCCGCGGCCGTGCAGGACATGGTTGGGCAACTGGTCGCGATGGTGAAGGGCGGCTCGTACGCCGCACCGGCAGTGGCGCATACGGCGGCCGAGCCGGCGGGGGCACTCTGACAACTGGCCGACCGCGGGCGACGCAGGGAGCTGGAGGGCGGTGAAGGGGCGCCGCGCCGTACCGCCGCGGGCGGCGAGGCGGCGTTGACCCGGGCCGGATGTTGCGGCTAGGCTCGGGACATGTCGCGCGGGCGGGCACAGCGCCGTGCAGCTTCGGAGTCGCCGCGCGGCGCGGTGCAGGACACTTCTGCCCGGGTGACCGGGGACCTGCGGGTCGTCGTGGGGCTGTTCGTCCTCGCGCTGCTGGTGCGGTTGATCTACCTGTACCAAAGCGCGGCCAACCCGACGTTCTACGCACCAATCGTCGACGCCGATACGTACCACAACCTGGCGCGGAGTCTGGTCGCGGGCAAGCCGCTGACCAAGGAGTGGTTCTGGCAACCCTTCTTCTATCCCATGTACCTGGCCGTGGTGTACGCAGTCAGCGGATCGTCGATCCTGTTTGCGAAGATCGTGCAGGCGGGGCTGGGGGCGCTGACGTGCGTACTGACGTATCGGCTGGGGGCGCGCATCTTTGATCGCCGGACGGGCGTGGTCGCGGGGATCGTGGTCGCGTTTTACGCCCCGCTGATCTTCCTGGAGGGGGAGCTGCTGGCGGAGGGGTGGGCGGCGCTGTGGGGCGTGGTGTTGCTGTTGCTACTGCTGCGGGCGCAGGCGACGCTGGGGATGGGGGCCTGTGGGGCGCTGGGCGTCTGTGGGGCACTGAGCGTGCTGACGCGGCCGACGTTTCTGCCGCCATTCGTTGCCGCGTGCGTGTGGCTCCTGGTCGTGGCGTGGAGACGCGGCGGCGGGAAGCGGGCAGGGCAGGTTGCCGGTGTGGTGGCTGCGGGCTTCGCGTGCGTGGCGCTGCCGGTGGCGAGCCTGAGCTCTCGCGCCAGCGGGCGATTCACGATCTTGCCGGCGTCGGGTGGGATTAACTTCTACATTGGCAACAATCCGCACTATGACGAGCTGGTGACGGTGCAGCCAGGCGACGAGTGGGAGCGGCTGACGCTGTTGCCTGAGCAGGATGGGCGGACAGCGTTCTGGGACAAGGCGGATTGGTTCTATGCGCAGACGCGCGACTACGCGGCGACGCAGCCCGGGGCGTTCGTCGCGGGATTGGCGCACAAGGCGCTGCAGTTCGTGAACTCCCGCGAGATTCCGCGCAATGTCAACGTGTACCTGTTCGCGCAGTGGTCGGGGCTGATCCGGTTGCTGGTATGGAAGCTCGGGGGCTTTGGATTTCCGTTCGGCGTGGTGCTGCCGCTGGCGGTCGTAGGATTGATCTGGCGGGCACGGCGGGTTCCTGCGCCGGTCTGGCTGTTTCTGACGCTGTATCCGCTGGCGGTGGTGTTGGTGTTCGTGACCGGGCGGTATCGCGTGCCGCTGGTGCCGGTGGTTGTGTTGCTGGCGGCGGCGGGGGCCCTGGCGTTGGTGGACCTGGTGGCTCGCCGGCGGTGGGGGCAGAGCGCGCTTGCTGGTGGCGTGCTCGGCGGATGTGTGTTGTTGGGCACGGTGCCGGGGCCATTTGTGGAGGAACGGCTGGATTTCAAGCCGGCGATGTACCGCTGTGTAGGCGACGTGCGGGCGATGACGGGCGACGTGGACGCGGCGCTGGCAGCGTATGACCGGGCGCTGGAGATTCAGCCCGGCTATGCGCTGGCGCTGAACAATCGCGGCGCGTTGCTGCTGGACCGCGGGCGGACGGACGAAGCGGTGGAGAGCTTCCTGGCCGCGGTGCGCGTGCAGCCGGACTACGCACGGGCGCAGGCGAACCTGGGATTTGCGCACCTGGCACAGGGGCGGCTGGAAGAAGCGGACACGTATCTGAGCCAGGCGCTGCGGTTGGACCCGCGAGCGTTGCGCGCGAGCGAGATGTATGCCGCCCGGGCACGGATTCTGGCGCAGCGTGGGCGTCTGGACGAGGCGGCGGCGCAGTTGCAGGCCGCGTTGCAGCTCAAGCCGGGGCAAGTCGAGCTGCGGGCCGCGTTGGCGGCATTGCTGATACAGCAGGGGCGGATCGAGGAAGCGATCGGCGAGTATGAGATGCTCGTGTCAGTGCAGCCGCAGGACGCGGGCCTGCGCGAAGACCTGGGCTTGCTGCTGTGCCGGCAGGGCAGGCTGGCACAGGGAGCAGCGCAGTACCGGATGGCGCTCGCGCTCGATGCGCGGCGGGCAAGCGCGCGGCTGAAGCTGGGGCTGGCGCTGGAGCAGCAGGGGGACCTGGCGGCGGCGATCGCGGAGTACCGCGAGGTGCTGCGGCTTGATCCGGAAAACGCCGGGGCACGGGCAGCGCTCGAGGCGGCCCGGCAGCGGACGGGGGGCGTTTCGCCATAGGGCGCGCCGGGGCTACCGCTGGGGCGAGGTGAGCTATAGAATGCTCGTTCCGCCGGTCATCCGGCCGGCGGGCAGGACGGGTTTTTTAGGAGAGTCCCGGCATGGCGGTGCCCAACGATCGCAAGTATTCGCAGACGCACGAATGGTTCAAGGTCGAGGGCGACACGGTCACGGTCGGCATCACGCAGTTTGCGGCTGATGAGTTGACCGATATCACGTTCGTCGATCTGCCCAAGGTGGGGGCGCAAGTGACGGGGGGGAGCCACTTTGGCGAGATCGAATCGGTCAAGGCGACCGGCGAGCTGTATTGCGCGGTGTCGGGGACGGTGACGGCGGTGAACACGAAGCTCGCCGACGAGCCGGGGCTGCTCAACACGGATCCGCTGGAAGCGGGGTGGATGATCCGGATCCAGTGCAGCGATCTCAGCCCGCTCGCGAAGCTGCTGGACGGGCCCGCCTACGACCGGATGATCGCGGAACACTAGAGAGTGATAAGGTGACAACGTGACAAGGTGACAAGGGCGCCGCGCGAGAGCGCGGCGCGGTTGTTGCCTGCTCGCCGCCCGTTTGCACAGCTGGCTGCTCCGCAGGGAGTTCCTACCGCAATGTCGCATGAATTCAACGCCGCGCAGTTTCTGAGCCCCTCCGATACGTTCATCCATCGTCACATCGGCCCGAGCGACGACGACATCCGCGCGATGCTCGCGACGCTGGGCTACGAGTCGCTCGACGCGCTCGTGCAGGCGACGGTGCCGGCGGAGATCCGTGTGCAGAAGCCACTCGATCTGCCGCCGCCACGGGGGGAATACGAGCTGCTGGCGGCGCTGCGCGCGATCGCGGCGAAGAACCAGGTGCAGCGCAGCCTGATCGGCATGGGCTACTACGGCTGCATCGTGCCGCCGATCATCCAGCGGAACATCCTGGAGAACCCGGGCTGGTACACACAGTACACGCCATACCAGGCGGAGATCTCGCAGGGCCGGCTGGAAGCGCTGGTGAACTACCAGACGATGGTGGCGGACCTGACGGGGATGCCGCTGGCGAATGCGTCACTGCTGGACGAGGGCACGGCGGCCGCCGAAGCGATGACGATGGCGCACCGCGTCGCCAAGCGCCCGCAGAACGGGTTCTTCGTGGCGGCGAACTGCCACCCGCAGACGATCGCTGTCGTGCAGACGCGGGCGAAGGCCCTGGGGATCGAGATTCACGTCGGCGACGTGCAGGACATCGATTTCGAGAAGCAGGGCCTGTACGGCGTCCTGCTGCAATACCCGGCGACGGACGGGCGCGTCTACGACTACAGCGACCTGGTGCAGGCAGCGCACGCGGCCGGGGCGCTGGCCGTGGTGGCGGCGGACCCGCTGGCGCTGACGCTGCTGAGGCCGCCGGGCGAGTGGGGTGCTGACATCGTGGTCGGGTCGGCGCAGCGGTTCGGCGTGCCGATGGGCTTCGGCGGGCCGCATGCGGCGTTCATGGCGACGCGCGACGAATTCGCGCGGCAGATGCCGGGGCGGCTGATCGGCGTATCGAAGGACGCGCACGGCAATCCGGCGTATCGCCTGGCCGTGCAGACGCGCGAGCAGCATATTCGGCGCGAGAAGGCGACGAGCAACATTTGCACGGCGCAGGTGCTGCTGGCGATCATGGCCGGCATGTACGCGGTGTACCACGGGCCGCAGGGCTTGCGGCGGATCGCACAGCGTGTGCATGGGCTGACGCAGGTGCTGGCGGCGGGGCTGCGGCGACTGGGGATCGAGCTCGGGAACGAGCCGTTCTTTGACACGCTGCGGATCAAGGTGGGCAAGCGGGCGGCGGCGGGCGTGCTGAGCCGCGCGCGGAAGCAGCAGATCAACCTGCGGGACTACGGCGACGGCACCGTCGGCTTGTCGCTCGACGAGTTGAGCACGAAGGCTGAGGTGGCCGAGCTGTGGGGGATTTTCGCGGGCAAGCACGAGGTGCCGTTCTCGGTCGAAGACCTGGCCGGGGCGGGCGCGATTGTGTATCCGGCGCCGCTGGCGCGGTCGAGCGGCTACCTGCAGCATCCGGTGTTCAACAGCTACCATGCCGAGCATGAAATGCTGCGGTATCTGCACCGGCTGCAGGCGCGCGACCTGTCGCTGTGCCAGTCGATGATCCCGCTGGGTTCGTGCACGATGAAGCTGAACGGGACGGCGGAGATGTTGCCGATCACGTGGCCGGAGTTCGCGAACCTGCACCCGTTCGTGCCGCCGGAGCAGGCCGAGGGCTATGCCGAGCTGATGCGGACGCTGTCGGCCTGGTTGGCCGAGATCACGGGTTTCCAGGCGGTGTCGGTGCAGCCGAACTCGGGCGCGGCGGGCGAATACGCGGGGCTGCAGGTGATCCGGGCGTACCATGCGGCGCGCGGGCAGGGCGAGCGCGACGTGTGCCTCATCCCGGTGTCGGCGCACGGGACGAACCCGGCGAGCTCGGCGCTGGCGGGCTTGCGCGTCGTGCCGGTGGCGTGCGACGCGCAGGGCAACATCGACCTGACCGATCTGCGGGCGCGGGCGAGCGAGCACCGCGACCGGCTGGCCGCGATCATGGTGACGTATCCATCGACGCACGGCGTGTTCGAGGCGGGCATTCGCGAGCTGTGCCAGATCGTCCACGAGCACGGCGGGCAAGTCTACATGGACGGCGCGAACATGAACGCGCAGGTCGGGTTGTGCCGGCCGGCGGATATCGGCGCCGACGTGGTGCATCTGAATCTGCACAAGACGTTCTGCATTCCGCACGGCGGTGGCGGGCCGGGCGTGGGGCCGATCGCGTGCGCGGTGCACCTGGCGCCGTTCCTGCCGGGGCATCCGGTGGTGGCGTGCGGCGGGGCGCAGGCGATCGGGCCGGTGGCGGCGGCGCCGTTCGGCAGCGCGTCGATCCTGCCGATCTCGTGGATGTACATCGGGCTGATGGGGACGGCCGGGCTGACGAAGGCGACGCAGGTTGCCATCCTGAACGCAAACTACATGGCGAACCGGCTGCGCGAGCATTACCCGGTGCTGTACACGGGGCAGAACGGCCGAGTCGCCCACGAGTTCATCCTGGATTGCCGCGAAGTGCAGAAGACGGCGCACGTGACGGTCGATGACATCGCGAAGCGGCTGATGGACTATGGGTTCCACGCGCCGACGATGTCGTGGCCGGTCGCGGGGACGCTGATGATCGAGCCGACCGAGAGCGAGTCGCGGGCGGAGTGCGACCGGCTGTGCGACGCGTTGATCGCGATCCGGCAGGAGATTCGCGACATCGAGACCGGCCGGGTGAAGTACGAGGACAGTGCGCTGAAACATGCTCCGCACACGGCGGCGGCGGTATGCGCGACGGAGTGGAACCGGCCGTACGCGCGCGAGCAGGCGGCGTTTCCGGCGCCGTGGGTGAAGGCGCACAAGTTCTGGCCGCCGGTGGGGCGGATCGACAACGTCTGGGGCGACCGGAACCTCTTCTGCACGTGCGCAGGGGTGGAAGAGGTGGCGGCGAAGTAGGCGCACCGTGACCGCGTCCGCCACGGCTTGGCTGCGCCAGGGCGTGCCACCCGGTGCGCGCAATCAGAGCCCCGAGCGCGAGCGAGTGGGTACTGCGGAGCGCGCACTGCTCGAGAGCAGTGGCACTGGGGGGCGCGGGCGGGCACAATGGTTGCCTGTGAGCACGCAGCGGCGGACAGCACGGTGGCAGGCGCTGGGGATCGGGCTGACGGCGACGGTCGTCGTGCTCATCGCCTATGCCGTCGGGGGGCTCGACTGGCTCGAGCTGAAGACGCTCGACCTGCGCTTCCATTACGCGAACTCGATTTCGGAGCGCGCCGACCTGGTGTGCATCGACATTGACGATGCAGCGCTCGGGCTGGTCGGGCGCTGGCCCTGGGCACGGGACATCCAGGCGGGCGTGCTGGGTGTGCTGCACGAGGCGGGGCTCAAGGCGCTGCTCACGGATATCACGCTGGCCGAGCCGGAGCCGCTGCGGACGATTGTGCCGCGGCAAGTGGACATCGTGGAGGAGCCGACGACGCTGCTCGAAGCGGAGCCGGTGCGGGCACTGCCGGACCTGGAATTGCAGGCGGCGCTGGCGGACTTCGGGCAGGTGTATCTCGCGACGGACTACGCAGCAGGGAACGTCTGGGAGGACATACTGCGGAGCGATGCGTTCGTCGGCGTGATCGCTGCCCTCGTAGCGAACCAGAATGACGAGGCCGCGCACCGGGCCGCGGAGCTGGGTCTGCGGCTGGGGCACCACGCCGAGCCGGCGCGGGCGCCACTGCTCTGGGCGCGCATCGTTGTCGCGCTGGAGCGCGAACCCACGCTCGACGCCGCGGCGTTGGCGCGGCAGATGGGCGCCCAAGACGCCGAGGCCGTGGCGCTGGCGTGCGAGCCGTGCCGGGCCTTGGCGCTCGAACGCCGAATCGAGGATTGGCTCGATGCGGAGCCGGCGCGCTGGCAGGAACGTGAGCCGGCGCTGTTCGCCGCATTGGAGGAGGCGCTGATTCCGCAGTCACCGGCGTATGGCGAGGCGCTGGCGGCGGCATTGCGCGAAGTCCTGGGGTATCGGGCGACGATGGCGGCGACGCCGTTGCCGCTGGAGCGCGTGCGGGCGGCCGCGCCGCCGGTCGACGCGATTTCGCCGGTGTATTTCCGGCTGGCGCGAGCGGCGCGGCGGTGCGGATTCGTGGTGTTCAAGCCGGACGCGGACGGGATCATGCGGCGGACGCGGCTGCTGGTGCAGCACGGGGGCCGAGTGTTGCCGCAATTGGCCTTCGCGGTGGCCCTGGACGTTCTGGAGTTGAAGGCGGAGGACGTCACGGCGGAGCCCGGGCGGCTGATGCTGAGACCGCCGGGTGGGGCAAAGCCCGTGGTGATCCAGCTCGATGACGCCGGCTACACGCTGGTGCCGTGGGTGCCGCAGGGGGATTGGGCGCGGCAGTTTGGGGAGCACGTGCCGGTGGGCAGCGTCTGGCAGATATACGACCAGCGGCAGGCGATGTTGCATAACGATGAGTGGATCACGGCGCAGCTGGGCGAGCTGATCGGCGCCGGTTACCTGCGTGAACATGAGCAGTATCTCGTGGACCTGCGTGATGCGCTGCGGCTGGAGACGGAGCTGCGCTGGGCGCGGTGCCTGGGGCGCAGGGCAGAGGCCCGGCTCAAGGCGCAGGGGCTGGCCGAGTATCGCAGGCTGCTGCCGGAGGGGGCGGCGGCGCTGCGTGCGGCCGTCAACGGCGCTGTGACAGACGCGACACAGCCAGCCGGCGTGGGGCAGGCGCTCGAACGGCTGGGGCGGGCGCTGGCTGCCAACGCCGCGTACCAGGCGGAGATCGACGCGACGCTGGCGCGGCTGCGCGCGCGCCTGGCGGGGAAGATCGGCCTGCTGGGCTACACCGCGACGGCCCTGGCCGACATGACGCCGATCCCGACGAGTGAGCGTGCACCGGGCGTGGTGTCGCACGCGAACCTGCTCAATGGCATGCTCAGCGGGCGTATGGCGTACTGGGCGCCGATGTGGCTGGATGCCTTGCTGACCGTCACGCTGGGTATGTTGGCGACGTATATCAGCGTGCGGCGGGCGCCGCGTACGGCGGCGGTGGGACTGGTGCTGCTCATCGGGCTCTATGCGGTGGCGGCAGGCGGCGTGGCGTTCTACTTCTGGACGTGCTGGATTGCGCTCGTGCCGCCGATCATCGCGGTGGCCGTGAGCTACGTCGCCGTGCTGCTGTACCGCTACGTGTTCCTGGAGCGCGAGTCGCGGCAGATCGCGACGGCGCTGGGGCAATACACGTCGGCGACGCTGGCGCGGAAGATGGCGGAAGATGCGGAGCTGTGCCGGCGGGCGGAGTCGCGCGAGGTCACGGCGGTCTTCACGGACCTGGAAGGGTTCACGCGGATTTCGGAGCGCATCGGGGCGGAGCGCACGCAGCACGTGCTCAACTTGGCGCTGGGGCGGTTCAGCGACGTGATCCTGCGGCACGAGGGGATGATCAACAAGTTCATCGGCGACGGGGTCTTCGCGTTCTGGAACCCGGTGATCTACCCGCAGGCGGACCATGCGCGGCGGGCGTGCGAGGCGGCGGTGGATCTGGGCGCGGGGCTGCGTGCGCTGATCGATGAGCAACGGCGGACGGGCGGCGACGAGGTATTCGGCGAACTCGTACTGCGGGTCGGGATTGCCACGGGTAACGCGGTCGTGGGGCCGTGCGGCTCGGAGCAGAAATACGACTACACGTGCATCGGCGACTCGGTCAACGTGGCTTCGCGGCTCGAATCGGCCAACAAGTTCTACGGCACGCGCATCCTGGTGAGCGGTCCGACGTATGCGCAGGCTGGCGACGGTTTCGTGGTACGACCGCTCGGCGGCGTGCGGGTCAAGGGCAAGACGCAGGCGGTGCCGATCTTCGAGCTCTTGGGGCGGCGCGGCGCGGTGCCGGAGTCGCTGTGCCGGTACGCCGATCAATTCGGTGCGGCCGTGGCGGCGTTTCAGCAGCGTGCGTGGACCGAAGCGTGGGCGGCATTCGAAGCGTGCCTGCGGCAGCGGCCGGACGACTTGGCAGCGCGGCAATACGCGGCTGCCGTGCAGCATTTCATCGCGGCGCCCCCGCCGGACGACTGGAGCGGGGCGCTGGAGCTGACCGAGAAGTAGCGGTCGGTGGCGTGTTGGGTGCCAGGCGGTATGCTGGCGTCCTTGCAGCCTTGGCCGTTGAAGGAGTGTCATCCGATGCCGATACCTGCCTTGCAACTGGACTATGCGAACATCCTGGATTCCGTCATCGGCCCCGCGCACGGGCTGAGCCTGGCCGAGATCAAGCGCTCAGAGGCGGCGGCGCGCGACGTCGTCGCGCGGATCGAGCGCGAACGCAAAGCCGGGCAGCACCGCTACCGCGAATTGCCGCACGACACGGAGATGCTCAAGCAGGTGCGGGCGGCGGTGCGGCGCTATGCCGGCAAGTTCGAGAACCTGGTGGTGCTGGGCATCGGCGGGTCGGCGCTGGGCAATACGGCGCTGCAGACGGCACTGAATCCGCCGCTGCACAATTTGCTGGCGGCTCGGGCGCGGCGCGGGCCGCGGTTGTTTGTCATGGATAACGTGGATCCCGTGCAGTTCGGCAGCCTGCTCGACGTGATCGGCCCGGAGCTGCGCAAGACGCTGTTCAACGTCATCAGCAAATCGGGCGAGACGGCGGAGACGGCGTCGCAGTTCGTCATCGTGCGCGACCTGGTGGCACGCAAGTTGGGGCGCCGGGGGCTGAAGACGAACATCGTGGTGACGACCGACCCGGCGGGCGGGACGATGCGCGGGATCGTGGACGCCGAGGGTTACGATGCGTTGCCGGTGCCGCCGGGCGTGGGCGGGCGTTTCTCGGTGCTATCGGCGGTGGGGCTGTTTTCGGCGGGGATGTGCGGGATCAAGATCGACCGGCTGCTGGCGGGGGCGGCGGCGATGGGAGCGCGGGTCGGGCAGTCCGCGGCGCGCAAAAACCCGGCGGGCATGCTGGCCATGCTGCTGCACGCGTTCTATGTACGCGGCAAGCGGCTGCACGTGATGATGCCGTACAGCTACCAACTCAAGGACCTGGCGGACTGGTACCGGCAGATGTGGGCGGAGAGCCTGGGCAAGCAGCAGGACCTGGAAGGGCAGCCGGTGGTCGTGGGGCCGACGCCGATCAAGGCGCTGGGCACGACGGATCAGCATTCGCAGGTACAACTCTACCGCGAAGGGCCGAACGACAAGGTGTTCATCTTCCTGGAGGTGGGCAAGTTCACGCGGGACGTGAAGATCCCGCGTGTGGCGGGGTTGCCCGAGGACCTCGCCTACCTGCAGGGCAGCACGCTTGGGACCCTGCTCAACGCGGAGAAGCGGGCGACGGAGTTCGCGCTGGTGGCGAGTCGGCGACCGTGCCTGACGATCCGCTTCCCGGTGGTCAGCGAGGAGACGGTTGGCCAGTTCATCATGCTCTGGGAAGCGGCGACGTCAATCGCGGGCGGGCTGCTGAACATCAACCCGTACGATCAGCCGGCGGTGCAGACGGGAAAGGAGTTTACGTTTGCGCTGATGGGCAAGCGCGGCTACGAGAAGCAGGCGGCCGAATACAAGCGGTTCGCGAAGCGCGGCGGGAAGTATCTCGTCTGACCGGCCGGAGGACGACAGGCATGCGGCACGCGGTGATCATGGCCGGCGGGTCGGGGACACGGCTCTGGCCGCTGAGTCGCAAACGGCGGCCCAAACAGCTCCTGCGCCTGTTCGAGGGCGCGTCGCTGCTGCAGCTTGCGCGCCGGCGGCTGGAGGGTCTGTTTGCGCCGGAGAATATCTGGGTCATCACTTCGGCGAACTACATCGATCAGGTCGCGGCCGAACTGCCCGATCTGCCGCGCGGGAATCTGATTGGCGAGCCCATGGGGCGTGACACGGCGAACGCGATCGGGCTGGCCGCGAACCTGCTCGCGCGGCGCGACCCGGATGCGACGATGGCCGTGTTCACCGCCGACCACATCATCCGGCCGCAGGAGCGATTTACGGCGGCGATTCAGGCGGGCTTGGAGGCGGCGGAGAGTTTGCCGGAGAGTCTGGTCACGTTTGGCATCAAGCCGCACAGCCCGCAGACGGGGTATGGGTATATTCGGCGTGGGGCGGTGCTGGGGCCGGGCACGTATCGGGTGGCCGAGTTCAAGGAGAAGCCGACGCGCGCGGTGGCGGAGGCGTACCTGCGATCGGGCGCGTACTACTGGAACAGTGGTATGTTCGCGTGGCGGGCGCGCGCGATCCTGGCCGAGATCGGGCGGCTGCTGCCGGAGAATGCGCGCGGGTTGGCCGAGCTGGGCGCGGACTGGGCGCAGCTTGCAGGCACGGAGGCGGCCAGGCAGCAGTTCGAGCGTCTGCGCAGGGTCTCGATTGACTTCGGCGTGATGGAGCGCGCGGCACGCGTGCTGGTCGTGGAGATGGACTGTGACTGGCAGGATCTCGGATCCTGGGCCGCAGTTGCGGCGACGCGTCCGGCCGATGCGGATGGCAACGTGGTGGTGGGGGCCAGCGGGCTGTTTGTGCAGACTCAGGGGAATGTGGTGGTCAGCGAGGACCAGCATCTGGTCGTCATGATTGGTGTATCGGATGTGGTTGTCGTGCATAGTGGCGACGCGACACTGGTGTGCCGGAGGGACGCGGTCGAGCAGGTGAAGGACGTGGTGGGGCTGATTTCTCGGTCGCACGGCGCGGCGTACGAGTGAACCTGGGCAATCCTGCGCGCACACGGTCGGATGATAGTCTTATAATGTCGAGTGTTGAGCAATCCTTGGTGAGGCGGTTCCAGGATGGCGTTGATTATCGGCAACACGCTGGAAGGTTTTTGCGGGTGGCCGTTTAAGTCTGATTGTTAATTTTTGATTAAATTTGGTGCTGTCTTGACGCCACATGGCTGCGGAGAGGCATCGGTGCGGGTGGGGTGGAGACTATCCGCAAGCCGCTTTCCGGGAAGCGGTTACGGTCATCTTCGTGAACATGTGGAAAAAGGGGGACTCGTCGGTACCGATCTTGCTGAGAAGCTTGGGTGACCGGCGTCGCTCGGGTGCTTTCCGAGGGATCGTTGTTTCCGAGAAGCGTTGTCCGGAAAAAGAGTCGGAGAGGGTCTGCAGCGGCGAGCGAACGTCGATTAGTCCCCTGACGGATCTGGGCGCAGCGGGTGAGTCTGCCCCGCGATTAACGTGGATGGGAGAGAAGCCGTCGGCGGGGACAGGGTTTGGGGAGTGTGAGCCGGGCAGCTTGCGTGACCGCCGCGGTACCGCAAGCTGCCTGTTCTTTTGGGCGATCGTGGGCGGCGTCGGCACCGGCGCCGTGCGGCGCGCTATGCGAAATCGGGGCTGCCACGCAGCGGCGGGGCAAGCCGCGGCTGGAGGTCAGCCTCCAGAGGAACGAACGCGGACCAATCGTAGCGCAGCATGCACAGCCCATGCTGGAAGCCGTCAAATGCGATCGCGGGGGTCTGCCCGCGGAGCTCCTGGAGCAGCCACCCGGGGAAGTCGGCACCCG
This sequence comes from Phycisphaerae bacterium, assembly GCA_017999985.1. Classification (NCBI taxonomy): domain Bacteria; kingdom Pseudomonadati; phylum Planctomycetota; class Phycisphaerae; species Phycisphaerae bacterium. Next base: position 77,432 of record JAGNKU010000009.1, on the reverse strand, counting down.
CCGCGATGGCCAGCGGCGCGCCGCCACCGAAACGCGGGTTGATCTCGATGAAGCGGATGCGGTGCTCGGGCGTGACGATGCACTGCAGCGTGACGATTCCGCGGACGGAGGGGCCGAGCGTCTCGACCAGGTGCCGGCCCGCGTTCATGATGTCGAGGTCTTTGACGACGACGCCTTTGCAGACCTCGCCGCCACGGACCTGCCAGCGGGCGCGGGGGACGACGCAGCGCGGTGCGCCGTTGAGGCCGACGTAGACGTCGAGCGTATGTTCAACGCCGGTGACGAACTCCTGGATGATGGGGTCGGCGACGTGGCGGACGTAATACTCGAGATCAACCTCATCCTCGAGTTTGTGGACCCACTGGCTGGCGCTGCCGGTGCGCGGCTTGATGAACAGCGGAAATCGCCGGGCGCCGGGGGGCGGCAGGGTGGCCGGCGTGTACGTATCCGGAGTGTCGATGTGGCAGCGGCGGAGGTGTTCGAAGGTCTGGACCTTGTTGCGGCAGATGCTGATCACCTCGGGCTCCGCGATGAGCGGCACGCAGCCGAGGTCGGTGATGGCGGCACGGTGCTGGCTGACAACCGCGAGATCGGTGTCCGTCGTGGGGATCAACAGGTGGGCGTGCTGATCACGGACCGCGGCGAGGATGGCGGGCATGTAGTTGGGAGCGCTGGCGCGCGGGACGATGACTGGTTCGTCCACGCAGGTGAGGGCCGGCGCGGTGAGGTCGCTGTCGACGCCGACCACGCGCAGGGCAAACCCGAGGCGCCGGGCGGCGGCGCGAAAAGCCTGGACCAACTCCACGCGGCGTCCGATGCACGTGAACAGAACGACGATGGGATCCGCGGGGCGGCGACGCTTGGCCATGATAGCTAGAATGTCCCGCAGGCCGGGTGCGGCGCCAAGGGCGCGCGGCATGAATGTCGTGCCGGGGAGCATCCGCCGGCGGGGGGTTTGACAGCCTGGCGCGCGACCGGTAGGTTGCAGGGTGGGCTGGTGCGGCAGGTTGGGTGCGGAAGATGACGGTCGGGTGCGGGACGAACATGCGGCTGACGATGCTGGTCGGGGTGGTGCTGGGCGTGCTGCCGGGGCCGGGGGTTGCGCAGGTGACGGACGTGGTGGCTGCCACACAGCCGGTCACGCAGCCGTCGGCGGGGCCGGTCTGGTTACGCGTGATCGTGGACCAGGTGAACCTGCGTTCGCGGCCGGATGCCAACAGCTTGTCCGTGGCGCGGGTGGAGCGCGACACATTGTTGCGTGCGACCGGGCGCGATCCTTACGGGTGGTACGCGATTGTGCCGCCGGAGGATGTGTTCTCGTTCGTGGCCGCCGAGTTTGTGGACCGGCGCGGGCCGACGGAGGGGATCGTCTCGGTGCGGAGCGGGGCGCTGCGGGTGCGGGTGGGCAGCCTGGTGCAGGACGTGGACCCGCGGGAGACCGAGGTGCAGGTGCTGCTGGAGCGGGGGACGGTTGTGCGGATCGTGGGCGAGCAGGGCGAATGGTTGAAGATCGAGCCGCCGGCGGAGGTGCGCCTGTACGTCTCCGATGCGCACGTGGAGCCGATCAGTGACGAAGCCGCGGCGCGGCTGCGCGCGGGATCGCACGTCGCGGACAGGGCCGGCGGCCCGGCGGCGGGGGCCTCGCGCCCGGCAGCGGCCACGCGCCCCGTGGAGGGGCCCGACCTGCACGGGCCGTGGGGGCAGCGGCTGATACTGGTGGAGGCGGCGATCGCGGCCGAGGGGCGCAAGCCGCTGGTGGAGCAAAAGTGGGACGACGCCGTGGCGCGGCTCCAGCCGATCGCCGCGCAGCGTGCGGAGCCGATGGTGGCGCGGCTGGCGCAGGCGTGGATTGAGCAACTGGAACGCCGGCGGGTGGACCAGGCCGCGGTGCGCGACGCGGAGGAAGTGTTGCGGCGTGCAGCGCGCGACCGGGCCCAGCATGAGCGTGAAATGGAGCTGATTGAGCGGGCCCGGCAGACGACGACGCAGACGACGACGCAGCCGGCTCGCCAAGGGCCTTGAAAGCAGGTAAACTGCCGCGGCTTGGGCGCAGCAGGTACAGAGAGGTATTGTGCGATGAGAACCTGGTACACGCGCGTGCGTTATTATGCGTTGACGCTGGCGGCCAGCAGTCTATTCACGCTGGAAGGGTGTGGGCTCAGCGATCAGCAGTTGTCGTCGATCTGGTCTTCGGTCCTGTCAACGGGGCTCAACACGATCGTCGCGAACGTGTTGCAGTCCATGATCGACGCGCAAGCCGGCGCCTAGCCCCGAGAAACGGGGGTGTGAGCGCCGCCGGTGGATGCGTGCGGCGGGCGGCTGCGGCCTGGGTGTGCGACGGCACCGGTGGTCGTGGGAACTCTATGCGTTGAGGCGGGCGATGAACCGACATGTGGCGACCCTCGGGTTGCTGGTCGTGCTGGGCGGGCTCATGGGCTGCAGTGGGCGCTCGCGCGGTACGTACGTGACGCAGTACCCGCAGTGGGACTACCAGCACTACGAGCGGCTGGCCGTCTTGCCGGGGCGGGCGTCGACGCCGCAGGCAGTGCGCGAGGCGCGCCTGCTGGCGGACCGGCTCACGACGGCGCTCGCGCAGAACGGGGCGTTCAAGGTGCTCAGTCGGTCCGAGCTCAAGGATGTCTTTGCCGAGCAGGATTTGTCGCGGCTGGCGGATGGGGTGGACGAAGGCACGCTGCTGCCGGAAAACAAGATCGAGATCGCGCAGGCCCTGGTGGCGACAAAGATCACGGACTACCGGTTGATTTCGGAGCGCGAGCGGCGTGCGGTCCCGCGGTACGCGCTGAACCGGCGCGGGTTCCCGCTGCGTGACCGGGCGGGGCGGCCGATCGTGGTCGGTGAGGACATCACGTGGATCTACACGACCGGAGCAGAGGTGGAAGCCAGCGTGCGGGTGATCGACGCCGCAACGGGGAAGATCCTGCTGAGCCATTCCGCCCGGGTGGCGCCGCGGCCGGTCACCTCGTATAACCAGCCGGCGGGCGCGGGCGCGGAGGAGCTGGCGGCGGAAGCGGCGCGCGAGTTGTCGGTCGAGTTCTACAAGCTGATCGCGCCGACGCGCACGAGAGTGAAGCTGAAGAAGGACATGCTGCTGGTTGCAACGGACTATTACGACGGGAAGTACGACACGCCGAAGAAGCTGCCGCGCGATCAGGCGGAGTTCATGCTGGTCGTGCGGGACTTGCCGGAAGAGTGCGACCGCAATTACTTTCGCGTGGCGATCGTGCCGCGGGACGGGCGTGAGACCCTGTTCGAGCAGGAGTTCGTCTGGTCCGGCACGTCCGGGGCGCAGGGGATGTCGTTCCCCGTGCCGACCGCCGCCTTGACCGGCGCGGGTGCTGAGGCGTTCACGGCCAAGGTCTACAGCGGGCGGGAGCCCGAACCGATTTTGACACGCGATTTCGAGCTCGAGGAAGTGAAGTAAGCCGCGCCTGCCGCCGGGTTTCAAGTCGGGGGCTGCACGACGGCGGCTCGCAGAGCCCCGGGTTGCAGATCTGGCCGCCGGCGAACCAGCATGGCACCGTCGAGGGACAGATCCGCCGGACGCGGCTCGGCGGCGGCGATCTCGAGTCGTGAGACGGGGATCAGGTTCGGAGCATAAATGCCGAGCAGCGCGGCGCAGCGGGCGATGAGCTCGTAGCGCGAGAGACGCTCGGGGCCGGCGACGTGAATCACGCCGGTCAGGTCGTCGCGTGCGAGGCCGATGAGCGCGCGGGCGGCGTCCGCCAGCCACACGGGGGTTCGGAATTCGTCGGTGAACAGGCGCAGCGGCTGTCGATTGTGCAGCGCGGTGAGCTGTTGGCTGAACGTTGTCGGGCGCGTCGAGCACGGCAGGCCGTACAGGAGCGGGATGCGGACGACGAGCGTGTGATCGAACTCGGCGAGCACGCGCTCGGCGGCGGCCTTGGTGCGGCCGTAATAGCTGAGGGGATGCGTGGGGTCGGATTCGCGGTACGGTGCGTGGTCGCCGTCGAAGACCATGTCGGTCGAGGAGAACACCAGCCGCGCGTGCAGGTCGGTCGCGGCCTCGGCGAGCGCCCGGGTGGCGCTGACGTTGACCTCCTCGGCCTCCGCGGGTCGGGCGTGACAGTCGCCGACGGCGGTCATGGCGCCGAGGTGCAGGATGTGGGTTGGTCGGAAAGCGTGCGCGATGCGGCGCAGCGCGATCGCGTCGGCCAGGCTCACCCGTTGGACCTCGACGCCGGCCGTGCCGACGGCGTTCTGGCCGACCAGGGCACAGATCGGTTCGCCGGGCGCGTCGCGGGCCAAGCGACGCACCACGTGGCTGCCGAGCTGACCGGAGGCCCCGGAGACGAGCCAGCGTGGGGGCATGCGCGGTGCACCTCCTCAGGCGTTGCGGGTATCATGTTGGGATTACGTAGGTGATTATACCGGCGGCCGGAGCAGCGTCGGGGCCTGAGGATGTGGCGATGAGAACTTGCCTGCGTTGGATGGTGGGGGCCGGGATTGGTCTGGTTGTGCAGGCGGCGGTGGCCGAGGGGGAGCGGCCGCTGCGCGAGGCCCGCTCGGCGAACGGGCGGTTCACGCTGCGTGTGGAGCCGGGCCGACCGGGCCGGACGGCCCGCGGATGCCAGGCGACGTTGGTGGACGGCGCGGACCTGAACAGCCGGGGGCGACGGGTGTGGGAACGGACGCTGGTCAATGATGTGGCTCCGGCGCAGGCGCTGATACGGGATGATGGTCGTTTCGTTGTGACGCTGGACGAATACCGGCGGGGCGGGGCACGGCACGCGCTGGTGATTTACGGAGCGCAAGGTGAGTTGCTGCGGCACTTTGTGTTGACCGATCTGCTGGAGAAGGTGGACTGGTCGAAGGTGACGGTCGAGCGCCGCGCGGTGCGGTGGTTACAGGAAGCGCGGCCGGCGTTTGACACCGCGGCGAACGAGTTCGTCATTCAGTTGGCGTCGGGGCGCACGATTCGGGTCGACCTCAAGACGCTGCGCGTGGTGCGGGGCAAGGAGACAGCGGGCGCGGATGAGGGAGCGGTGCCGGCGGAGGTGCTGGCGCTGCTCCTGGATCACGGGGTGGCGGATGAGACGCCGCCGGCGGAGCCGCTGGCCGGCTTGACCGAGATGAGTCCGGAAGAGCGGGCGCAAGCCGCGGCGATCGCCGAGCAGGTGTCCGCGGAGACCGGCGCGTCAACGGAGGAGCAGCCAACCGAGACAGCACCGGCTGCCGGCGACGGGCGCGTGACGGAGGCTTCCAGTCCCGAGTCGCGCGCGGCTTCGGGAGCGGACCACGATGCGGCCGCCGCCCCGCACTCGATCCCGCCGGAGGTGGCAGCCGCCGCGGCAACGGCGTCGCCGTACACGCGCGTTGCGGTGCCGATGCCGAACCTCGCAGAGCGGGTGGACTACGTCGCGTGGCTGAACGAACTGGGCCGCGTGTCGGGTCCGGACGCGAATCCACTGTATCAGGACGCCATCGCGCGGATTGTGCCCTGGCAGGATGATGGTGGGCTGATTCAGGCGGCGCTGCGCGGTGATCCGGCGGCGCTGCGGGCGCCGGAGCTGGCGCAGTGGCTGGCGTCGAACGCGGACGCCCTGGCGACGTTTCGCGCGGCATCGCAGGTGGGGGCGCGGGGCTGGAATTTCCAGAGCAACGACGGGAGTCTGATCGGCATCCTGTTGCCGGATCTGGCCGGCATGCGCACCCTCGCGCGGGCCGGTGTGATCGAAGGACGCAGGCTGGCGGACGCGGGGCGGCCGGCGGAGGCTGCCCAGCTCTTCATGGACGTGCTCGCGGCGGGGGCCGACGCCGGCGGCGGCATGACCATCATCGAAAACCTGGTTGGGGTGGCGATCCAGGCCTCGGCCGCCGACGCGCTGCTCGATCTGCAGGCGGCCCCGGGAGCGGAGGCGCTGGACTTCACTGCGCTGGCGCAGGACGCGGCGACGGCGTACCGCCCGTTGCGGCCAGCGGCGGATACGGTGCAGGGTGAGCGTGCGATGGCCCTGGATTCGGTGCAGCGCATGTGGGACGTCGATCCCCGGACCGGAGCGGTGACGCCGAACGTCGAATTCGCGCAGTCGCTGTTCGCCCAGGTCGGGAACGCCGACACGCCCGAACTGGCCGAGCACCTTGCGCGGGTCGGATACGAAGACACCGTGGCGGAGGTCAACCTGTACTACAACGCGATCACCGAAGCGCTGGCCCAGCCGCACCCGGAGGCGCGCCGGCGCCTGGAGTCGCTGGAAAACGTCCTCGCAAGCAGCCCGAACACGAATCCGATCCTCCGAGTGATGGCGCCTTCTCTGGCACGCTACGAAACGCTGCGCACGCGCGGCGAGGCCGTCCGGCGGGCGGCGCTGCTGGTGACGAACCTGCACGCGTATCAGCAGACGCACGGGGAGTACCCGGAGTCGCTGGAGGCGTTCGCGGGGGGCGATTTCACGATCGATCCGTACAGCAACGGCGGCTTTGTGTATCGGCGCTCGGGCGACGGCTTCCTGCTGTACTCGGTCGGCGGCAACGGGGCGGACGACGCGGGCGTGCACGACCCGAAGGGCGACACGAACGACCTGGTGTTCTGGCCCCGGCCGAAGTAGGAGGCGGGGGAGCCGGGTGGGTGGCTAGTCGGCGTGCAGCGGTTATCATCGCCGCATGGCGCTGTTTCGGCGGAAGGCCATTCTCAATCCTGACGAGTCGCGGATGACGCTCGGGGAGCATTTGGAGGAGCTCCGCGGGTGCCTGGGGCGTTGCCTGATCGCGCTGGTGCTGGCGTGCCTGGCGTGCATCTGGCCGGCGAAGTACCTGTTGGAGCTGATTGCGCGGCCGATGGTGCTGGCGCTGCGCCGCCACGGGCAGCCGGACAGCTTTCTCGCGACCGGGCCGGTCGAAAGCCTGATGGTCTACATCAAGGTCGTGCTCATCTTCGGCGTGGTGATCGCCGGTCCGTACATCATCTACCAGCTCTGGAAATTCGTGGCGGCGGGGCTGTATCGGCACGAACGCAAGTGGGTCTGGCAGATCGTGCCGGTGAGCGTCGGGCTGTTTTTTGCTGGCGTGGCGTTCATGTACATCTTCGCGCTGTTGCTGAGCCTGAATTTCCTGGTGGGGTTCAGCGGGTGGCTGCCGCTGCCGAAGGCGAGTCCGAACGCGATCGAGCGGGCGCTGCTGGACATGCCGGAATTCGTGGCGCCGGCGTCGCAGCCGGGGATGGCCCAGGCGCCGGTCGTGCCGCTGCTGGAGGCGGACCCGTGCGACCCGCCGGTGGGAACGATCTGGGTGAACATGCCGGACGGGAAGCTGAAGGTCCGGTGGCCGCAGGAGACGTACTCGTTCCAGCTCCTGCGCGATGACCGGCGGGCGATGGTGACGACGCATTTCAAGATCGGCGAGTACCTGTCGTTCGTGCTGATCCTCACGGTCGCGTTCGGGACGGCATTTCAGATGCCGCTGGTGGTGGTGTTCCTGGCGCGGGCGGGGATCGTGTCGGTAGCGACGTTCAGGAAGTACCGCAAGATCGTGATTGTCGTGATCGTGTTCATGGCGGGGCTGCTGGCACCGCCGGATTTGATGAGCCATCTGCTGCTGTCGGGGCCGATGATTGTCTTGTTTGAGCTGGGGCTGTGGCTTGCGGCGCGCGGCGCGCGGGACGAGCCGGAACCGGGGTCGGACGAGCCGGATGGCGCGGCAGCCACTGGCAGAGCGGGAGGCCCCGGTGAACCGGCGGGAGTGACGCCGGAAGGTCCGGCGGAGGGGTCCGGCTCTTGACTCGGAGGGGGGCTGGGCCTTAAGTTGCGAGGTCTGCGAAGGGCCCTGGCACGGCAGTGGCGGGGCGGCTGGTCAGGTAGCTCAGTTGGTAGAGCAACGGACTGAAAATCCGTGTGTCGGCGGTTCAAATCCGCCCCTGACCACTTGAGGAAGCCATCAGCCGTCAGCCGTCAGCTATCAGCCGGACCAGTGGCTTGGCGGTGTGGTGCGGATGATGCCGTGGTGGACGGCGCGGCTGGTAGCGTGAGGAGCTTCGCTAGCTGGATACTGAGAACTGAAAACTGATAACCTCCTGGGGCCGTAGCTCAGTTGGGAGAGCGCTTGCATGGCATGCAAGAGGTCGTGAGTTCGAATCTCATCGGCTCCATTTTTTGTAAACCACGCCGCCCCCGATAGTTGTGGGGACCTGCCGAGAGTCGGCAGCGCGGCCTAAGACGCAAGTTAGCGCGGTCACTGACCGCGCTAAGCGTTGGAGGTGCCGCGATGTCGACCAAAAAACACCGAAAAACCAAGCCCCCCGCCTATCGGTACCGCCCGGATCGCGACCGCGCGGTTGTCACGCTCCGCGACTCCGCCACCGGCCGGGCCCGCGATTTCTGGCTCGGCGAGTATGGCACGCCCGAGAGCCGCGAGCTCTACCACCGGCTGATCGCCGAGTGGGAAGCACGCGGCCGGTGCTGGCCCATGGTGCCGGGGGATGCCCCACCGGCCGCCGGGCCTGCGGCGATGACGATTGACGAGCTGCTCGTCGAGTACCGGCGCTGGGGGGAGAGCTACTACTGCCCGGAACACATCAACGTCCTGAAGATGGTCTTCGGCGTTCTGCGGAAGTACTACGGCAGCACACCGGCCGCCGACTTCGGCCCGAACAAGCTGCGAATGCTTCGTGACCAGATGATTCTCGGCGACGCCAGCGCCGATCCGCCGCGCAAGCCGTGGTCGCGCACGTGCATCAACGCATCCGTGCAGCGCATTCGACATCTCTTCAAGTGGGCGGTCGCCCGCGAGCTGATCCCGGCAACGGTCCACCAGGCGCTGGCGACACTCGAGCCGCTGAAGCGCGGGCGGACCGCCGCGCGAGAGACAGTCCGGGTCGGCCCGGTGACCAGCACGTTGCTGCGCCGCTCGTTGCGATACATGAGCCGGCCGGCGCGGGCCCTGGTGCGGCTGCAACTGCTGACCGGGGCGCGGGCGGGCGAGCTGGTCGGCATGCGTGCCTGCGACATCGAGATCGACCCGCACAGCGACATCTGGGCCTACCGGCCTGAGCAGCACAAGAATGCCTTTCGCGAGCGCGAACGGACGATCTACCTCGGCCCGCGCGCCCAGCGCATACTGCGACGGTTTCTCGTCGGGCGGCCGATGACCGCGTACCTCTTCAGCCCAGCTGAGGCGGATGTGGAGCGGCGCGCCCGTCTGACCGCGACGCGATGCACCCCGCTCAATCAGGGTAACCGGCCCGGAACGAATCGCCGGGACACGCCGCGGCGCACCCCGGGCGAACACTACGCGACTGCCAGCTACCGCCGCGCCATTCGGTACGCGTGCGATCGAGCGTTCCCGCCACCGGCGCCGTTGGCGAGAATGGCTGGCGAGACGACCAAGCAATGGGAGGCGCGCTTGAAGCGGGAGCACCTGTGGAAAGACCTCCTGGCCTGGCGGTGCGAGCACCGGTGGCATCCGCATCAGTTGCGGCACACCGCCGCGACGGTGCTACGGCGGGAGTTCGGGCTCGAGGCCGCTCAACTCACGCTGGGCCACTCCAGCGCAACGGTCACCGACGCTGTCTATGCAGAACGCGATCGCGCGAAGGTGATTGAAATCATGAAGCGTGTCGGTTGAGCTGAGTCCCAGTTGGCTGAGACATGGAGCGCCGGATGTGCCATGCAGGGCTCACCCGGCGTTTCCCATTTTATCGCGATTGGCGGCAGGCAGCGCGCAAGGCGCTGCGTTGCCGCTAACTGTGCAACTTCGCTAGCCGCCGACACTGGCCGCGCTTTTCTTCGAACATCCTTCGGGTCCGGAAATGCCGAGTGCCGCCGCACTTAGCACGCCGGGCAGTCCGCGCGATGCTCGCTAACTCGGGTTAGCGGGTTAGGGCTAAAAACTGGCTCTTACAACGCGTGCATCGGACGCAAGGCACTCACGCCTCAGGAGGTTCCGATGCACGAGCAAGCGACAGCAACTGGAAACTACATCACGCTGACGGAGGCGGCGAAGATCGCCCCGGGGCGGCCGTCCACCAACTGCGTCTGGCGGTGGTGCCGCCGCGGCGTGAAGAGCCGCAACGGCGAGCGCGTTCGGCTTCAGCACCTGCGCATCGGCGGCATGATCTACACGACGCCGGGCTGGCTGGAGCAATTCGGCCGCGCGCTGGCAGACGCCGACGCGAAGTACTTCGACTTGTGCGAAGCCGCGGCAGATGCCTCCGCTGCGGCACCGCGCCGACGCCGCCGAGTTTCACAATCCCGATTCGAGGAGCAACGTCGCGAGCAGGTTGCGGCAGCGCGGCGCGAGCTTGATGAGGCGGGCTACTGATGAGCGCGCCTCCCCACAACCCGCCACTCGTGTCGCTCGGTCAAGGGGACTATCGCCGCGACTATTCGGCTGGTCCGGTTGCGTCGGACTCACCGGAGCGCCCGGTGCTGGGGCTTCACTTCCTGATCCGCGAACCCGCCGAGGTCTATCACGCCAGGGCGAAGGACTTCCTGACCTCCCACACCCTTAACGACTTCCGCCGCTGCCCCCTGCTGTACCGCAAGAAGGAACTCGGGCTGGTGCCGGAGCGGGACACGACGGCGTACCTCATCGGTCGCGCCGCGCACGCCCTGATCCTCGAGGGCCGGCAGCGCTACGAGCGCGAGTTCGCCGTCGGTGGCCCGATCAACCCGAAGACGGGCCAGCCGTTCGGCTCGCAGACGAAGACATTCGCGGAATGGGCGGCGCGCCAGAGCAGGTCCGTGCTCAGCGACGCGCAGGGGGCGCTGGTCGAGCAGATGGCGGCGGCGGTGCGTGCGCACTGCGTCGCCGGCCCACTCTTCGCTGACGGCGTGGCCGAGGGCGTGGTGCGGGCGCGCTATGGGGAGTTCCCCTGCCAGGCGCGCATCGACTGGATCAACCCGCACACCGACGTCGGCATCGTCGACCTGAAGACCTGCGACCACCTCGACGAATTCGAGCTGGCCGTCCGCGCCTTCGACTACATCCACCAGGTCGCGTTCTACCGGGCGCTCGTCGCGCTCGTCAGCAGCTACGTCGTCCCCGTGCACATTGTCGCTGTCGAGAAGCGCGAGCCGTTCCGCTGCGGCGCTTGGCATGTCGTCGCGTCGGTACTGGACGAGGTGCAGCGCCAGAACGAAGCCGCGATGGCCGAGCTCGGCCGCTGCCGCGCGACCGGCAACTGGTTCACCCGTTACGAGGAGCTGCGCGTGATTGATCGCCTGTGAACCCGGGCCCGGGGCCGGGTGGCGTGGCCGTGGCTCCCCCACCTCCTCCTCGCTCGTTTGCGGCCCGGACTCCCTGTACCGGCCCCGCGCCCGGATTCACGGTACGAACGGAGGTCAAACGAATGAAGGAGAACGCATGACACTGCTGGAGCAAGTTCAACGGGGCCGCGTCACGGCCCCCCGCCGCACGCTCGTGTACGGCACGCACGGCATCGGCAAGAGCACGTTTGGCGCCATGGCCGAGGCGCCGATCTTCCTCCCGACCGAGGATGGCCTGGGCGGCATCGAGTGCGAGCGCTTCCCGCTCGCGCAGAACTGCGGCGACGTGCTCAATGCCCTGGCAGCCCTCTACACCGAGCCGCATGAGTATCGCACGCTCGTGCTCGACTCGCTCGATTGGCTGCAAACGCTGATCTTCGCCCGCATCTGCAAAGAGCGGAACGTCGAGTCGATCGAGGACATCCCCTACGGCAAGGGCTACATGTTCGCACTGACCCCCTGGCGCGAAGTGCTGGCGGGTCTCGACGCGCTGCGCAATGAGCGCGGCATGGGCATCATCCTGATCGCCCACGCCCAGATCGAGAGGTTCGCCAATCCCGAGACGGACACGTACGACCGCTACAGCCCGCGCTTGCAGAAGCTGGCGTCGGCGCTGGTGCAGGAATGGTGTGACGAAGTCCTGTTCGCCACGTACAAGGTCCTCACCAAGACCACGACCGAGTCCTTCGATCGCAAGCGTGTACAGGGCCTTGGCACCGGCGAACGCATCCTCCGCACCACTGAGCGCCCCGCACACGTGGCGAAGAACCGCCTCGGGCTGCCGGATGAACTCCCCCTCGATTACCGCCTCTACGCCGCGCTCGTGCGCGGTGAAAACCCCATCGTTTCCGAACCCGAACCTGCTGCACAAGGAGCATAGACCCATGGCCGGTCTGAACAATTTCAACGCAAACGATGTCGATCCGAATTTCGCCTTCGACCCAATCCCGCCCGGCAACTACACGGCGGTGATCACGGCCAGCGAGATGAAGCCGACGAAGAAGGGCACGGGGCAGTATCTGGAGCTCACGTTCCAGGTTGTCGAGGGTGAGCACAAGGGCCGGCTGCTGTGGGCGCGCCTGAACTTGGACAACCCCGATGCGCAGGCGGTGAAGATCGCCCGGGCGGAGTTGTCCGCTGTCTGCCGGGCCGTTGGCGTGCTCGCGCCGAAGGACTCGGTGGAGCTGCACAACGTTCCACTGGTGCTCAAGGTCGACTGCAAGAACCGCAAGGACACGGGCGAACCGGCGAACGTCATCAAGAGCTACGCCAGCGCGAGCGCCGCGGCGCCGCGTCCGGCCACGGCCGGCGCCGCGAACGGGAAGGCGCCATGGCAGCGGTAGCGCCGACGAAGATCGAGCTGCCGTGGCCGCCGTCGGTGAATCACTACTACCGGCGTGTGGGGTCGCGGACGCTGATCAGCCGCGCCGGGCGCGCGTTTCGGGTGGAGGTGGGCCGCATTCTCGCGGCCCGCCGCCTGTCCCCGGCGCTCGGCCGACTGGCCGTCACGGTCGAGGTGTTTCCGCCCGATCGCCGGCGCCGCGATATCGACAATTTGCTGAAGGCCGTGCTCGACGCGTGCCAGCACGGCGGCGCGTTCCCCGATGACAGCCGCATCGTCTGGCTGCTGATCCGCCGCACCCAGGTGGTGCGCGGCGGGCGCGTGGTTGTCACGATCCGCGATCTGGCCGCCGGCCAGCAGCCGCCCGACGACGCGGCGATCTGGTCCCCCTCTCTCAACTGAAGGAGTCACGAAATGAGCGAGCAGATGCTCGATATGTCCATCGTGCGGATCGATGGCGACACCCAGCCCCGCACGGCCATCAACCCTGGGATCGTGCAGGAATACGCCGAAGCCATGGAGGCTGGCGTGCAGTTCCCGCCCGTCACGGTCGTGCACGACGGAGCAGCGCACTGGCTGGTGGACGGCTTCCACCGCTTCTTCGCGCATCGGCGGCTGAGCCGCCAGCAGATCAAGGCGGAGGTCATCACCGGCGAGCTGACTGAAGCCCGCTGGCTCAGCTTGGCGGCGAACAAGGCGCACGGGGTGCGACGATCGAATGAGGACAAAGCGAAAGCCGTCGCCCAGGCGCTGAGAATGAGGCCCGACCTGAGCGACATGGCCATCGCTTCGCACGTGGGCGTCAGCAACCGCATGGTCGGGAATCACCGGGCCGCGCTCGACGCCACTTTGAAGAATTCAAAGTCGCCGGTCTCGCAGACACCCACCCGGGTGGGGCGCGATGGGCGCGCCGTGAACACGTCCAAGATTGGCCGGCGCGCTCGCCGGGGCGGCATTGCCAAGAACGCCTTCCAGCCCGTGCGCGGACACAGCACCCCCCAACCGATGCGCGCCCTCAACATGCCCCGGGACCCCGTCATGGGCGCCCGCACACTGATTGAGCTGTTCGACGCGACCTACCTCCGCGCGCTGGTCGTGTTCCTCACGAAGCACCTTGAAGGAGTCTCCGCATGAAACTTGAAGAACTGTTCGCTCACACGGATCGCGATAACCTCGTCGTCGAGCTCACGCCCGAAATGGCCACGGATTGGATCGACCACTGCAACACGCACAACCGCAAGCTCGTCGACTCCCACGTCGAGTACCTGGTGGAGGAGATGAAGGCCGGGCGCTGGAGGCTCACACACCAGGGCATCGCCTTCAGCTCCAACCGCGTGCTGCTCGACGGTCAGCACCGGCTGTGGGCCGCGGCCCTGGCCGGCATCACCGTTCCGATCCGCGTGTTCGTCAATGAACCGCCGGAGGCAATGGAGGTGCTCGACACCGGCCAACGCAGGCGGAATGACCAGATTCTGTCGCTCACGGCCGGCCTCGGCGATGTGACCTGCAACGAGCTGTCGACGCTGCGCGCGATGTACCTCGGAATTGGGCTGACGCGCCGGCGCTCGCCTGGCGACGAGGGGACGCTGCTGGCCCGGCATCTCGACGCGGTGCGTTTTGCACTAGCGTGCCTGGGACACCAGGGGCGGGTGAAGAACGTGGCTACCGCCGTCACGCGCGCCGTGCTGGCCCGGGCCTGGTATTCGGCGGACCACGCGCAACTGCGGCACTTCGCTGACGTGCTGATGAGCGGGCGTCCCATTGGCGAGCACGACGAGCCGATCATGCTGCTCTTTCAGGCACTGGCCCGAATGGCCGGCAACCGGAAGGCTGCCAGCCGTCGCGAGTGCTACGGCCTCGCCGAACGTGCGCTCGCTGCATTCCTGGGACACGAGCGACTCGCGCGCTTGTATCCGGCCCGCCAGGAGCTGTTCCCGTTGCCCGAGGAAACCCAGCCGGCGGCCGCATGATGCAGCTCCGTCCCTACCAGCTCGAGGCCGTGGAGGCTGTCTATCGCCACCTGCGCGAGCGGGATGACCACCCCTGTGTGGTCATCCCGACCGCGGGCGGCAAGACGCCGGTGATCGCGACGATCTGCCGCGATGCCGTGCAGCGCTGGGGCGGGAAAGTACTGATCCTCGCGCATGTGAAGGAACTGCTTGAGCAGGCCGCAGAGAAATTGCGCGCCGTGGCGCCGGACCTGCCCTTTGGCATCTATTCGGCCGGCCTCAACCGCCGTGACCTGGGCTACGCCGTCACCGTCGCCGGCATCCAGTCGGTGTACCAGCGCGCGGCCGACGTCGGGGCGGTTGATCTGGTCATCGTCGATGAATCGCATCTCATTCCGCCAGACGGCGAGGGCATGTATCGGCAGTTCCTGGCAGAAATGCAGCAGACCAACCCGCTGGTGCGGGTGATCGGGTTCACGGCCACGCCGTTCCGGATGAAGACGGGCACGATCTGTGCGCCCGAGAACATCCTTAACGCCGTCTGCTACGAAATCGGCGTCCGCACCCTGATCGTGCAGGGGTACCTGTGCCCGCTGCGCACCAAGGCCGGCACACAGAAGCCCGACACCGAGAAGCTGCACGTGCGAGCCGGAGAGTACGTCGCCAGCGAGGTTGAAGCCCTGATGGACGAGGACACGCTCGTCCTGTCCGCGTGTCGCGAAATCGTAACCCATGCGGTGGACCGGAAGTCCGTGCTGATCTTCGCGTCGGGCATCCGCCATGCGCAGCACGTTGCGCGCGTGCTCGGCGGGAGTCACGGTGCCGAATGCGGCTTCGTCTGCGGTGACACGTTGCCGTTCGAGCGGGCCGACACGTTGCAGCGCTTCCGCAGTGGCGACCTCAAGTACCTCGTCAACGTGAACGTGCTCACCACCGGGTTCGACGCGCCGAACATCGACTGCGTCGCGTTGCTGCGGCCGACGCTCTCGCCCGGGCTCTATTACCAGATGGTCGGTCGCGGATTCCGGCTGCATCCCGGCAAGACGGACTGCCTGGTGCTCGACTTTGGCGGCAATGCTCTGCGGCATGGGCCCGTGGACCAGTTGCGCGTGGATGACGCGGCCCATGGCGAGGGCGAGGCGCCGGTGAAGGAGTGCCCGACCTGCCACGAACTTGTCGCGGCCGGGTACGCGACCTGTCCGGCCTGCGGGCACGTCTTCCCGCCGCGCGAGATGCGGCAGCACGATCGTCGCGCCAGCGACGCCGGCATCCTGTCCGACCAGGTGACGCGCGTCGATTACGACGTCGAGGAGGTCTTCTACGCCGTCCACACGAAACGCAACGCCCCGCCCGATGCGCCCCGCACGATGCGCGTCGACTACCGCGTCGGCTTCAACCAATACGTCACGGAGTGGATCTGCGTCGAACATAACGGCTTCGCCCGGCAGAAGGCCGCGCAGTGGTGGGCGCGGCGCTCGCACGAGCCCGTGCCGGCGTCCGCCGAGGAGGCCGTCGAGCTCGCCCAAGCCGGCGCGCTCGCGCCGACGCAACGCATCACGGTCGAGCGCAAACCCGGTGAGCAATTCGACCGCGTGATGCGACACGAGCTGGGCCCCAAACCTCCGCGGCTCGACGGCGAGGATGGCCTGCCGGAGTACGCGGCACCGCTGGATGAGCGCGAGGTGCCGTTTTGATGTCCGGCGCTCTGCTCAACGCAGCGCTCTGGTATGCCGACCTCGGCTATCCCGTCTTCCCCTGCGCGCCGGGCCGCAAGACGCCCATCACCGATCACGGCTTGCTCGACGCCACAACGGAGCCCGAGCAGATTTCCGAGTGGTGGAGCAGCTACCCGCAGGCCAATGTCGCCATCCGCACGAACGGGCTGCTCGTCGTCGACGTCGACGGCGCCGAGAATCCCTGGCTCCTGGACGAGCCTGACAAGCTTCAGCGGCTCGCCATCGCTCCCACGTCGCTGACACCGCGCGGCGGCCGGCAGTACATCTTCCGGCAGCCCGCCGGGCGGGCCTGGCGCAACACCGCCGGGCAACTCGCCGCGCATGTCGATACCCGCGCCAATGGCGGGTATGTCGTCGTGGCGCCGTCCATCGTCGCCGGCACTGCGTATCGCTGGCTCGGTGGTCTCGATCTCCCCGCCGCCGAGAAGCTGGACCCGCCGCCGGACTGGCTCGTCGCACTGCTCGACCGTATCGCCGCGCGCGACGGCGTCACGTCCGCCACGCCAGTGAGCGAAACCGCGATCCCGACCGGGCAGCGCAACGCAACGCTGGCCCGGCTCGCCGGCGCGATGCGGCGCGTCGGCATGTCGCAGGCCGAGATCCTCGCGGCCCTGCTGCGCGTCAACATCGACCGCTGTCACCCGCCAATGCCGCAGCGCGAAGTCGAACGCATCGCCGCGAGTATCGCACGCTATGCCCCCGACAGCATCGCGGTCGCCTTGATCGAAGACCACTACGGACAGGACCGCCGGCAACCGGCCGCCGGCCCCTTATCGTCGAGGGAGATCATGAAGCTGCATTCGTTGCGCAAGCCGGTTATCCGCGGTTTGTTACGCCGCGGCGAGACCATGAACGTCATCGCGGCGCCCAAGACCGGGAAGTCTTGGCTGGTTCTGGGCCAGGCCATGGCGATCGCCACG
Organism: Phycisphaerae bacterium; assembly: GCA_017999985.1. Lineage (NCBI taxonomy): Bacteria > Pseudomonadati > Planctomycetota > Phycisphaerae > Phycisphaerae bacterium. The sequence goes on along the minus strand of JAGNKU010000009.1, from coordinate 60,245 downwards.
GGCCGACCGTGGCTCGGGCTGTTCCCGGCCGAGCGCGGCCGCGTGCTGATCCTCGACAACGAGCTCCACCCCGAGACGATCGCCCACCGCATCCCACAGGTGGCCGCCGCGCTGGGGATCGGTATGGACGAGATCGCCGAGCAGATCTACGTCCACCCGCTGCGTGGGCAATTGCGCGACATCCTGGCGATGGCGGCGTACTTCGACGCGATCGAACCCAGGCATTACTCCGCGATCATCCTGGACGCGATGTACCGCTTCATGCCGGCGGGCACCGACGAGAATGACAACGGCGCGATGGCGGGCATCTACAACCGCCTCGATGCGTATGCGGAACGGCTGGGCTGCTGCTTCATCGCGATTCACCATACGACGAAGGGCAACCAATCTGCCAAGTCGGTCACCGATGTCGGGGCCGGGGCGGGCAGTCAGAGCCGGGCCGCGGATGCGCATCTCGTGCTGCGCCCGCACGAGGAGCCCGGCGCGGTCGTGCTTGAGGCCGTGGTGCGCTCCTGGGCGCCGGTCACGCCGATCGCGCTGCGCTGGGAGTTCCCGGTCTGGCGACCTGCACCGGAGCTCGATCCGGCCGCGCTGCGGAGCGAAAAACTGCGCCGGCGCAGCGACCCACCTGAGGGCGAAGCCGAAACGCCCGCGGACTGGGATGCCGAGGGGTTCGTGCAGACGTTGATCACCGAGCGTCCGCAGACACGCATGGCGGTGCTGGACGCGGCGAGCGCGCTGGGGCTCTCCCGCCGCCGCGCGCAGGAGCTGCTGTACACCGCCGAAGGGCGCGGGTTGGTTCACCGTTGGGGCGGCACGGGCCGGAAGCCGGCCGCCTTCGCGCTCATTCCCGAACCGCTGGAGGACCGTTCATGACCCCGCTGGTGACGAGTTTGTGTGTGCGCGCGCACCCCCCTTATACCCCCCGCTGCGCGCGCCGCCACAAGGCGGCGGCGCACGCGTTGTGCTTGCGCGCGCGCACACACAAGTGCGCAAGCTACGTTATTGGACGTCACCAACGGTTCCTCCCTGGGCCTGCGGCCAGTCTGGGCCCGCGGGAACACCACCGAAAGGCGACAGAGTTTGTTGCGCCGGTCCGGACGCACGGCGGCGCAACCGGGGCCAACCCGGGCCGCGCGCCGGGCGGGGCTGGTACGTCGGTACCAGACGGCGGCCCCGCTACGCCCCGAGGCCAAACGTCGCGGTCTGGGGGCCGCCCGGGCGGCCGAGGTTCCGCCCGCAACGCGAGACATGGAGGTCCCACCGATGCTGAACGTTGAACTGCGACCGCTGGCCGCGATCAAGCCGTACGAGAAGAACCCGCGTCAGAATGACGCCGCGGTCGATGCCGTCGCTGAGTCCATCCGCCGTTTCGGATTCCGCCAGCCGATCGTCGTGGACGAGGCCGGCGTCATCGTCTGTGGCCACACGCGTTGGAAGGCGGCGCAGAAACTCGGCCTGGCCGAGGTGCCGGTGCATGTTGCCCGCGACCTGACACCCGAGCAGATTCGCGCGTATCGCATCGCTGATAACAAGACGGCGGAACTGGCCGAGTGGAACCTCGACCTGCTGCCGATCGAACTCGCCGAGCTGCAGGGCGCCGGCATCGACTGGTCGCTGCTCGGGTTCGACCAGGACGAACTGGCCAAGTTACTCGGTGGCGAGCTCAAGCAGGGCCTGACCGACCCGGACGACGTGCCCGAGCCGCCGGACGCGGCCACTACGCGGCCGGGCGACCTGATCGTCCTCGGCGATCACCGTTTGCTCTGCGGCGATAGCAGCAAACCCGAGGACGTCGATCGGCTGCTGGGGGGACAACCGGTCCACCTTTGCAATACCGACCCGCCGTACAACGTGAAGGTCGAGCCCCGCAGCAACAACGCGATCGCGGCGGGCCTGTCGTCATTTCAGGCCACGGAGAGCGCGCGGCGCGACGGCGCGATGACGCACCATCAGGGCTTCGACCTCGCACGCGATCCGGGGAAGGTGAAGCGTGCCGCGCGCAAGCTGCGCCCCAAGGACCGCCCGCTCGAGAACGACTTCGTCAGCGACGAAGCCTTCGCGGCCATGCTGCGGGCGTGGTTCGGCAACATCGCACGCGTTCTGCTGCCGGGCCGCGCCGCCTACATTTGGGGCGGCTACGCCAACTGCTCGAATTACCCGGCCGCCCTGAAGGAGGCGGGGCTGTACTTCTCGCAGGCGATCATCTGGGACAAGCAGCATCCGGTGCTCACCCGCAAAGATTTCATGGGAGCGCATGAATGGTGCTTTTATACATGGCGCGAGGGCGCGGCGCACGTGTTCCTGGGGCCGAACAATGCCACCGACCTCTGGCATGTGAAGAAGGTCAACCCGCAGAACATGGTGCATTTGACGGAGAAGCCGGTCGAGCTCGCGGTGCGCGCGATCCAGTACTCATCGCGCGTCGGCGAAAACGTCCTCGATCTGTTCGGCGGCAGCGGGTCCACGCTGATCGCCGCCGAGCAGACGGGCCGGCACGCGTTCCTGATGGAGCTCGACCCGCTGTACTGCGACGTGATAGTCAACCGTTGGACGAACTTCACTGGCAAGGAGGCTGTGCGTGTTCGTGCTGAAGGTCAGAAGAGCGTTCATCCCTCGTGCGCCGGGTAGGTCGCATCAGGTGGGCGGTAACCGGAAGCTGCCGACCTTTGCCGTCTGTCCGGCGTGCGCGTGCATCTTCGGTCCGCTAGCGCGGAGGACTCAGGTGTACTGCTCAATGGCATGCAAGGCAAGTGCCCAGGCCACGGGCCGAATGGTCCGGCACCGCCCGACCGCCGAAGCGCGACGCGCGCAGGGGCTGGTCCGGTACTACACAGGCACTGGGCTGCTGACGCGTCCCAAAGTCTGCGAGCACTGCGGTGCCCCAGGTCGAATCGAGGCCGCCCACTACGACTACACCGAGCCACTGAACGTGCGTTGGCTGTGCGTGTCGTGCCATCGTCGGTGGGACAAGCAGCGGCCGAAGAATGGAACGGTGCGACTGCCAGCGATACCGAAGGCGGAGCGGATCGCTGCCCGTGAGAACGCCCCGGTCGCGACCGAGGCGTCGGTGGAGGGTGAATGATGGGCGGGTGGCTACGGCTGATCTGGGGCGTCGTTGCTCTCACCGCCGCAGGCGCGGCACAGGCAGTCGGGGCCGTGGGCGTCATGGCGCTCGACCAGCTCGGCGTGTGGGAAGAACCCGCCGCATCCGTCGCAGCGGTCCAGCCGGCACTTCTGCCACAGGCCTTCGCCGATGAGGGTGTCAACCTCGGTTTCGGTCACGGTGTCGGGCATCGTCCAGGTGGCGAGCAGCTCGCCGTCGTTCTTTGTCAGGGTCAGTCGCATGGTTCACTTCTCCTCGTGCAGGGCGTGGTATTCGGTCATGGCGTCCTCGTAGACGCACGTGGACGCGGCGGCATGTTTGCGGCCGTGGACGGGCACGACGCCGCCGCGCTCCTTCAGGAACGCGACTGCGACGGCGACCTGCGTCCAGGGCAGTCGCGTCGCGCGGCGGAGGTCCTCAAGGACGAAGCCGCCGGCGGCCTCCTCGGCCGCGGCAGCGATCGCCTCGAAGGCCTCCTGCGGGCAGCGATGCTCGTAGGGCTGCCCTTTGCGCGGCACGACGCGGCGGACGAGCGCGCCGTCTTCGACGGTGAAGGTCTCGTCGCGCTCGTTTGGCGGCGGCTCAGTGGCGGCGGCCACGGCGTGCTCGAGCGCATCCCATTCATCGCTCGTGAGCATCTCGGCCTCGCGCGCAGCGAGCACCGCCTCGGCCGCATTCAGCACGTCGTGGAGTTTCTGGAGGTACGGCAGCATGGCTCAGTTCCCCGCGACGCCGGTGTACTCGAACTGCCCGCGCTCGACCTTGCGGAACCGGGCCGCGTCGCCCTTCGTGGCGATCTCGCGGATGATGGCGGCGTACAGCGTGGCCTCGGGCGTCTTGCCGCCGGGGCTCGACCAGAGCCCGCGCTCGGCCATCGCGGCGATCATCTCCTTGGCCCGCATCGGCTGGCCCGCGTCGGCCAGGACCTGGGCCGCAGCGTCCAGCGCGCTGACGCGCTTCGGCTTGGGCTCGGCGGCGGGCTTGCGCGTGCGGGTCTTCTTCGCCGGCACCGGCTGGCCGGTGACGACCTCGACGGTCGGGTTGACCTCGGGCTGGGCGGCCTCCGCGCGACCGGCGGCGATGCCCTCATCGGCGGGCGTGATCTCCACGCTGGCTTTCTTCGACCGCCGGCTTGCCGGCGCCTCGTCACCCACCGCCCGGCGCAGGCGCTGCGCGCTCTTGATGCGGATGCGCTTGCCCGTGGCGGTGTTGGTGGCGTTCCACCCTCCATGCGTGTTGGTGCTGTCGATCCGCACCGTCACGATCCGGTCGCTCACTTTCGCTTGGTAGCAATTTCCGATCTTGATCTCGTCCTTCTTCATGGCCGTCTCCTTCTGTGGTTGGCCTCGTCAGGCCCGGGTCTCACGCGCCCGGGCGACCCGCCGCGGCGGGTTTCGGCGGCTTTAGTCCTGGTCCTCCGCGTCGTGGCTCTCGAGCGCGTCGTCGAGCTCACGGTTCATCCCGCCCAGCCGCTCGCGGATCAGCCGCACGGCGTTCGGGTTGACCTCGTCGTTGCCGTCCAGCAGGTCCCAGACCTGCTCACCCACGGCGTCGCCCAGGCCGGCGTAGGCCTCGGCGAAGCGCTGCAGGTCGTACGCGTCCGCGCCGTACAGCCCACGGTCGTCATCGATGCCGTCGGGTTCCGGCAGGTAGGCGTCGAGCACGTCGCGCAGCGCCGCGGCGGCCGCCTGGGTCAGGATCAGCGTCGTCTGGCTGGCCGCGGTGCCGCGCGTGTACGTGACGTCGATGCGGAAGACGCGCTCGCCGCCGCGGTTGGCGCCGGCGCGGGCGTCGGCCTGGTCGTGGATGGCCCCGTCGAATTCGCGGGCGTCGGTGTTCGTCGTTTCGGTCGTCATGGTCGGGCTCCTCATGGTTGGAGGTCAGTCGTTGATCGGGACGGTGACGATGCGGCGGCTGCCGTCTTCCAGCGTGATCTCGTGCAGGTAGGCGAACTCGACGCCGGCCGTCTCCAGCCGCTCGGCCTCGGCGCGGAAGATCGCGTAGTGCTTGCCGTTGAGCAGGATCGCGTCGCCGCAGCCGCTGTCGCGGGCGGTATCAAGGGCCTGGCGGGCGCTGCGGCATTCGATGGCGCGGATCTGGATGGCCATGGTGTGTGCTCCTCGCTACTTGCCGAACACGTGCTCGGCCAGGCCGGCCGCCAGCAGGTCGACGATCGTGGCGGCCATGGGCGTAGTCGGGCGGATGTCCCAGCCGCGGTCGAAGTTCGCGGCGGTCTGCTGCGTGTCGAGGTGCTTGAGCCAGAGCTTCGAGATGCGGCTGTCGTCCAGCTCGAAATCCGGCGACTCGGCGTGCTCGGGGAAGACCAGGACGTCGAAGCGGTGCCCGGCGATCGTGCCGACCACCCAGGACCCCCCACAGCTCGTGCGGCGCTGGACCTTCGTGATCCGCAGCGTCTCCAGGACCTCGCTGGCGTCCGGCGTCTGGTTTGTGTGGTTCGTTGTCATTGGCGTTGCTCCTTCGCGCTGCGACAGTCACATCAGTTCGCTGCTTTTCGCCGGGAATCCACTGGCGGGGCCGGAATTCTGCGATTTCTCAGCGGAATCTGCGGCAGGTCCGAGTGCGCTCTCGGGGGCGGCGGGAACCCGCCTTTCGCCCGCGCTCAGCATGGCGACCAGCGCGTCCAGCCCGGCGCCGCGGTCGCGGGCGCCATCCTGGTAGCCTTGCACGTAGGCCTGCAGCAGCGCGCGGCGGACCTGCGGCCCGTAGACCTCGTGGAAGTCGAGCCGGTCCAGGCCGCGGCGCTCGAACGTCTCGATTCCGAGGCGGCCCTGGGCGATGCCGGCCAGCAGCGCCTCGATGCGGGTGGGCGTGGTCGTCTTTGTCTTGCGCTTCGACATGGTCATGGCTCCGTCGGGGGCGCGTTGCGCCTACCGGCCATCGATCGCGCGGATGATCCGACCGGTGACGATCGGAATGCGCTGCCCGTCGGGCGTGATGGCGTACAGGCTGGCCCCCGTGCGGGCCGCCGCCCGCCAGGCGGCGTCGAACGCGGTGCTGTGGCTGCGGAAGGTCCGCGTGTCGCCCGTGATGCGATAGCCGCCGTCGACCTTCCGGATGCTGATCCGCGTGGTCCGCTTCGTCGTGTTGCGCTTCGTGGTCATCGGGATTGCTCCTTGCGTTGGGTTGGGGGGTTACGCCTGAGTCGGGACGAACAACTCGCCGACCTCCCAGATCTCGCGGCCGTCGGCGGTGTCGACCAGGTACGACCAGGCGTCGACGCCGTTGCGGCGGAAGGTGCAGACGCGGACGATCCGGCCGGGCTCGCCGTCTTCGCGGCTGACCACCAAGGTCCCGGGCGTCAGGCGGCGGTTGGTTTTCGTGGTCGCGTTCATCGTCGTTTCTCCATCGCGTACGCCCCATGCGTACAGACACATGAGTCGCTCGTTTTCGCGGGAAAGCAAGGCGATGTGGCGAGGAATTCGAGATATTCTTGCATGTCTTGGCGCCAGGTCCGAGTCGGCCGTCCGCCGGGCCCTGAGAGCGCTCTCGCCCGCACCGGGACAGCCTGGACCCGTTGCTCGTTACATACGCCGCCCCGGGGCCGCCCCGGGGCCGCGGGGGGCGTACCCGGGCGGGAGGCGGCGTGATGGCCGACGACGCCCCGAAGCTGAACCCCACGGCGCTGCCGCTGGCGGACGCGGCCCGGCTGCTGTCGGCCGTGGGCGGCCAGGTCGTGACGGTCGAGATGCTGCAGGCTGACGTCGCGGCCGGCGCGCCGACGAACGACGACGGCACGGTCAACGTCGCGCACTACGCCGCGTGGCTGGTGAAGGAGATGTCCGCCCGTGCCGATTGACCCGCGCAAACTGAAGCCGACCGAACTGGTTCGGCTCCTCAATAGCACGCCGCTCGGCGAGGTCATCTCCGAGCGGCAGCTGCATCGCCACCGCGCGCGGGCGGGTTTCCGCATCGGCGACGGGCGGACGGTCGATCTGCTGCGCTACGTCGCGTGGCTGGTCGGCGCGCGGCACCGGCCGAAGCCCGAGCCCGACGGCCTGACCGGGTACGACGCCCACAAGGAGCGGGCCGCCCAGCGCAACCGCGAGATGGCGCTGCTGGGTCGGGACATCGCCACGGGTGAGTGGGTCCACGCCCCGCGGGACGCGGAGCAGCGCGCGCAGGCCGAGCGCAACTTCCGCCACTTTTGCGAGGTGTATTTTCCGCAGACGTTCCACCTGCCCTGGTCGGACGACCACTTGAAGGTCATCGCCAAGATCGAGCAGGCGGTGCTGGAAGGCGGCCTGTTCGCGATGGCGATGCCGCGCGGCAGCGGCAAGACGTCCATTTGCGAAGTGGCGTGCCTGTGGGCGCTGGTGTACGGGCACCGGGAGTTCGTCGCCCTGATCGGCAGCGACGAAGAGCACGCGGCGAGCATGCTCGACAGCATCAAGGTCGAGCTGGAGACCAACGACCTGCTCGAGGACGACTTCAGCGAGGTCGTCGGGCCGGTCCGCGCGCTGGAGGGCATCCACCAGCGGACGGCCGGTCAGATCTACCGCGGCAAGCAGACCTACATCGGCTGGACGGCGCGGGAGATCGTGCTGCCGACGCTGCCACCGCTCGAGTGGTTGGGGAACCACTCGCCTAAGTCGAACGGCGCGATCATCAAGGTGGCGGGCATCACGGGGCGTATTCGCGGCATGAAGCACAAGCGCGCGGACGGCTCATCGGTGCGCCCGTCGCTGGTGCTCATCGACGATCCGCAGACGGACGAGTCAGCCCGCTCGCCGTCGCAGTGCATGACACGCGAACGCATCCTGTCGGGCGCGATCCTGGGGCTGGCCGGTCCCGGCCGGAAGATCGCGGGGCTGATGGCGCTGACCGTCGTGCGGCCGGACGACCTGGCCGATCGCATTCTCGATCGTGAGAAGCACCCGCAGTGGCAGGGTGAACGCACCAAGATGGTCTACACGTTCCCCGCCAACGAAGCGCTGTGGGCCCGCTACGCCGAATTGTGGCGCGCGGGCATGCGCGCGGACCGTGGTGCGGGCGAGGCGACCGAGTTCTACCGCGCCAATCGCGAGGCGATGGACGTGGGCGCCGTGATCGCCTGGCCCGAGCGCCACCATCCCGATGAGCTCTCTGCCATCCAGCATGCGATGAACCTGCGGCTGGACCGGGGCGACGCCGCCTTCTGGGCGGAGTATCAGAACGAGCCGCTGCCGGAAGAGCAGGTCGACGACGAGCTGCTCACGGTGGACGAGATCGTGGCCAAGCTTAACGGCCAGCGCCGCGGCGAGGTGCCACTCGCAGCGACGCACGTGACGATGTTCGTGGACGTGCAGGCGAAGGCGCTCTTCTGGCTGGTCGTCGCCTGGGAGGACGATTTCACAGGGTACGTGCTCGACTACGGCACGGAACCGGAGCAGAAGACCGAGTACTTCACCCTCCGCGATCTGCGCCGCACACTCGCGGCCGCTGCGCCACGGGCGGGGCTCGAGGGCGCGATCTACGCCGGGCTCGAGCGGCTCGTTGACCGGACCCTCGGTCGCGAATGGCCGCGCAGCGATGGCGCGCAGGTGCGTGTTGACCGGTGTTTCGTCGACGCGAACTGGGGGCAGTCGTCCGACGTCGTATACCAGTTCTGCCGGCAGTCCAAGTACGCCGGCATTCTCCTGCCCAGCCACGGCCGCTACGTCGGCGCGTCGTCGATCCCGTTCAGCGACTACAAACGCAAGCGCGGCGACCGCGTCGGCCTGAACTGGCGCATCCCGGTGATTACCGGCCGACGCACGGTTCGCCACGTGCTCTTCGACACGAACTACTGGAAGAGCTTCGTGCAGGCACGGCTGGCGGTGCCGATGGGTGACCCGGGTTGCCTATCGCTGTTCGGCCGCCGGGCCGAGGTGCATCGGCTGCTCGCTGAACACCTCACGGCCGAATACCGCGTGCGGACCGAGGGACGGGGCCGGACCGTGGACGAATGGAAGTTGCGCGTGGACGGCCTCGATAACCACTGGCTCGATTGCCTGGTCGGCTGCGCGGTGGCGGCGTCGATGGGCGGCGCGGCGCCGCCCGGGCTCGTGGGCGACGCGCCCAAGCCCCGGCCGACGATGCGGCTGTCCGAGATGCGGAGGGATCGCCGGTGACGCAACCCGCTGCATCCCAACCCGATCGCGAGCGCCGCGGCATCGAATGCCCGCGCTGTGGCTGCCGCCACTTCCGCGTGATCTACACGCGCGCCGCCTGGGGCGGGCGGATTGTGCGCCGGCGGGAATGTCGCCACTGCGGGCGACGAATCACCACGTATGAGAGCACCCCTGGATCGTAACCCGCAGACGGAATCAGCCCTCTGCAAGCCTGATGGACTTGAAGAAGTTCTCGAAGATTGGAGCGTATTTGTCGAGAAGCACTGTCGAAGCAGAGCACAGTACGAAGTAGCGCGCGTCGCCGTGAGCTTGAATGATCACCTCCCACTCTGTCAGTGCGGTTCCTCCTGCTTCACGGCAGGTGTATTCGATTCGCGCGAACTGGAAGCCACTCGGATGCGTCTTTACGACTCGGCCGAGTTCCTGAAAGCCTGCTTTGCGAACCCGCAGCTGTCCTGCGATGGAATCCACTGCGGCATCCAGCGAGCGTGCTTCGGGGTCCGAACGTGCTTCCACAGAGATGTTGGCTTGCCAGTTAGCTTCAACGGTCGGACTCAATATCAGCACGAAGCCTTGAACCTGCTCAACGCTCCAGCCGGTTGGCGTCACAAACTGCAAGCCAGCGTACTCGTACGGAGGTGGCTCTGACGCCGCCGCCATAGAAGTTGCTGTGGGCTTTCCTCCCGAGGCCGGTACCGGAGGCGGTGCCGAACGCGAGCACGCGAACGTCACAGGGAGGAGGGAGAGCGCAAGAGCGATGGCCAGCGTGCAATAGTGGCGCAGGTTTGCTGGCGAATACCGGGCGTGGACCATGCGTGACTCCTTCTTCCGAATTCTAACTTGCCAGAACGGCTGGCAAAATACCCGCAGGCTGGTCGAGTTCCCGGGCCACTTGACGTCGCGCAGGTCTATCCGTGGAACAATCTGCCTCCGTTCCGCCCCACGCACGTCAAATCTCCCATTCTCGTGTCGGTACAGGTGGATGAACGCAACGCTGCCACCAGTGTGCACGGCGGACCGGCTCAGCCTTGAGCTGCGCCTGATGCCGCATGCCTATCGTGAGGACGCGGTGCAGGAGGCGTGGCTGGCGTTCCTCTCCGGGCACGATCCGGCCCGTGCCGTGAACACGTACGCGCGGCGCGAGCGGCGACTCCGCCGCCGGATGGTCGGCGCGATCCGGCCCGAGCTGAACTGAAGCGGGATGGTGTAACGGCAACACGCCGGTCTCATGCGCCGGTGCTGCGGGTTCGAATCCCGCTCCCGCAATTCGAGCCCCGCGGATGTCGCGAGGCTGCAACAGGCCACGTAGGGAGAAGCCCATGTCATTCGGTCCGGTCACGATCGTCACTGTCGACACTCTGGACGTGCAGGCGCCGGGCGCTCCGGGCCTGACGGCCCAGCAGATTTCGAACCACCAGGGCGAGTTCACACTCACCCCGCCGACCACCGACGCCGATGGCTCGCCGCTGTCGGGCCTGACGTTCGGCCAGGCGGTGGTGATCCAGGCGGACGCGCCCACCGCCGAGCTGTTCCGCAACGACTTCGAGTCCGCGCTGCAGTTCAACGGCGCGCAGGTGTTCGAACTCGACCTGGCGGACGGCGCGCCGCAGGCGCGCGAGTTCGCCATCGCCGAGCCGGGCCGACTGTACTCGATCCTGGCCCGCGTCGCGGACCACCCCCGTGGGCAGTAGCCCCTCCAGCGTCATCACGCTCACCACGCGCCGCCGGCCGTGGTGGGCGTGGTGGCTGATCGCGTGGGCGCGCTGGCTGCACGGGCTGAGCGGCGCCCTGGTCGTGCGTGTGGAGCGGTAGGCGATGGCAGAAGAGCTCGCAGACGCGATCCGCGAGGCGGCCCAGCAGCCGGCCGAGGTGTCGGTCGACGGCCAGACGGTCAAGCAGCAGCCGCTGGGTGACCAGATCGAGGCCGATCGCTACCTGGCCAGCAAGGACGCCGCGAAGAAGGGCCTCGGCGTGCGGATGACGAAGGTAGTCCCCCCAGGAGCAGTGTGACAGTGTTCCAGTGGCTGCGACAGCTCGGAGGGCGGAAGGTCAAGGGGCCCACGTCGGCTCGCGGCCGGCTGCTCGTCGTCCGCGGCAAGTACGACGCCGCCCAGACCACGCCCGAGAACCGCCGCCACTGGGCGCAGGCCGATCACCTTTCCGCCGATGCCGCCATGGGCGCCGACGTGCGGCGCGTGCTGCGCAGCCGGGCCCGTTACGAGGTCGCCAACAACAGCTACGCCAAGGGCATTGTGCTGACGCTGGCGAACTACGTCGTCGGCACCGGTCCGCGGCTGCAGATGCTCACGGACGACTCGGAAGCCAACCGGCTCATCGAGCAGGAATTCACCCGCTGGGCCAGGGCGATCGGCCTTTCTCACAAGCTCCGCACGATGCGCATCGCGCAGTGCGAAAGCGGCGAGTGCTTCGGCCTGCTGACCAGCAACCCGAGGGTGGGGCGGGCGTCCCCGCCCGCCAGCCTGCCAGTCACACTTGACCTGCGACTGATTGAAGCCGACCAGGTCTCGACGCCGTTCGGTGTCCTGCCGCTGGAGGAGCGGGCCGTCGACGGCATCGTCTTCGATGGCTTCGGCAACCCAATCGCGTACTACGTCCTGCGGCGCCATCCCGGTGACCCGCGCGCGTGGCGCGCCGGCCCCGACGCCTACGACCTCATGCCGATCGAGTCGGTCGTGCACCTGTTCCGGGCCGAGCGCCCGGGCCAGAGCCGCGGCATCCCGGAGGTCACCAGCGCCCTATCGCTGTTCGCGACGCTGCGCCGCTACACGCTGGCCGTGCTCGGCGCGGCGGAGCAAGCCGCGTTGCCCAGCGGTGTCATCTACACCGATGCCCCGGCGGACGCCGAGTCGGCGGCGGTGGAGCCGATGGACACGGTCGAGATGGACCGCGGCACCTGGATGACGATGCCGTACGGCTGGAAGATCGGCCAAGTCAAAGCGGAACAACCGACGACGGTGTACGGCGACTTCAAGCACGAGGTGATCAATGAGATCGCCCGTTGCCTGAACATGCCGTTCAACATCGCGGCCGGCAATTCCTCGGGCTACAACTACGCCTCGGGGCGGCTCGATCATCAAGCCTTCTTCAAGGCGATCCGCGTCGACCAGAACTTCCTCGGCGACACGGTCCTCGACCGGCTACTCAAGGCGTGGCTGGACGAGGCCGTGCTCATCGACGGTTACCTGCCGCAGTGGCTGCGTCGACTGGGCGTCGACCTGGCCCACCAGTGGTTCTGGGACGGCTTCGAGCACGTCGATCCGCAGAAGGAAGCCGGCGCGCAGGCCACCCGCCTGCAGAGCAACACCACGACGCTGGCTGCTGAGTACGCGAAGGCCGGACTCGATTGGGAGTCCGAGCTACGGCAGCGCGCTCGCGAAGTGACGTTGATGCGCGAGCTGGGACTCACCACGGCCACCGCCGCACCAGCGACGCCACCCACCGAAGATGAACCTCAGGAGGAGGATGACGATGTCACGGAAGACGTCGACGCCCACGCCCGCGCGTGAGCCGCTGGACCAGGTGCCCGAGCGCATCGAACTGCGCTGCCAGCCGGGGCGAATCACGCTCGAAGCGCTGGCCGTGGAGGGCGACGTCGAGTCGGTGCCACGCTTCAGCATGGTCGCCTATACCGGCGAGCCGCTGCGTGTCGAAGGCTGGCGCTTCCCGGTCGTGGTGGATCTGGAGGGCCTGTCGATTCCATCGCAGCGCCGGCCGGTGCGCTTCGGCCACAGCATGTACGCCGGCGTCGGGCACACCGAGCGGATCGCCGTCGAGGCCGGCCGGCTGATCGCCGAGGGCATCGTCAGCCGCGACACCGCGGCGGCACGGGAGGTCGTCGCCAGTGGCAAGCGGGGCTTTCCCTGGCAGGCGTCGATCGGGGCCCAGGTCGCGCAGGCCGAGTTCATCCGCGCCGGTAAGAGCGCCACCGTCAACGGCCGCACGTTCGAAGGGCCGCTGTACGTCGCCCGCCGCGCGGTGCTGGGCGAGATCAGCTTTGTGGATCTGGGGGCCGATGGCAACACCACCGCGACGATCGCGGCGCAGCAGGAGCACGAACCCATGGACGAGACGCAGGACACGGAGGTCCGCGGGACCGAGGCGCAGGATGCGCCGCACGACGACGTCGCGCACGACGCGGCGGAGGGCGCCGGCACGGAGGCCGGCCCCGCCGCCAATCCCACACCGCCGGCGGTGAACCCGGTGGCAGAGATTCGCGCGCAGGCCCTGGCGGAAACGAAGCGCATCGCCGCTATTCGGACGGTGTGCAACGGCCGCTTCCCCGAGCTCGAGGCCCGCGCGATCGCCGAGGGCTGGTCGCGCGACAAGGCCGAGCTCGAGGTGCTGCGCGCCAGTCGCCCCAAGGCGCCGGCCGTGCACGTGACGGAACTGGTCGTCACCGACCGCGTGCTCGAGGCCGCGTGCCTGCAGGCCGCCAAGGTCGAGAAGCCCGAGCGCTACTTCGACGCGCCGACGCTGGAGGAAGCCCAGCGGCAGTTCGACGGCCGGCTCGGCTTGGCCGAGCTGATCATCGAAGCGGCGCGGGCCAACGGCTACGTCGGCCGCGAACGGCGCGTGACGCCCGAGATGCTGCGCTACGCCTTCGGTCGGGAGATCCGGGCCGCCGCGTCGACCATCGACATCGGCGGCATTCTCAGCAACGTGGCGAACAAGTTCCTGCTGGAGGGCTTCTTTTCGGTCGAGCGCACCTGGCGGAACCTCTGTGCCGTCCGCAACGTCAGCGACTTCAAGACCGTCACCAGCTACCGGCTGATCGGCAAGGACCAGTACGAGCAGGTGGCCCCGGGCGGCGAGCTGAAGCATGGGACGCTGGGCGAGCAGGCCTACACGAACAAAGCCGACACCTACGGTCTGCTCTTGTCGATCGATCGCCGGGACATCATCAACGACGACCTCGGCGCGATCACCACGGTGCCCCGCAAGCTGGGGCGCGGCAGCGGCCTGAAGATCAACGACATCTTCTGGTCGATCTTCATGAACAACGCGGCGTTCTTCGCAGCCGGCAACAACAACTACCTGACCGGCGCCGACACGGCGCTGTCGATCGAGGGGCTCAGCAAGGCCGAGGTCGCGTTCCTGAACCAGACCGATCCCGACGGCAAGCCGCTCGGCGCGATGCCGGCGCTGGTGCTCGTGCCCACGGCGCTGAGCGCCATGGCCACGGTGCTCTTCAAGTCGCTGGAGATCCGCGACACGACCGCCAGCACGCGCTACCCGGTGGCCAACCCGCACACCGGCAAGTTCCGCGTCGAGGTCAGCCGCTACCTCAGCAACGCGCAGTACACCGGCCACAGCGACAAGGCCTGGTACCTGCTCGCCGACCCGATGGACCTGCCGGTGATCGAGGTCGCGTTCCTCAACGTGCAGGAGGCCCCCACGATCGAGACGGCGGATGCCGACTTCAACGTGCTGGGCGTGCAGATGCGCGGGTTCCATGATTTCGGCATCAGTCTGCAGGAGCCGCGGGGCGGGATCAAGAGCAAGGGGGAAGTGTGAGCAACTTACCTGCGCCAAGACACGCATCTGCGCTCGATGGAGTCAGCGATGAACGGTGGCGGGACATCCCTGGATTCCCGGAGTACCAGGCCAGCGACCTAGGGCGGATTCGGAGTCGCAAGTCTGGGGCTTGGCGGCTCCTTTGCGCGACTCCCCATCCGAAGACTGGCTACCTGGTTGTGAGTCCACGCGTGGCGGGCCGGTATATCGCGAGAAGTGTACACCGTCTGGTTGCCAAGGCGTTTTTCGGGGAGGCCGGAGGACGTGACGTGAACCACGTCAACGGGAATAAGCATGACAATCGGCTGGTGAACTTGGAGTACCTCAGCCGCGGCGAGAATCACCGTCACGCCTACCGAACAGGGCTGCGCGAACCTGTCGGCAAGAAGCTGACCGATCAGCAAGTGCACCACATCGCGGCGCTCAGGGGCCTTGCTACCCAGGCGGAGATCGCCAGGCAGTTTGGCGTCTGTCGTGCGACCGTCAGTCGAATCCACAGAAGGGAGCGCTGCGCGCTCCTGTCGGCCTGAGATTCAGGAGAGAGGACAATGGCACAGGCAACATTCGTACATGACGGGGCGTCGATCGACTACACGCCTGGCAGCGACGTCGCGGTCGGTGAAGTGGTTGTGCTCGGCGACCTGGTGGGCATCGCGCCGCGCGCGATGCCTGCCAACACCCGCGGGTCACTGGCGCTCACCGGCGTCTTCGACCTGCCCAAGGCGCCGGGCACCGGCATCGCCGCCGGCGTCGCGCTGTACTGGGATGCGACCGCCAAGCTCGTGAAGACCGACAGCAACTCCGGTACGCACAAGCGGATCGGCAACGCGGTGGCGGCGGCCGGCACAACCGATGCGACCGTCCGCGTGCGGCTCAACACCGGCATCACGGACTACACGCCGCTGGTCGTGCCCTGATCGGGTGAGGTGACGATCCGATGACGGACCTGCTCGAACGCGGCGCCACCTGGCTGGACCAGCAGCGCGCACGCCACCTGACACGGACGGTCACGTACCTCCGTGGCGGCGACACCGTGGACCTGCCGGCCACCATCGGCCAGACCATGTTCGAGCAGGCCGACGAGTACGGCGTCATCCACCGCACGCAGTCGCGGGATTACCTGATCTCGGCGGCGGACCTGGTGCTTGGCGGTGCGCAGGAGCAGCCCAGGGCCGGCGACCGCATCCGGGAAACGAGCGGCGCGCAGGTCTTCCTGTATGAGGTGATGGCCCCCGGCGGTGAGCCACCTTGGCGGTACAGCGACCCGCACCGCAAGACGCTGCGGATTCACACGAAGTTCGTGGGCCTGGAGCGGACATGAGCGCGACACAGAACCAGACGTGTACCAGCGAGCCGAGTTGCCTCAAGGACGTGCGTGAGATCCGCGCAGTCGTCTTCGGCAACGGCCACCCCGAGAAGTCGCTGCTCGTGCGGATGGAGCGCGTCGAGTCCCGGCTGGCGGTGATCCAGAAGCTCTCCTTCGCCACGCTGTGCGGCGTCGGCACGCTGCTGCTGAAGTTCATCGGGACGTGGATCGAAAGCCTGATGCGAGGAGCGTGACCCATGGCCGACAGCACCATCATCGCCGTGGCCGACGCGCTCGTCGCGAAGCTCCAGGCCGGCACGTTCAGCCTGCCCTGCGAGATTGCCCGCGGCTACCGGCCGGTCGTGGAGCTGCCCGACCTGGCGGACACCAAGGTGACCGTCGTCCCGAAGAGCCTGTCGATCAGCGCGGCGACGCGGATGGACGGTTTCTACGACTGTGCCATCGACATCGGCGTGCAGCGCAAGGTGAACCCGGACGATCCGGCCGAGCTCGATGCGCTCATGCAGCTGGTCGAGGAACTCGGCGATCACCTGCGCGGGAAGCAGCTCGACGGCTTTGCGGCCGCCGTGTGGTTGTCGCTGCAAAACGAGCCGGTGTTCGCGCCCGAGCACCTGGAACAGCACCGTCAATTCACGAGCGTTCTGACCGTCACGTACCGGGTGCGGAGGTAGCACGAATGCCGCTGCAGTGGTTTGCGGGCTTCGAGGGGGGCGACCTGTCCGAGCTGATCGCGTCCAGCGGCGGCGTGGCGGTTTCGGCGGCGTCGCAGCGCAACGGTAGCTACGGCTGCCGCCTCACCGTGCCGACGGGCACACTGCTCGCGTACATCACCCTCGGCAACGGTTATGACGCCAATGGCAACCCGGCCGCCATCGCTCGCGCGGTGTACACCGTGGGCCTCGGGCTGCGGGTGTTGGCGTTGCCGCAGACCCTGAATCAGCGGGAGTACCTGCTGCTGATTGGCGCCAATACGACGCACCGCGCGTCGCTGCGGCTCGGTCAGGATGGTCTCATCCGCCTGCACGTCGGTCCCAGCGGCCTGCCCCCGGTCGCGACCATCGGCCCCGTCACGCTGAATCGCTGGTACTTCTGCGATCTGGCCGTGCTGCCCGATCGGTACACCTGGCGGCTGGATGGCCAGGTCGTGGCGCAGGGGTTGGCCGCGCCGGGTGGCGCGATGAACACGGCGTACCTGGGCAAACGCCTCAACCTGGCATCGCAGGGCTACACGATCGACGTAGACGACCTCTACACCTGCGACGACGCCACGTTGTTTGGCCCGACGGCCCGCGTCGCCCGGCTGAATGCGAACGGCAGCGGAACGGCCAGCGGCTGGTCTGCGCCGCAGCCGGAGGAGCGGTTGGCCAAGGTGGTGCCATAGAGGTGCGGCCGTGCAGTACTGGGAACACGTAGCAGAAATCCCGCCCGATGGTGATGGCACGTTCCTGGAGGGCGCGTCCCCCGGCGCCGCGTTCAATGTCGCGCTGGCCGCGCTCGACCTGGCACCGTGCGAGCGCATCGTGGGGGTGGCCGCGGCCTTGTGCTGGCGCAATACGTCCAGCGCCGCCGGGCGGGCGGTGCTGCACGTGGGCACGGCCGAACAGGCGACCGGCAACTTCTCGCCCAGCACGACCTACGACACCGTCTTCGTGTTCGCCCGGAACTCGCCGGCGACCGGCAAGCCGTGGACGTGGGCCGAGGTCAACGCCGCGCGAGTCGGCGGCGTCGTCTACACCGGCGCGGGCTTGCGGGCCACGCAAGCGCGGTTGCACGTTTTCCTGCACACCGCACCGGTCCAGATCACTCGTAAGGAGCTGCCCATGAACTTCCGGGCCTTGGAGCCCCTGATCGCCGACGACAGCGACCAGCCCGTCGAGGTGCCACGCGGCGCGATGCTTGTCGTGCATCCGCTGGCCGCAAACGTGGAGGTCCGCGACGTGGCCGAGGGGACCGCCAAGCTGACGATCCCGGCCGACGCGATGGTCATGCTCGGCCCGTCGTATGGCCAGACGGTGTACCTGAAGGCCATCGTAGGCACGGTCATTGAACTGGCGGTGACGTAGCGCGCGGCCGCCTTGGAGGGCTGAAACATGGCGAATTTCGTACTGGGGATGAACGCCAAGCTGTACCACGGCGCAGCCGGCAGTCCGGCGCCGACCGAGCTGACCAACGTCCGCAACGTCACGCTGAACCTCGAAGCCGGCGAAGCCGACGTCACGACGCGGGCGAACCTCGGCTGGCGCGCCACTGCGCCCACCCTGCGCGAGTGCTCGGTCGAGTTCGAGATGGTCTGGGACCCGGCCGACGCGGGTTTCACCGCGATCAAGAACGCATTCCTCACCGCGGGCCTCATCGCCCTGAAGGTGCTGGACCGCGCCAATGGCCAGGGGCCGGACGGGGACTTCTCGATCACGTCGTTCACCCGCAGCGAGGAGCTCGAGGAGGCGCTCACCGTCAGCGTGACGGCCAAACTCGCCGTGTTCCGCAGCTGGGTGGAAGGGAGCGGAAGCTGATGAAGACCTTTACCGACAATGCGGGCCGCACCTGGACGCTGGCCATCAACGTCGACGCCCTCAAGCGCGTGCGCGGCCTGCTCGACGTGGACCTGCTCGACATCCTGGACGGGAAGCTCATCGAGCAGCTGTACCGCGACCCGGTGCTGCTGTGCGACGTGGTGTATGCCGTCTGCAAGCCGGAGGCCGACGCGCGGAACGTCGCCGACGAGGACTTCGGACGCGCGATGGCGGGCGACGCGATCGAGCACGCGACGAAGGCGCTGCTGGAGGAACTGGTAAATTTCTGCCCGAGCCCGAGAGATCGGGCGAACCTCCAGCGCATCCTCGCAACGACGTGGAACGTGATGGACCGGGCCCGGGACGTGATCGAGGCCCGGCTGGCGGCCGTGGACACCGAGGCCCTCGTCGCCCAGGCGCTCGCGACGTCTGGCAGCTCGTCTGGCGCTGCGCCGGCATCGTCGGCGTCGAGCCCGGCCGGCTGACACTGCGTGAACTGCTCGCGATGGCCGAAGCGCGCGCCAAGGACGAGTGGGCGCGCAGCAGCGCGCTGATGGCCTTGCTCGCCAACTGCCATCGCGACCCGAAGAAGACCCGGGCGCTGCGGCCGAGCGACTTCGACCCGTTCGCCAAACGGCCGGCGCCCATCCCGATCGACATGGACAGTCTGAAAGCGGTGTTCCTCGAGGGGTTTTCCCCTCGCACCGCGGCTCTAGGGAAGGAGGAAAGCTCATGTGGTTCTGTTGCTTGAAGACGGTCGGCGGTGTCCTGCTCGCGATCCTGGCACTGTTCGGGCTGACCGGCTGTGCGACGCTCAATGCCCAGCCGCCGGTGGAGCACTTCGCCAACAAGCTGGCGGACGAGGCCATCATCCCGGCGGTGCGCGAGGGTCTGTCGCAGGGTGTGGAGCAGCTGGTCATCCAGGCCGGGGCGCAGGGCATCAACCCCACGTACGTCGTGAAGTTCTCGGGCAAGTGGGTCACCGGCGTGGAGGGCGCCGCATCCGTCGGCGTCGAAGGCATCGCCGGGCAGCTCCAGGTGACCAGCGCGAGCAGCGAGGAAACGGAGACGAGCCCGCACCAGAAGGAGCGGGCGGCGCCGCCGGACACCCAGCCCGCCGCGACCGAGCGTTCGGCCGTCGCTGGCACGGGCGCAGCGCCTCCGGGCCCGGTCCTGCTGACCATTACCGACGTGGATCGCGATGAGGACAAGGGGTTCGCACGCCTCCCGGACGGGACGCTGGTCGTGGTCCCGGGTGCGGCGGACCGGCTGGGCCAGACCATCGCCGCCGAGATCACCGCGCGCGCGGGCCGCCTGATCACCGCACGTCTCGTGGAAGGGCGCTGACATGTACATGCGCGTGCTGCTGCGCATGCTCGTCACACTCGCCGCGCCGCTGGTCGGCTGCGCCGCGAGCCAGTCGCAACCGCGGCTGGCCGTGGCGCCGCCGCCGGCGGCGTCGCAACCCGCCGGCGAGACCCCCGCGCTAAATGTGCAGCAGCTCAGTGGCCAGATCGTCGCGGGCGTGCAGGCGGAGCTCACGAGCCGGATCGAGACGGCGGTCGAGACGACGTTGCGGACTGAGGTGCAGGCGACGGGTGTCGGCGGCGACGTGGCCGGCTATCGCAGTGAATTCGGCGTCGGGGCCACGCTGGTCGTGGCGCTGACGTTGCTGCTCGCCCTGGCCCTCAGTCACCATCGCGAGGTGTTGCGGATCAAGCAGAACGGGCGCCACGCGATTCCATGCGGGAAGCACGCCTCATGATCACGATGCAGATGAAGGCGCTGTTCTTCGACAAGCCGGCCGTGTTGCGTGCGGTCGACAAAGCCAAACGCGCCGTGCTGTCGCGAGCCGGCGCGTTTGTCCGCACGACCGCCAAGCACAGCATCCGCACGAAGAAGGGCTCGGCGCCGCCGGGCCAGCCGCCGCATTCGCATGAGGGCTCACTGCGGCGGTTGATCTACTTCGGCTATGACTCCGCGACGGATTCCGTTGTGGTTGGGCCGGTCGGCTTCAAGCGCACCGGTGCGCCGCACCTGCTGGAGTTCGGCGGCAAGACCGAAATCCAGCGCCGCCGGCTCGGCAAGGTGGTACGCACCCGTGTGACGATTGCTCAGCGCGCGTTCATGGGACCGGCACTGGAGAAGGAGCGTCCCGAGCTGCCGAAGCGCTGGGCAGGCAGCGTGCGCGGATGATTTCCCAGCGCTCTAGCGCGACAGGGTCAGCGCTGTTTCCGATCACGAGCCTTGATCAGTGCATTTGCCACAACGAGGAGGTCGTTGAGTGCGGTCATGAGTCGCTCGTTGGCGAGCGCAACTTCTTCAGGCGCAACCCGGTCGCCGTTGATAGGACTGATCACCAGATCGTTGAGGGATCCCATGCCACCAAACCAGGATTTGGCTGCAAGTGCACGATCGTAGTCACTCGCGGGCGACGCTAGCAGTGCGTCAATGATGTCGCGCCATCCGTGCACACCGTAGCCATCGAGCAGGTCACGGCAGGTGCGTAGTGTCGCTGCGAGGTGGTTCATTAACCGGGAGTATACCTGTTGGCCAGCAGCAAGGGCATCCGCGCGGGCAAGGCGTTCGTCGAGCTCGGCGTGGACGATCGTGTCGCCAAGGGGCTGCAGAAGGCCGAGCAGCGGCTGAAGGCCTTCGGCGAGGGTGTGCGCTCCGTGGGCCTGAAGCTCGGGGCGCTGGGCTCAGCCGCGCTGACGTTCCTGGGCGGCACGGTGAAGGCCTTCGTCGACACCGGCGATGCGCTGGACGAGATGTCGGCCCGCACCGGCGTGAGTGTCGAGACGCTTTCGGAACTCGGCTGGGCCGCCGATCTGGCCGGCGCCGACCTGGAGACCCTGGAAACCGGCCTGCGCAAGATGCAGAAGGTGGTCACCGAGGCGGCGACGGGTTCTGCCTCTGCGACCGAGGCCCTCGCGCGGCTGGGACTGAGCGTCACCGACCTGGTCAATCTCAACCCCGAGCAGCAGTTCAAGCTCATCGCCGACCGGCTGTCGAAGGTGCAGGACCCAACATTGCGCGCCGCCCTGGCGATGGAAGTGTTCGGCAAGAGCGGCACGCGCTTGCTGCCGCTGCTCGCGGATGGCGCGCAGGGACTGGAGGAGTACCAGCGCAAAGCCCGCGAGCTCGGGCTCACCGTTTCCTCCGAAACCGCCAAGGACGCCGCCGCCCTGGCGGATACGCTTGACACGCTCTGGCGGGTGCTGAAGCAATCGGCTTTCACGATCGGCGCTGCACTGGCGCCGACCATCAAAGATCTGGGCGACGCGGTCACGCGCGCCGTCGTGCGCGTCACGGAATGGCTCAAGCAGAACAAAGCCCTGATCGTCACCGCGCTGCAGGTGGCCGCCGCCGTGACCGCTGTTGGTGTCGGCCTGATCGTGGCGGGGACGCTGATCTCGGGCGTCGGCGCCGTGTTCGGCTGGCTGGCCACGGTCGTGACAGGAATTGGCGCCGCATTCGGTGCGATCGGCGCCGCCCTGGCGGCGATCGTCTCGCCGATCGGGCTGGTGATTACTGCGGCCGTGGCGCTGGGCACCACGTTATTGGTCGTCACAGGCGCCGGGAGCGAGGCGCTGACCTGGCTCGGCGAGCAGTTCGGCCGGCTGCGCGACACTGTATATAAGGTAATGGGCGGGATCGCGGACGCCCTGGCCGCCGGCGACATCAACCTGGCCGCGCAGATCCTCTGGCTCAGCCTAAAGTTAGCGTGGCAGCAGGGTGTGGCGGCGCTCAACCGGGCGTGGCTCGAGGCCAAGCGCTTCTTCCTGAGCATCGCCTACGGCATGTGGTATGGGGCCCTCGCCGCAGCCGAGATCGGGTTCCACGCGCTGGAGGTCGCCTGGATCGAGACCACGTCGTTCCTGTCGCAGACCTGGACCAGCTTCACGGCGGGGTTCCAGAAGGCCTGGAACACGGCGATCAACTGGACCACCAAGCGCTTGCTCGAGCTGTGGGGCCTGTTCGACGAGACGCTCGACGTCGAGGCGGCCAAGAAGATGGCCGACGAGGACCTCTCGTCGGTCAACGCGGAGATCGACCGGCAGCATGACGCGGCGCTGCAGGCCCGCGAAGCACAGCGCCAGGCCGAGCGCGAGCGCGCCAAGAGCACCCACGAGGGCGCGCTGGAGGAGATTGGCCGGCAGGACCAGGACGCGCAGCGACAGCTCGACCAGGAAACCGATGCCCGCGTCAAGGCAACCCAGCAGCAACTGGACGAGGCCCGCAAGGCGCTGGACGACGCCGTGGCGGAAGCGCGGCGCAAGCGCGAGGCGGCCGACGCGGAAGGTGGCCGTCCCAGGCGGCCGTCCCGCGATCCCTTGGCCGGCCTGGACGATCAGCTCGCCGGGCTCGGCACCCTGCTGGCGCAGAAGATCAGCGTGATCGGCACGTTCAACCCGCTCGGCGCGACGGGGCTGGGCGGCGGCAGCGCCGCCGAACGGACCGCCCGCGCCACCGAGGAGACCGCCAAGCACACGAAGCGGCTGGCCGAGAGTGCTGGACGATTGACGTTCGCGTAGGAGATCCGCGTTGCCTGTCGAGGTCGTCGAGAAGTTCGAGAGCCGGCTGGTCACGACCGGCACGAGCCCTTCGGTGGAGCTGCGGTACACCATCCGTGGCACGAACGACGACGTCGAGGCGCGCAACGCGCTGGTGGCGGGCAGTCCATCGACGTACGACCCGTGGGGCGGCGGCTGGTTCTTCCTGCCGCGAGATACGGTCAGCGTTCAGCCGATCGGTGAGGAGCTTTGGGAGGGAATCGTCCGGTACGGCCCGTTCACGCCGACGAACGAGTCGACCTTCGCCTTCGATACCGGCGGCGGCACGCAGCACATCACACAGAGCAAGCAGACGATCGCGCGGTACCCGGCAGGCAGCGCGCCGGACTTCAAGGGCGCGATCGGCGTCACAGCGGACAGTGTCGAAGGCGTCGACATCGCCGTGCCGGTGTACCAGTTCGCCGAAACGCACTACCTGCCGGACTCGGTCGTCACGCCGGCATACCGGATGACGCTATTCCAGCTCACGGGACGGGTCAACGTCGGTGCATTCAAGGGCTTTGCCGCCGGCGAGGTGTTGTTCCTGGGCGCCTGCGGTGCCCGGCGTGGCTACGGCGACTGGGAGATCACGTTCCGTTTCGCCGCGAGTCCCAACGTCACGAACCTCACGATCGGCGACATCACCGGCATCAACAAGAAGGGCTGGGAGTACCTGTGGGTGCGATATGCCGACAGCGAGGACACGGTGGCCAAGGCGCTGGTGAAGAAGCCGCTCGCGGTCTACATCGAGCGGGTCTACGACGACGGCAACTTGAGCCTGCTGGGGATCGGCACGTGATTCGAGCAGATGAAGATCATCGTCGGGTGGCCGCGCGGTCAAGCTTCGGGGCACTTCAGCTGCTTCAAGAGCTCGGCCAGATACGACTGACCATCCTCATCGAGCGATCGAGCGAAATCGCGTATCCACGCGCACGCATCAGCGGCTTCGCCTGTCGAGCGGAAGATATCGACCGCAAGAGACATCGTGTGGGAGAGGAACGGCACGCCGCGGATATGCAGAAACGTGTCATCCGTGATCTTCAGTTGCTCGTACACGGGTCGGAGCTTCTGGACCATCGGCAGCGCCGCATCTGGATGACCGCCGTCGCGGAGTGCGCAGCCGTGATAGTACCAGATGTACGGAAGCGGAGGAACTCCCTCCGTATCGCCGCCCTCGTATTGGTGTATCACGCCATCGAAGGCCTCTTGGGCACGGCCGACGTTGCCAGCGGTGCCTGCACAGGTCATCACGTTGAACAAGTCCGCCGCCTTTCCCGTGTGCGCGGCGACCTGTTCGAACATGGGAAGCGCAGCTTGGTGCTGACCCTGCCGAAATGCGACGAGGGCGACGATCTTTCGTGCCTCCATTGCCATCTTGGTGTCTGGCGCGTGCACGTGCCTTTCTGCGATCTCTCGCGCTTCGTCCAAGTAATCAGTCTGGAACTTCAGCCAAGCGTCGCGCAGGACCGGGAAATCCGAGAGTCGCTTACCATCATCCTTGATGCGACGCGGCGGCGTGCTTCGCTTGGTCGGATCGTCGCGTTTGCGGAAGAAATCGAAGATTGCCACTGCAGGCCCTCCAATGCTCAGCATCGTACGGGGAGGGCGTCGGCATGTTAAGCAAGGTGCGGTCAGGCGATCCGCTGGTCATCCCGGCGGCGACGTTCAACGCCTTCGTCGACGCCGCCCGCGACTTCAACGAGCGCCAGCGCAGCGCGACGAAGGACGGTCTGCCCGACTGGCGGCAGACCGGCATCGTGCTGGTTCGCAACGACAGCGGCGCCGACCGCGAGCGTTTTGACGTGCTCGGTGTGTCGGGGCCGGTGCTCACGCCGACCGACAACGCCGATGCGTTCAAGGAGCGGGTCGCGTTGAAAGGTGTGACGCCGACGGCGGCGCACGCCGGGCATTTCGTTGTACTGCTCGAACCCGTGAAAGCGGGCACGTTCGGCCGTGGCTGCGTGGATGGCGCCTGCGTGGCCCGCGTGAAGATGAACGACGAGGGCCATGTCTTCGCCGAAGCGAAGGACGGCCAGGCCGACAAACTGGAGAGCGGCGCGGCCGGCTCGGCGTGTCTGCTGTGGGTCCAACCGCCCAGCGATCGTGACCCAGACCCCACGGTCGCCTGGGCCGTGGTGAAGATCGGCCTGCCCACCAGCGCGGCGTCGATGGCAGCATCGTTTGCGCTGATCACGTCCAAGTCGGGCAGCGCGCCGCCGTATCGCTACGCCGCCACACAGGCCACGATGGACGAAGATGGGGACTGGACGCAGGTTGGCGGCGGTGCGGCGTACAACAACGTCTTCAACCTGGAGGAACAAGGCGCCGGCGGGCAGTGGGTCAATCCGCTGGTGGTCGGCGATGTGGTCCTGATCTTCGCGGCACCCGACCCGGGCGTGGACGCCTTCATCTGCACGCGGTCACACTACCGAGGGACCTACTGATGGGCGTGTTCCGCGTGCAGGTCGTCGAGCGCGCGCGCCGGCGGAGGCTGGCCGAGTTCGTCGTGCCGAACGTGCTGGCCTACGAGGGGATGCGGTACGTGTACCGCCAGATGTTCCCGGCCTACGAAGCCGCGCTGACCTTCCAGATCGGCGTTTCCGATCCGCTCGCGCACGCGCGCGGTCAGCGTCCGAATCCCGACAGCGGCGGCGTGGGGTTCGGGCCCGAGATGACCTTCGCCGCCTGCACCGGCCCGGGCGCGAACGAGGGTGGCGGCTACACGGCCGCCATGCGCGCGTCGTTCGGGTATGAGCGCAAGACCGTGGCCTTCACCGCCGCGCTGGAGGCGGACGGCGGGGCGCTCGCGACCCCGGTCGTCGAGTTCCCGAACGAGCACGAGTGGGTGCCGCAGGACGGCGATGACTGGGACTTGCCGTGGACGGATGAGAAGGACCAGCCACCCCCGGAATGGATCGGCCGCCGGTCGTGGGAGCCGGTGGTCGGCTTCCCGTGGCAACGGCCGCGCAAGCGCAGCGCAACAGATGTTAACCCGAGCGACCCGAACGAAGTGGTCGGCTCGTACATGTACGAATGGGACACGAGCGGCGACCTCGATTGGCTCCACGACCTGCGGAAGATGGGCGGGTTCCCGATCACGATGGCGTTCCTTGCGGACAGCGCGCGGAGCAAGCTCGTGGCGGCGGCCTTGTTCCGCGGACCCGTGCTGCTGCGCCCGGGGCTGGCGCTGCACGTCGCCTACCAGGCCCGCATTTTCGGCCGGATCACCCGGGATTTCGCGCTGCGCTTCGCGAAGGTTGCGTTCCAGCAGACCGGGGCACGGTACGATTCGATCCACGCCCGGCCGCTGCTGGCGACAGCGCCGGCGTTCACCCGCCGTCAGACCTACGCTGAACTGGAGCCGCACTTTCACACGGCTTTGCCGGCGCTCGAGTTGCCGGCCTGGACCTACGTGCCCTATTCGGTCGGGCCACCGGAGGTACTGCCGCGCATGGAATCGACGACCGTGCCGGAATGGCTCAATGACAGCGGGGCGCCGGTCGGGCCGATCGGCAGCCTCGCGGTCTACGGCATGGTTGGCGGCACGCCCGAGCTGATGTGGGTGACGACGATCGAGACGCCGGCGACGGTGCCCGTGGGCGATACGCTGCGCGTGCCCAACAAAATCCGCTTCCGGCTGGAGGGTGTGTAACGTGGCCTACGTGGATGTGACCAGCGAGAAAGCCGCCACGTTCGGGACGCACTCCCACGGCGAGGAAACGCTCGCGACGCGCGGCGGCAAAGTGCCGGCGCAGCTCTGCTGGTCCGACCTGCACCCGCCCGGTGTGAAGGTGCTGCCCAAGGGCTCTGCGCCGGCTGGCGCCGGTGAGATCAACTGGGAAGACACGCTCGGCGGCAAGTTCGCGCTCGCGCTCGAGAAGCTCGAGGGGCTGCTGTACGCGGTCTGGGGCTCGCGGCCAGCGGCGTACAACATCGCCGGCACCTGGCGCAAGTGCCAGTGGTACGACCGCGTGCATCCCCGCTGCCTCTGGGGGCCGGAGATGTGGGAGCGGCGGATCATCACCGGCCAGACCGGCTGCAACGCGTCGGGCAATTGCCACGACTACGCGTCCGGCGGGAAGGAATACGCGGCGCTCGGCGAGCACCCGCCGTGTTGCCCGATGCCCGCGCCGAGCGTGCCGATCCGGTCGCGTAGTGGCGACCCGGCCGCGCAGTACGAGCTCGGCCCGCACGACCGCACCTACTTCCCGCTCGGTAGCGTGGCGCGGGACTTCTCGACGGGGAATTTCGACCCCGAGGGTTACGGCTGGTTCGGCGCCACGCAGCCCGGACGCGACGATGCCGCCGCGCATCCCTGGCTGGCAACCGCGAACGGCTATACCTGGAAGGACGGCGCGGCGGTCACGTTCTCATGGACGAAGCCGGAGAGCGTGCCAGAACCAGCGGCCGTGACGCTGTTCTACCAGCTCAAGGCGCCGGGCGGATCGTGGGGCACATGGCATCAGGTCTCGATGTCCGAATCGAGCGGCACGTACTCGGCGACACTCGCGGCGCGGCAGCATGGGACCGAGTGCCGCTGGTACGTGAAGTACTCCTACGACGACCCGGAGCCGGAGAACCCGGACGTGACCAAGTACGATCCGGGCGGCGACACCGCGCCGGATGACGACGAGGCGTACACCCTCCAGTGGTTCACCCACTACAACGAGCCCTACGAGCATGGCCTGCCGGAGATGCTCGCGGACTACGGCGGCGTCGATATCCGGCACGGAACGGACCATTACGAGTTTGACGGCCGCGAAACGGTCCAGCCTGAGTTGCTGAACATGGTCCGCTGGGTACTGTCCTGGCTCGGCGGGGATTGCTGCACCGGCGAGTACGAGACCTGCGCCGAGACGGACTATCGCTCCGACGCGTTCCACCACAATCCGCGTTTCCGCGGGGGGGACGACGGCGTGTGCTGCGTGCCGATGCCGATCCACTTCCGGTGGTCCGGCAGCAACGTCCACCCGCACTACCGCACCGGCGGCAAGGGCCTCGTCGGCGGCAGCACGCCGGACCCGCGCCCGCTGCACAACCACCCGACCCACGTCCCGGGGACCGGTGAAACGTGGGGCCTCGAAGCGGCCCGCAAGACGTGGCGCGGAATCAACATGCTCTACGCCGGCGAGGGCACGACCTTCGATAACCCGTTCTACGGCGGCGGGTACTCCTGGGGCACCGCGCCGGGCACGTTCGTGCTGCTGTACGAGCCGGACTACGCGAGCGAGTTTGGCGACGAGGCGCGTGTGTGGTCCACGTACCCGCACTGGGGACTGCGGGTCGGCGACGTCATCGAGGCGGTCCACATCCAGGAGCTCATCGATGCGGTGGATTACCTGATCGACGACGGCGTGTGGACCAGCACGCCGATCTGCACGCGGAAGCGGACACCGGGCTCATACATGGACACGGAGTGCGGCTACCACCTCAGCGTAATCGTACAGGACAACGCGCACGAAGAATGGATGGTGAACTGCGAGAAGTGCTGCGCTAACGCGGACCTCTGCACCGGCTGGTGGCCGCAGCAGCAGCTCAACGGCTGGTATCACTACTGGGGCGATGACCCCGAGTACTACGAGGACTGGGACGATTTCGCGCTCGGGACCTGCGAGTCCTGGCCCACGCCGACCTGGGCGGAATGCTGGAGCGACTGCCGGAGCGACAAATGCGGCCTGGTCGCGACGAAAACGGGCCAGTGCTGGTACCTGGACGAGGACCGCACCGGCGCGAGCTATGGTCTCGACGTGTCGTGCGATAACGGCCAGGTCGGCTGCGGCATCCACGGAACGTGCGTCGGCTGCTATCGGCCCGATGGCACCGGCGGCTGGGATTGGTACGCGGGACGCCGCAAATGCGTCCGCCAGGTCGAGGGCATGAGCTACTTCGTCTGCACGCCGCCGGCCTGTTCCGGCGGTTGGGACGAGCACCACGGCGGCGCGCACCTGAAGTGGCGCGTGGACCACTCGTGGCCGGCGAATCTGAAGGCCACCGGGCCGGCCGGCGGGTCCGCGTCCGGCAACTGCTTCGGCGATATGTTCGCCTGCGGGACGGTGTATCCGCTGGCGGAGGACAGCGGGGCGTGGTTCGCCGAGGTGGCCGGCATCTACTGGCGCGGGATGGTGGCGGACATCTGGTGGGCAGGTTGCTCCGGGGCGCCGAGCTGCGACGGCAGCACGGAGTGCGCGGACGAAGCCGCGGCACTGGCGTTGCCGCCCCCGATCCCAGGCTACGGGTTGTACGCCGAAGACGGCGACCCGCTTTGCAGCCAATACGAACGGGCCAGCTCGGGCGGGGGCACGGCCTGCTGGATGAGCAGTCCGGGCTATCCGTATTCCACCGGGCACCATTGCGCATGCAGCCTGGGGGATTTCCCGATCTGCCGCGGCACGTCGATTTGGGTGGCGGTCGATCTGAACCTGGACGGCACCGGGCGGCCATATCGCCGGTTCCCCGGCCGCAACGGCGGCCTGGAGGCGTACACCGGCCGCGGCGTGCCGCGCCTGCGGAACTACGACCTGACCAAAGACCCGGATACGTGGATGCACGCGTGCCCGTGCGAAACGAAGACGAACGAGAACGAGTGCGTACTGTGACCCACCCGGGCGTCACACCAAGGAGCCGCCAGTGCCAGTCATCTCCATCGCGGTCGGACCGAAGCGGGTTCATCTCACGGCGTTCTGCCCCGATGACGAGCTGGGGCTGCTGGCGTGCGACTACGTGCTGGGCCGCGCCGCGGAACTGCTGGACGGCACGCGCGAGTCCGATCTGCGGGCGTGGCTGATAGCCCATGACCCGGAGGTCGCCGAGCTGTTCGAGCTACTCGACGCCGGCTGGCGGCTGCCCAAGGGCGACCCCCACGCGGTCGATCCGCGCAATGCCCGTGCCGAGCTGCGGATCGTCCGACACCTGCTGCGCGAGCAGCTGGAGCAGCGCGCAACCCGCAAGGGCTGACGCGGCACAGGCAGAAAACATGGCGCGGGCACGATGCCCGCTGCTCATCTGAACACCGGAGGCAAGGAGGCCTGAGTATGACGAGTATCTTCGACATCGCCGGCTTGGCGGACGTAGCATCGTTCTTCATCTGGACCCTGGCCGTGTGCGCTGTCGCCAAGGCGGTCTTCGGCTCGTTCCCGGCGGCGGAACTGCAATACCGCATCGCGCTGCGCGACAATCCGCGCCGCCAGCGTCTCAATCGGCTCAACTGGGAGCTCGCCAACCGCACAAAGTGGGACGAGGATGTCGCCCGTGGCTCTCAGCACGCCGCCGCCGTGCCGCTCACCGAACCCGAGCTCGACGCCCGCCGCGCCGAGCTTCAGCGCCTGTCACGGACGTCGCTGCCGTGGCGCGCACTGCAGTACCTCCTCGGCTGCTGGGCCTGCCAGACCTTCTGGACGGCCGTTCTGATCTACGCCGTCACCGTCGGCGTCACTGCCCCGGCCGCGTGGTTCTTCTCCGCCGCCGCGTACTCCGGCGCGGCGGTGCTGCTTTCGACGTTGCACGGCTTGGCCCCATCTCCGCGTCCGGAGGCGGCACCGGCTCGAGGTGGCTGCAAGGGCTGTGGTAAGTAGCCTGGAAACAGCAGCTTGGCTCCCACCTGCTCGCCGGTCGCGCGCCGACGGCGATGCCTTCCTTGTTTCCGCACTCCGCCGAATCCCCACCGGGTCCGACCTGATCTGTCGGCCCCCTCATCCATGATCAAGGAGGGGGCTGCGCGCAGCCGGTCCGCGCCTGCCGCCCATGAACGATTGACACCGGCTGTTAACAACTGTGAAATCAAGGAGACGCCTGCGGGGCGGATGCACTCGCACAAGGACCCGGCCCATGGCCAAGTCGCCGCCAGACACCGTGTTGACCATCGTGGAGCTGTCGAAGTGCCTGAAGATCTCGCGGTCCACGCTCTACGAGCTGGCCCAGGATGGTAAGGTACCCGGCCAGAAGGTCGGTCGGCACTGGCGGTTCCACCGCGACGCCGTGGATGAGTGGCTGAAAGACCGACCCAAGGCGATTAGTTGATGGTCCTTTCGCGTTCGGGAGCACCATGAGTTACGAACCGCTTGCGTCTTTGAAGAGCCTGGAAGCGGACCTCTGGGAGGCCGCCGACCAGCTTCGCGCCAACTCGAAG
This sequence comes from Phycisphaerae bacterium, assembly GCA_017999985.1. Taxonomy (NCBI): domain Bacteria; kingdom Pseudomonadati; phylum Planctomycetota; class Phycisphaerae; species Phycisphaerae bacterium. The sequence continues at coordinate 28,973 of JAGNKU010000009.1, read as the reverse complement.
CTCACCTCGACCGAATACTGTATGCCTGTCCTGGGTGTGATCTTCCTGCGGCACGCGGCCAACCGCTTCGCCATGGCCGCGACGCAGATCGAAGACGACCAGGCCGCCGGCCGAATGCCCAGGCGGAAGGTCGTCAAGGCGGACTACATCCGCCGGAGGGCGCTGTGGTTGCCGGAGGTCTCCCGCTACGACTACATCGCCGGGCTACCCACCGACCGCGACCTCGGCCAGGCGCTCAACGACGCCATGAAGGCCATCGAGGACGACTTCGAGCCGCTCAAAGGCGTGTTGCCGAAGGAATACTCGATCTTCGAGCGGTCCGTCCTCGAAGATCTGGTGCGCATCTTCAACCGCGAAGCGCTCCGTGCCGCCGGCGGCGACGTGTTCGGCCGCATCTACGAGTACTTCCTGATGAAGTTCGCCATGCAGAAGGCCATGGACAACGGCGAGTTCTTCACGCCGCCGTCCATCGTTCAGACCATCGTGAACGTCATCGAGCCGGAGCACGGCATCGTCTTCGACCCGGCCTGCGGCTCGGGCGGCATGTTCGTCCAGTCCAGCCACTTCATCGAGCGGCTAGGACAGGACACCTCGCAGCGTGTGGTCTTCTACGGGCAGGAGAAGACCGCAACGACCATCAAGCTGGCGAAGATGAACCTGGCCGTCCACGGCCTCGAAGGCCACATCGCCGAAGCCAACACTTACTACGAAGACGCCCACACGTTGGTCGGCAAGTGCAACTTCGTGATGGCCAATCCGCCGTTCAACGTGGACATGGTGGACGCCGAGAAGATCGAAGGCGACAAGCGCCTGCCGTTCGGCCTGCCGGGCGTGAATAAGGCCAAGAAGGTCTCCAACGGCAACTACCTCTGGATTTCCTATTTCAACTCTTACCTCGGCGACAGCGGACGGGCCGGCTTCGTCATGTCCTCTCAGGCGTCCAGCGCTGGCCACGGGGAGAAGGAAGTCCGCCGGAAGATCGTCCAGACCGGCCACGTGGACGTGATGGTCGCGATCCGCTCCGGCTTCTTCTACACCCGCACGGTCCCCTGTGAACTGTGGTTCTTCGACACCGGCAAGCCGACGGAGCGGCGCGACAAGGTACTGATGCTGGACGCCCGCAACGTCCACCGCAAGGTCACGCGCACGATCTACGACTTCTCCCCGGAGCAGATGGCCAACCTGAGCGCCATCGTCTGGCTCTACCGCGGCCAGAAGGAACGCTTCCTTGCCCTGGTCAAGGACTACTTCGCCGCCGTCTGCCGCGAGTGTGACGCCATCCCGCCGGGCGTGGACGCCTTCGAGTCGGCCCTCGCCGCGTCTCACGAGCCGCTCGCGGCCTTCGCCAAGGTGGTCGGTGCGACCAAGAAGCTCGACCAGGCCGCGGCCGACGCTTTCGCCGCCGCCATGGGCGAACTGGCAGCCGCAGCCGACGCTTACGCCAAGGATCGCGCCACGCTGGCCGGCGAAGTCACCGCGTACCGCAAGGCGTACTGCCGGACCCTTCCCGCCACGAACGACAAGCAGCACGACGCCCGTAAAGCCCTCGACCCCATCGCCGAGCGTGCCCGCGGCCTGTCCAAGCAAGTCGAGCTTCTCCACAAGCTGGCCGTCCGGGCCGCCGACGCTGCCGCGGCTGTGGCCGGCGATGAGCGGTTCGCCGAGCACCATGACCGCCGGGCCGTCGCCCGGCTGCTCAAGGCCCTCGATGCCGGGCGCAAGGGCGCGGTCGAGCAGTTGCGGCTGGCGGTTTACTTTCACCGGCAGATCGCCTGGCTCCACGAGCGCTTCCCGAAGGCCGAATTCCAAGCCGTGCCGGGCTTGTGCAAGCTGGTGACGCTTACCGAGATCGAAGCCGCCGAATGGTCGCTGACCCCCGGTCGCTATGTTGGCGTCGCGCCGCCGGAGCAGGACGAGGACTTCGACTTCGAGGATGTCCTGCGCGAAATTCACGTGGAACTGGCGGACCTAAACGAGGAGGCCGCGGAACTGGCCAAGCGGATCAGCGCCAACTTCGAGGAGCTTGGCCTATGAAGTGGTGTTCGGGCCGCCTTGGCGACGTTCTAACCTTGCAGCGTGGTCATGATTTGCCCGATTCACGCCGGCAGCATGGCAACGTACCTGTCGTCTCCTCGTCCGGAATTACCGGGTACCACAGCGAGCCCAAAGCAAGAGCGCCAGGGGTAGTAACAGGGCGATACGGCACGCTCGGCGCCGTCTACTACATTGAAGAGGACTACTGGCCGCTGAACACCGCACTGTACGTCATTGACTTCAAGGGCAACCACCCGCGCTTCGTCGCCTACTTTCTTGAAAACGTCCTTCGGAGCTACCAGAGCGACAAAGCTGCTGTACCAGGAGTCAACCGGAATGTACTGCATGAGCTTCCGGTTCAGTATCCCGGTGCGCCAGTGCAGGAGCAGATCGCCCACGTCCTTTCCGCCTACGACACTCTGATCGCACAGAACGCGCGGCGGATGGCGCTGCTGGAGCAGGCGGCGCGGATGCTCTACGAGGAATGGTTCGTCCGCCTCCGCTTCCCCGGCCACGAACACACCCGCGTCACCGCCGGCGTGCCCGTCGGCTGGGAGAAGCGGCGGCTGGTTGAGCTTGCCGAGATTGTGATGGGACAGAGCCCATCGTCGGAGTTCTACAACGACAACGGCGACGGCCTTCCCTTCCATCAGGGCGTTGCGGATTTTGGCGAGAGATTCGTCAGCCACCGCATTTACACCACGGCACTGAACCGAGTCGCCGAAGCCGGTGACATCCTTTGCAGTGTGCGCGCCCCTGTCGGTCGGCTCAACGTGAGCTTGGACAAGATCGTCGTCGGGCGCGGCCTTGCCGCTCTCCGCAGCCGCGCCGGCAATCAGGAGTTTCTCTACTACGCGCTCAAGACGCACTTCTTCAAAGAAGACTTGATCGGCGCAGGCGCCATCTTCGCATCGGTGACCAAGAAGGAGCTTGAGGACCAGAAGCTGCCCTTGCCGCCCGACTCCCTGATTCGTGAGTTCGAGGACTTCTCTCGGCCAATTGACGAACAGCTACGAGTCCTCTTCCTGGCCACTCAGAAGCTCCAACAGGCCCGCGACCTGCTGCTGCCGCGGCTGATGAATGGAGATGTTCTGCTATGAGCACATTACCCGGATTGCTGCCCCGCGAGGTGTCCGCGCTTGTCCACCACATTGAACTCAACCGAGCGGGCTGGTGGGACAAGACGCTCAATAGACTGGTACTTGCGGCCGTATGGCTGTCGAAGAGTACTTCTGAGGTGGTATCGATTGACGACACACTTCGGACCACCTTTCATCTGTCTATTGGGCACGACAAGTTGATGTCCATACTCTCTGCGCTGGAGGCGGAAAACAGCCTGATTCAAATCTCACCTGGCGTCTATCGGGTTCCCGACAAGGCCAGAACTGCTCTGGATCAAGATATTGCCGCAGCGGAGAACGTTGAGAAAAGGGCCCGCGAGTTTTTCCTTTCCCTGGCCGAGAATGTGTGTCCTGATCTGGACGGTCTCGCGGTCTGGGACGCATTTGAACGTCACGTGTTGGTTCCACTGGTTCGGGACGTTGGCGCTAATACGTGTCGTCTCCTCATCGCCGAGGACAGAATTGTCGCGGATGCGTCCCACGCTGACAGCTTCATTGCACGCTTCGGCGAGGAGCATCGACCGGCCCTAAAGACTCTGGCTACCTCTTTCCTTGACCCACAGCAATCGGATGTCCGGAGCTTTATTACGCGCCTGCTGCACGCCCAGTTCTGCGTGGAATCCAGCGGAGTATCTGGGGAGGTGCTTGAGAAGCTGAAAGCGGCCACAGGCAAACCCCTACGCTTCCGCCTCTTCGTAGATACCAACTTTCTCTTCTCACTTCTTGGGTTGCACGAGAACCCATCAAACGCCGCCGCACGTGAACTAAAAGGGCTGCTGGCAACGTTCACGAATAATCCGCGTGTGCAGCTCTACGTAACGCCACGAACTATCACCGAAGCAAAGAGTTCCATCGGAGCGGCGAAGTTGCAGTTGTCTGGCATTCCGCGAAGCGCGAACTTCACAGGAACTGCGCTTCGTGTCGGCATGTCGGGCATGAGCGAACGGTTCTTTGCCGAGCGGCAAAAGCGCCCGGGAGGGCTGACGCCAAAAGATTGGTTTGACCCATACTTAGAAGACTTTGTGCCTCTTGCTCGAAAAGCTGGAGTCGAGTTGTTCAATGAGAACCTGGACGCTTACGCCACTCGCCAAGACGTGATTGATGACATCCACAGTATTATGAAGTATGAAGAGGCCCTCCCGGAAGAGCGACGCAAGAGCTATGAGAAAGTAGCCCACGATGTCATTCTATGGCACCTTGTCAAAGACAGGCGTCCGGCTTACGTTGAGTCCCCCGCCGACGCCCAGGACTGGGTGCTCACGGTGGATTTCAGGTTCATAGGTTTTGATCGGCACAAGCTGAAGGCGACTGGCTCACATGTTCCCCTCTGCCTGCATCCAACAGCACTTATACAGCTTCTCCAGTTCTGGGTGCCCCGGACAAGAGAATTTGAGGAGGCCGTGGTCGGCGGGCTGAGGCTGCCATTCCTTTTTCGGGAGTTCGACGCAGATGCCGAGCGACTGAGTCTGGCAATCATCAGGAGGCTTGGGCGATTTGAAGGCAGCAGCGACATACCTGAAGACACCCTCGTTCAAGTGGTTCTGAATGATGGACTCAGAGCACGAGTCGCTGCCGGGCAGCCAGAGGAGGAGGAGATTCGACTGGTGCGCGACGCACTCGTCGATCAGATGCGATTGCGGGCCGAGCAAGAAAAAGCAAAGATCTCGGAATTGACGGCAGATCTGGCAGCCAAGAATGCGGCTCTTGCAGAATCGGCGGAAGAGCAAAAGTCCAAGGATACCGAAATCGCCGATCTCCAGAGGCGGCTTGCCGCGGAGGAGGCTAAGTTGAAAGTCGCGGACAAGGCGATGGAGTCCCTCAACGTCAAACAGTCGGACTTGGAATCCCAGTTTGCTGCGTTGCGAACGGAAGGGCAGCGGCGCAAGGCCATACTGTCGTACCTAAGTGTACTTGTTTTGCTAATTGTACTCTCTGTGGGTGCTGGATGGTTTGGAGTAGGCATTTCTGAGCAGCTGTCCGACCTCGTCGGGGCTGCCACAGTGGGGGGGGTATTGGGGCTATGTGTCTTTGTGTTGGGGCACGTGCTGATTGAGATGGTTGCGGGCAGCAATCAGCACTTGATCCATCTGTGGCCGTTTCGGAAAGCAAAGAGATTGCGAGCATGGCTGCTCGGCTTTGTCTTGCTAGGCCTGTTCTTTGGGGTTGCTGGCAACCTGATCGCGAATCGGATTCAGAAACACATCGACACCACAGCGTCACAGCCGGTGCGTCCTGTGAGCCATGATGTTAGCAACCCATAGGCGTGGGGCAGTCCTTTGGTCGCCAGAGATTCAATCAATGAAGACCCAAGTCAGACAATTCATCCGGGTGTACGAGGGGTTGATGCACCTCGTCCGGCAGGTATTGGAGAAGGTGTCGGAGTGAAACACCATGGCCCATACCGACATCAACAGTGAAGACAGGCTCGTGCAGAAAACCTTCGTGGACTACCTGCGCGACAGGCTTGGCTGGGAGAGCGTCTATGCCTGGAACGAAGAGACCTTCGGGCCGAAGGGGACGCTGGGGCGGGCCAGTGAGCGCGAAGTCGTCCTGGTCCGTGACCTCCGCAACGCAATCGCGCGATTGAACCCGGCCCTGCGGGAAACGGCCGTCGCTGAAGCTGTCGAGACGCTGACACGGTACGACTTCTCGCGCTCGGCGCTCTTGCACAACAGGGAGTTTTACGGGTACGTCCGTGACGGCGTGCCGGTGGCCTTCCGAGACGAGAGAGGCGAGGTCCAACACGCACGAGCCAAGGTTATCGACTTCCGCAACCCGGCGAACAACCGATTCCTAGCGGTCCGCGAGTTGAAGATTCAGGGCCTGTGTGTTCCGCACTACAACCGCCGTGCCGATCTTGTCTGCTTCGTCAACGGCCTTCCGCTGGTGTTCATCGAACTGAAGGCGGTGTACCGGAACATCCGGGCCGGCTACGACGGCAACCTCAGCGACTACCGCGACACCATCCCGCACGCCTTCTACCACAACGCCTTTCTCGTGGTGAGCAACGGCGACCGCGCCCGCTACGGCTCGATCACGGCCGGCTGGGACCATTTCAGCGAGTGGAAGCGGCAGGACGAGAAGGACAAGGGGCACCTTGAGGCCCGCGTTCTACTCGACGGGATGCTGGCGAAGGACCGGCTGCTCGATCTGGTGGAGAACTTCATCCTCTTCGACAGCAGTAAGGCCGGCGGCACGCGCAAGATCGTCGCCCGGAACCACCAGGTGCTCGGGGTGAACAACGCCGTCGCGTCCGTCGCCCACCAAGAGCGGCTGAAGCACGAATTCCCGCCGGCCGAGCGGCTCCGCTATCGCTTGCCGGCCGTGGCGGATCGCGACGGGCCGGCGCTGCCGCTTGTCGAGCGGGCGCACCCGGACCTTGGCCGACTCGGCGTCTTCTGGCATACGCAAGGGGCCGGCAAGTCTTACTCGATGGCGTTCTTCGCCGAGAAGGTGCGTCGCCGTGTGCCCGGCGACTTCACGTTCGTCATCATGACCGACCGAGAAGACCTCGACGACCAGATATACAAGACCTTCGTCGGGTGCAGCGTGGCGGATGAGAAGACCCCTCGCGCTGGGACCGGCGTGGAACTCCGGCGGCTGTTGCAGGAGAACCACCGCTACGTCTTCAGTCTGATCCACAAGTTCAACCAGGATGTCTCGCCCGACAGCCCGTACAGCCGCCGGGACGACATCATCGTGATTTCGGACGAGGCGCATCGGACGCAGGCCGGGAAGCTCGCGCGGAACATGCGTCTGGCCCTGCCCAACGCCGCCTTCATCGGGTTCACTGGGACGCCGCTCTTCAAGCACGACCACCTCACTCGCCGAATCTTCGGCAGCTACGTGTCGCGCTACGACTTCAAGCGGTCCGAAGAAGACGGCGCAACGGTGAAGCTCGTCTACGAGAACCGCGGCGAGAAGCTCGGCTTGACCCGCCTAGACCTCAACGACCGAATCGCCGAGAAGGTGGAGGAAGCCGACCTCGACCCGGATCAGGCAGCACTTTTGGAGAAGCTGCTCGGCAAGGACTACGAGGTCATCACGGCGGACGACCGCCTCGACAAAATCGCGGCCGACTTCGTGGAGCACTGCTCGACTCGTTGGGAAACGGGCAAGTCGATGCTCGTTTGCATCGACAAGGCGACCTGTGGCCGGATGTACCAGCGGGTCATTCCCCTCTGGCAAGCCAAGCTCGACGCTGTCCGTATGGCGGCCGCGGCACGACAGAGCGAACTCGTTGCCGAAGCGGACCCCGACCGCCGCGAGGCACTCGCGAAGGAACTGGCCAGGCTCCAGGGGCAAGCCGATTGGATGGCCAGCACGCTCATCCAGATCATCGTCAGCGAAGGCCAGAACGAGGTGAAGGACTTCGCCAAGTGGGGCTTCGATATCCGACCGCACCGCGACTTGATGAAGCGCGGATTCGAGTTGGCAGACGGCAAGAAGATTGCTGTCGATCTGGCTTTCAAGGACCCGAACCACCCGTTCCGTGTTGCGATCGTGTGCGCAATGTGGCTGACGGGTTTCGACGTGGAGTGCCTATCGACCCTCTACATCGACAAGCCCATGAAGGCCCACACCCTCATGCAGGCCATCGCGCGGGCCAACCGCGTCTATCCCGGCAAGGACTGCGGCGTCATCGTTGACTACAACGGAATGCTCAAGAGCCTCCGCGAAGCGATGGCTCAGTACGCGCTGGGCGAGGAAGAGGAAGGCGGGGATGGCGACGGCGAGGTCGTCAAGCCCATCGAAGAACTGGTTGCGGCCCTCCTCGAAGCAATCGAAGCCACCGAGGATCATCTTGGTTCGCTGGGCTTCGATCCGACTCGCGTCGTCGGTGCCAGGGGATTCGACCGTATCGAGGCCCTGCGGGATGCCGTCAACGCCGTCTATGCGTCCGACGAAGCCAAGCGACGATTCGAGATCATGGCCCGCCAAGTCTTCGCACGGTTCAAAGCCTTGCTGATGGAGCCCGCGGCCTTCGCATTCGCCGAGCGGCACGACAACATCGAGGCGATCTACAAGAAGCTGGAGGAACGCCGCGACACCTCGGACGTGACCGATCTTCTCAAAGAACTCCACAAGATCGTCAACGAAGCCATCCGCGCTCAAGGGGTCGGGGCCGACCACGCCGAAGGCATCACCGTTGACCTCAGCAAGATCGACTTCAGCAAGCTCCGTGACGAGTTCGCCAAGAAGGTGAAACGGAAGCAGGCCGCACTCCAAGACATCCGCCAACTTGTGGAGCAGAAGCTCCAGCAGATGCTCCAGCAGAATCCCCAGCGGATGGACTACTACAGACGGTATCAGGAGATCATCGCCGATTATAACCGCGAAAAGGACCGCGCCACGGCAGAAGAGACGTTCGCTCGGCTTGTCGAACTCGCCGACAGCCTGGACGCTGAGCAGCGCCGCGCCGTTGAGGAGGGGCTTTCGGAAGACGAGCTCGCCTTGTTTGACCTTCTGAACAGGGATGCCATCAGCAAGTCGGACAGGGAGAAGCTGAAACAGGCGAGTCGCGGCCTACTGGGTTCCTTGCAGGCGTTGTTGAAGCCGATGGAGCTATGGGCGCAGAACGAGCAGACGCGAGCTGTCGTCGAGACGCATATTCTGGACGAGCTTTGGCGCCTCCTGCCGACGCCTCCCTTCTCCGACGACGACAAGCAGCTTGCCGCCGCCCGTGTTTACGAGTTTGTCTGGCAGCGGAGCGCCGCCGGCGGCCTCTTGGGAACGGCGGCTTGACGCCCGTCGGGCAGTGCGAGCTACCGCAGACGACCTCCGGGCATCGGCCTCGCAGGTTGCAGCTTTGCGTAGTTGCGGCGGGGCCCTGCTTTTGGCGTGACTCACGCCGCCGGCCTGAACTTCCGCCAGAACGCCTCGCGAAGTTGAAGCGGTATCCATCGCGCCCTCGCTAAGGCCCTTTTGCCGCGTCGATGGCCCCGCGCCAACTGCCGAAAAACCGCCGGCTCGCGCGGACGAGCGATACGGGATGCAGCGTGGGGTGGGCCATGGGCATACCGGCTCTGTGGCGTCGCAGGATCTGGGCCCGCAGGGCTTCGGGCGTCCACGCGGGGTACCCGTTCAAGCCGTCGTCAGTTCGGCGGCCGCAACCCCGCGGTTCACATCTCCGCGTTACTCATTGGGGAATTCACTCGCATCAGCGTGGTATCATGCCTCCATGTCCATGAGACGCAGCGCTGGAACACCTCGCCGCCTGAAGCCCGTGCGGTCGAAGCCGCGACCACCGGTGAGGAAGCCCGCGCGCCCGAGGGCCCCGCAGCTGCGAATCTCCGCGATCCTGGCTTGGGCCGACGCCCACCAGCAACGCACGGGTCGCTGGCCGACACGGAACTCGGGCGAGATTCCCGAATGCCACTGGACAACTTGGCGACAGGTCGATCGAGCCCTACAGGACGGATTCCGCGGCTTGCATGGCGGATCGTCGTTGCCGCGCCTGCTGGCGAAGCATCGCGGTGTTCGCAATCCGGGCAACCTCCCGAACCTCAGGGTGCGACAGATCCTCGCCTGGGCGGACGCGCACTGTGCCCGGACCGGTAGTTGGCCCAATGAGTACAGCGGCGCGATCGCCGGCGTCCCCGGCGAGAAATGGTGGAACGTCTCGGCAGCGCTGCGCGACGGCGGGCGTGGGCTCCGGGGCGGTTCCTCGCTGCCTCGTCTGCTGGAGCGGCACCGGGGTGCTCGCAACCGTGGCCACCTTCCGCGGCTGAACGTCCGGAAGGTCCTGCATTGGGCTGACGCATACCGGAAGCGGATTGGCAGGTGGCCGACCGCGCTGTCCGGACGGATCGCCGACACGAATGGTGAAACGTGGCGAGGGGTGAACAATTCGCTCATCCGCGGGGCGCGCGGGTTGCCTGGCGGCATGACGCTCGCTGATCTGCTGGCCAAGCACCGCAACTTCCGGAACGTGCGCAACTTGCCGCCTTTGACTGTCGGGCAGATTCGGCGATGGGCTGAGCAGTACTTCAAGCAGCATCGCACCTGGCCGACCTCTCGGTCGGGGCCGATCCCCGGGACGACCGAGACATGGGCTCGCGTGGACGACGCCCTGCACCGGGGGTATCGGGGGCTGCCGGGCGGATCGTCGCTTTCGCGCGCAGTTGGTGGCGACACGATGCAGACGCAGCACCAACGCCGTTGGCAACCATGGAGCAGGCCTGCCCGGGGCGCGCGTACCTGATTTCCCTAATGATCGAGGGGGACTCGCTTCGCTATGATGCCCCGACTTCGCAGCGGATAGATGGCATGTGAGCCACCAGCCGCACTGTTGTTTCCTGAGGCAGCCGCCCTGTCGAAAACACGCGCCGCCGCTGCCAACCTCGCTCTAAGCCGCGGCCCCCAAGGCATTACGGTCACAGTCAGCGTGCGAGCCCCGTACAACTCGCGCGCCCGCGTACCCATCGTTCCCGCACAACCAGCGTTTCGACACTGTAACAATGCAAGCGATTGCAGCAGGCAGACAATAGAGCACATGCTCATGGACTCGCGCATTTCTTGAGCGCGCTGACCAGCACTGTCGTTGTGTTGTATTGGTAGAGCTACACGAACTTCACTATGGTGAGCGTGATTCTGACGCTCAGCAATCGATGCTGTCTCACACGCACCGGGATTGTATGATTCAATGTCTCATATTTTCTTCGATTGGGGCTTGCTTCGCACCATCGTTGTGTGTAGACTACATGCGCCCCAAGAGGGTAGCGACGTCAGATAGATTGCAGGTGCTGGTGTTCTGGTTGTCCGAGCATTGGTTCGCGCACGGCACTCGCTGCGTACGTGCTGTGGGCTGGGTCCATTTTCGGTGCTCCCTTTACTTCTTGCACCGGCTGCATGCCCGGACATCTTCGGGTTTCCAGTGCATAGCGTCGTCACATTCTGAAGGCTGACACCTAGCGTGGCCCGTAGTCGACCTTGCTTGCTGTAGGCGTTGTTATGGGCGTTCGGACGTGTCACCGTAATTGAGTGGCATTTCTCCATTAGGTGTGTTGCGCTGCCGGACTAATCGTAGAGACTTGGAGGGTGCACGATGTTTTCCACAATGGAGGTAGACGTGCGAAGTCACACATGGCGTCATGGCTGGGCGTGCGGCGGCATTACTCGACACACGCGGCGTCTGCTGAGCGTTATTGCCGCAGTGGGTGCACTTTGTGTGATTGGCGTGGAGCCAGTTGCAGCGACCGAGTATACCGAGTGCGAGCAGCCAGAGCACTTTCAGTGGCGGTGCATGCTGGAGGGGCAATATCCAGATTACGATTGGCCCTGCCCAGCACAGAGCGCGGCGCCTGCGATTAATGTCAACTTCGGAGTCTGCGACGTCACGAGCCTCGGTGACGAGGGAGTTGACATCGAATCGGCATCTGCAATCCCGCTTCACTGGACTGATTCGTCCCACGCGGAGATCACTGTCTGCGTCGGCACGCGCATCCACGTGTACGCATACAGTAAAGACTACGATAGTGGATACGACGAGTATGGCCAATCTCCCTGTGACCTTCCGGGGGGCAGTGTATGTTATGCCACATATCCCGACACGCCAAGTTGCCCCGGTTGCTGTTGCGTAGGGTATTTGTGGGACAAGGTACTTCCGGGTTGGAGCAATTCCGGTACGGCGGGGGTTCCCATTCCGGTTGGACCTGGGGAGCCATTTGACTGCAACCACCGCTACAAGGCTGTCCAGGCCGACGCCTCGTTCGATGTGATCTACATGGCGAGCGATTATGCATGGTATGCCGGCGGCGACGACGACGATGTCACGATCACGCTAACCGTATATGTAGTGTGTCCGGAGGGCAAGGTACGACTCGACGATGACAAGATCTGTCCCGGCGAGAGCACGTATGCGCGCTATTATCCGGCGAGCGACTCCAACGATGCAGATGCGGGCTGCAACTGCCGTCAGAAATGGGATCTCATCTGGGAGGCGTGGAATGCGGCTGGCACGCAACGACTTGATCCGATTTACGTGCAGTTCGATCAGTTTGATCAGTACGGCGAGAGTCCCTGCCATCGGCGCGTCACGGCCCAAGGGGGCTACTCGGGCGAGGTGGAAATACGGGTGTATGTCGGTAATTGTCCGCCCGACTCAGCTCGACTGACGGTCGGTTGTAGCGGGGGCAATTGCGGTGCCGGCACGGTTGGTGCGAACGTAGACAGCATGGCAGTGCGGTTCAATCTGGGGCCATGTGACGAGGAACGCTCCAGCGGTGCAATCTGGCTGCGGGCGGACGAGCCCAGCGCGGGCTTGTCGAGCGCGCAGGCCCTGGAGTATTTTGTCGAGGAACGGCGCGCAACGGATCCAAACGTCAAGAACCAAATCCGCGTCGTCTTGCGGCCGGAAGGCGATGACCAGGAAGGCGCGCTATATCAAGTTGCCACACCGCGCTCCGTCGCGGTGGTTATAGATGACGAGACTCCCGATGACGTGTGTTACGTATGGTTCTATGCGCGCAGCGACATGCGATGGAGTACGGCAAATCAGGAGTACGAGCCGATTAACAATGCGGCCCCGTTTGTAACGTGGAGTATTCGCGAGTACCAGAACGGTGGAACCACATGGGTGACGGTCGCGAAATACGAGGGTCAGGACGTTCTCGCCTCTTACATATATACAGCTACCGATGGCACGCGTGACTGGAGCCTGCAGACAGGTGACGGCACCACTGCGCTGCAGTCGGAGAGCGTGGCCTGGACCCAAAACGGCCTGTACGAGTGCACGCGGGTGGCGCAGCAGTACTTGGCCGGCGCGTGGCACGAGGTCTCGCACATCGTCACGCGGCACGAGACGCAGGATGGGCCGTGGGTCGAGCAGATCGTCGATCCGACTGGGGCCAACTTGGTGACGACGCGCGCGTATTACGACGAGTCGGAGCCCGTGTGTCCGGGTTGCCTGCAATGGCAGGAGAATCCGGATGGTTCCTGGGTGTGGTACGTCTACGATTACGAACAGACCGATCCGAATGATGTGTGCACCATCGAGTGGACGGTGGAGGAAATCAGCGGATTCAAGGACACGGAGCGGCCGTCTACGCAGCCGAGCCTGCTCGCCGCGGGTTATCAGGGGACGCAGCGCATTTATGACGCGCGGTACCGCATCAAGTCGGTCAAACGCTTCGTTGACGGAGTGCAAGTCGGACAGTCGCTTTATACCAACGCCTACACACAGTCGATTCCGGGCGACTTGTGCAGCGGCAACATCTTGTCCGTGACTGAGTACCGATACGCCACTTCCGGTCAATGGCTCTTTACGACGACGATCTACGATGGGAGTGCTGAGGAGAAGATCGTCCTCGTTCAGCAGGCTGACCGGCACAAGGAGTACCACTCGGACAACGGGAGCGAGGTCGAGGTACGGTATGAAGGGGAGACCGGTCCGGTTGTGGATGCTACGACAAGACAGACTACGCATCGTGACGCGTCGCGGCGGCCGGACTGGTTCAAACGCGAGGCCTATACCGCCAGTGGGTATCAGGTCATCGAATGGCTGAAGTGGGATTACGACACGCAGGGCCGTCGGACGTTCGAGTACCGGGTCGATCCGGCAAACGAAAGCCAGGTAATCACTCAGACGCAAACCGAGTACATCAACTGCTGTTACGATCGGAGAGTTACGGATGCCGAGGGGATCGAGACGACCTATCTCCACGACGTCCTGGGGCGGCCAACGTCCGTGACTCGGGACGGCCTGGACAACGCATCCGGTGGGCCAGAATACGACCAGGTAACGGGATATACGTACGGCTTCGTTGCCGGTGTTGGTCCCAGCGTTCGAACGACGCACACGGGCACTGTGTCCGGCGTGGCGAGCGAGAAGCGTTATGACTTGGCGGGTCGGCTTGTGTGGGAAGCGACAGTACTGGACAGCATCAACTGGCAACCCGCACTCGTCACGAGCCACGCGGAAACCATCCTCGCGAACGGACATCGACAGGTGACGGTTACACGACCGGATGGCAGCACCGAGATCACCGAGTACTACCGCGACGGGCAGATCGCCAGCGTGACCGGTACCGGCGTCGTGACGAAGGCGTACGATTACGGCGTCGATCCGAACGATGCCACGCCGTGGACACAGGTCACAGAGGGGCCGACGGGTGGTCAGCGCGTCACCCGGACGACAGTGGACTGGCTGGGCCGGACGGTCGCCGAGACCCGGCCGGCGTGGCCGTCTGGGGAGTTGACGACCGCGTACGCGTACTACCCGGTCAATGTCTTTGGCGCCGGGCAGCTCAAGAAGACCTGGACCGAGGATCCCAATGGAGCGAAGGTGCGTGCACCAGAGCTTCACGAATACAATGCGCTCGGCAACTTGGTGCGCTCGGGCCTCGACCTCGACGAGAACGACGCACTTGTGCTGACCGGTTCGAACGACCGGTACACCGAAACCACCGTGACCTACTCAAACACGAGTGGCTTGCACCGCATCACGACGACCCAGATTGCGACCGAGGCGGGTTTGGTAACAACGGGCACAACGCAGGAGCGTTTGACCAGCTTCCCCGCGGACACGATCCGGGACGTGCTGTCGTACGACGTGCATGGCAACGCAACGCACCGGCTTACGACCGTGACTCCTGCCACGCGAACGGTCACCGAGACGATTGACCATCCGGATAGCACAACTGACGAACTACGGATCACGATCAACGGGCTGTTGATGGAGCAGCAGTCCAAGACTGGTGTGCAGCAAACGTACACGTACGATCCGAGCACTCGGGAGGCCAAAGTGATCCGCCCCGGCGTCGCTCCCTACGAGAATACGCTTATTCGGACGCACTATGACAGCGTGGGCCAGATTGACTGGACCGAGGATGCGCTCGGCAGCCATACGACCTACGAGTACTACGGGAATGGCGTGGCGGGTGCCGGGAAGGTGAGCACGATCGCGACGCCGACCGATGATCCGAATGACGCGACGTACGTTCACACCTACTACGAGTATGATCCGACCACGCCGGGCCAGCCGGTGCTGCACGTCTGGGGTGATGTTCCACAGCCTGCCGCGTACAGCTATGATGCGTTCGGTCGCCTGGAGACGCTCACAACCTTCCGCAGCGGGACCGGGTTCGAGAACAGCTCGTGGCCGTCGCCGACGGGCGGTGATGTGACGACGTGGGTGATTGACCAGCCCACAGGCTTGCTCCTGCAGAAGCGTGACGATGCTCAACAGCAAGTAGCTTACTCCTATACCGTTGACGGCCGGGTGAAAACGCGCACATGGGCGCGCTTGACGACATCAAGCTACATGTATTACGGCGAAAACGGCGAGCCGAAGACCGGCGAGTTGAAGCAGATCACGTACGATGACGGCACGCCGAGCGTGCAGTTCACCTACAATCGTTCCGGCACCCCGGCCACGATTGTCGATGCCGCGGGAACCCACACGTTTGATTACAACTCGGCCCTGCAATTCGCGTCGGAAACCATCGACGGCACGCTCTATCTTGACCCGCTTACGATCACGCAGCAGTACCAGTCCAGTGGCGCTGTGCTGGGACGGTACGCGGGTGTGTCCGTCACGCAGGATGCAACCTCGATTTATTCAGCGGGTTACACCTACGACCCGCTCGGGCGTCTGTCCCGCGTGACGGGGCCGGGGTTGCCGACGGCGGGTTCGACCAGCCAGCTACACGGCGCGGTCTATCGATACCGCGCCGGCACGGATATCGTGGAGCGCATCGATATCCAGGCGGCAATAGTCACCGATCCGAATAACCCCGACATCTACCACGCTGAGAAGCGCGTGGCGCGCCTCTATCCGCACGAAACGCAGCGTGACCTCGTGGACTACGTCCAGAACATCTGGTACCCGGACAACGACCCGAATGACATCTCGAAGTACGACTACGTGAACGGCGACGTTGCCCTGCGGCGCGGTGTCAGCTACAGCGGCGTGGCGTTCGGGTCCCCGGCGACGCCGATTGCGCAGTCCTTCGACTACAACAACCGCAACGAGTTGACCACCTCCGTCCGTAGTGGCACGACCTGGGGATACCTCTACGACCCGATCGGCAACCGCACGTGGTCCCGGACGTGGGACGATCCCAACGATCCGAACGGCAGTTACGTGACCAACGAACTGAATCAGTACACGCAGACTCGGGTGCGCTCCACGCCCCAGCAGTTCTACACGTACGAGTACGATGACGACGGCAACCTGTTGCGCAGGTGGTTGGCCGCCGACATGAACTGCGACGGAGTGGTGGGATTCAGTGACAACAACGCCTTCGTGTTGGCCCTCAGCAACCCCACGGCTTGGTACGCTACGTATCCGGGCTGCAATATCCTCAACGGCGACATCAACGGGGATGGCGTAACCAGCATGGCGGACATCAACCCGTTCGTGGCACTGATGAGCGCCGGGAACGTTGGTGTAACCCAAACGTACACCTGGGACGGCGAGAACCGCCTGACGTGCGTGGAGCCGACGCCGGGCACGACCATCGCCGAGGGTGCCCAACGGCTCTCGTTCCGCTATGATTATTTGGGTCGGCGACTTTGGAAGCAGGTCGAGGCCTACCAGAGCGGGAATTGGGTCGTGACCGACACGCGGAAGTTCATCTGGGACAGCTGGCGGATGCTGGCCGAGCTGCGGGTCATTGGCGAGCAGGACGTCCGTGAGTGGACGTACACATGGGGCCTGGACCTCGCTGGTCAAGCCGGGCAGGTCAACAGCCTTGAAGGAGCCGGTACGATCGGTGGCTTGCTGGCGGCGCACTATTTGCCGGGCTCTGCAGGCAATGACGACCTGTCGTTGGCCGTATGCTACGATGGCAACGGCAACGTCACGCAGCTCGTGAACTGGAAGCATCCGGCTATTGACGTAGCCGGCGCGCTGATCGCGAAGTACGAATACGATCCCTACGGCAACATCACGGCGGCCACCGGCGACTACGCCGCGGCGAACCCGTTCCGCTTCAGCACCAAGTACTGGGACGACGAAACCGGGCTGGGATACTGGGGCTACCGCTACTACAACCCGGCGCTGGGGCGGTGGATCAGCAGGGATCCAGTTGCTGAGTTGGGATTCGCAGTGACGCGCGCGCTGCAGCGAACGCAGAATCCGCACCTGTCGGTCACGGAATACGGAGATGAGGGCAATCTATTCTCTTACATTGATGATGAGCCGATGGGCCACTATGACCCCCTTGGACTCAGCAAGGGTGGCAAGTGTAACATTACACCGTCATTCGTGACAGGACGGGAGACTGTAGAAGAATTGGAGTCGCTCGCAAAGGCTGCACGAGCCGAGGGGAAGATCAAGAAAGCAAAGTCAATCGAAGGCTACGTCAAGGTGCTCAAGCGATATGCACACAAGGGCCGGACCATGGGGCGCAAGTCCGCAATCTCGGTCGAGGGCCTATGTTGTATGGCGCTAACAGAAATCCTGTTTCTTGAGGTCGATCTCGGCTTGACTAATATCCTAAATGACGCATATGCGGCAGATTTGATCGCATACAATGGGGGCATCCAGCTTGCAGAGCAATCTGGTTGGCAGTACGCCATTCGGGTCGAGAGTCAGATAGGATTCACATGTTGTGGAAAGCCGTTTAGTGATGATAGATGCCGTGTGACGTTCAGGCGTAAGATTGCATCCATGTACGGCCGGCTCTATGTGACAGGATTCAATGAGAACGTCGTTGGTAATTTCCCTGGGCAGCTCGAAGAGGCCGCGGCAAGGTATGTCGAATGCAACACGAAATCATGCCAAAGCGGAGCAACGGCAAGCGGAGCAACGCCTTGACCAGTACCGCATCCGGTACTTGAGACAGAGTGTCAAGGGGAACGTCAAACTAGCTTCTCGTATCCACGCAACTGCGCTACGGATTGGGCGTAGACTGGTGCGTGAATATCCCAGGTCGGTCAAGCTGTGGCTAGCGCTCGGCGACCTCTATGTGTCAACGGCTTCATCGGCGCGATGTTATTCGGCGGCACTCCGAATTGACCACCGGAACGCCGAAGCTGCATTTGAGCTCGCGAAGATCGAGTACTACGAGCGCCACGATATAGGGCGGTGCGAGCAGTTTGTTGACATGTTTGTCCGTGCGCTGCCTGTCGAGCTGCGGACGCAGGGCTTTGAATTGGCAGCCCAAGTGTATGGTCAACTGGGGCGTTTCAGAGATGCGGCGCGTATGAGGTCTCGATTACGAAACTGGAAGAAGAGAGAACCAAGGCGCACGGTTTCGGAGCTGGACGGTGATTGGGATACGCCCGATTCGTTGCAGAGTGCTCGACGAAGGGGCAAGAGCCGATAGCTTCTTTAACAGTCCGCCGCAGAAGTCGCCTTGACAGCGGAAACTAGATATGCTAGACGGCCGGCCGTCTTGGAAGGCGAAGGTCACGGAGGACGCGGACATGGCGATGGGTCGGCGAGAAGCGGAGCGGCAGACGGATTTCTGGGTGCCCACCACGGACCTGCCCCAGTCGTCGGGGCATCCCTTCTACGAGCAGCTCAATCAGGTTTTGGTCACGGCCGGCTTCGACCGGTTTTGTGAGGAGGACTGCCGGAAGTTCTACGCCGCGAAGCTGGGGCGGCCATCGGTGCCGCCGGGGGTGTACTTCCGCATGCTCATGGTGGGGTACTTCGAGAAGCTGCCCAGCGAGCGGCAGATCGCCTGGCGTTGTGCGGATTCGCTGTCGCTGCGAGCCTTTCTGGGCTTGGCCGCGAAGGGGAGTTCGCCGGACGACAGCTCGCTGAATCGCACGCGGCTGCGGATCGACCTGGAAACGCATCAGGCGGTGTTCGACTGGGTGCTCAAGCGGTTGGCCGAGCACGAACTGCTGAGGGGCCACACGCTGGGTGTGGACGGCTCGACCCTGGAAGCCAACACGGCCATGCGTTCGATCGTGCGGCGGGAGACGGGGCAGAGCTATCGGGAGTTTCTGACTGACCTGGCGAAGGCTTCGGGGATCGAGACGCCAACGGCGGAGGACTTGGCGAAGTTCGACCGCCAGCGCAAGGGCAAGAAGTGCAGCAATGACGATTGGTTTAACCCCCATGATCCGGACGCGAAGGTTGCGAAGATGAAGGACGGAACCACGCATCTGGCGCACGAGAACGAGCACGCGGTGGACCTGGAGACGGGGGCCGTCGTGGCGCCGGCGGTGCATCCGGCCGACGAAGGCGACACGACGACGATGTGGGGCACGCTGGAGCAGGCGTGCAACTCGCTGCAGGAAGTGCGCGAGGATGAGACGGTCGCAGCGGATACTTCCAGTCTACATGTAAAGGAAGTGGTTGTTGACAAGGGCTACCACAGCGCCCAGACGCTGGTGAACCTGGAAGGGGTTGAGTTGCGCGGCTACGTCAGCGAGCCGGACCGCGGGCGGCAGAAGTGGACGGCGAAGCAGGCCGAGCAGCAGGCGTTCAAGCAGGCGGAGCAGACCGCGGTGTACCACAATCGGCGGCGCCGGAAAGGCAACCGTTCTAAACGTCTCCACCGCAAGCGCGGTGAACTGGTGGAGCGGAGTTTCGAGCACGTGTTAGACGACGGCGGGATGCGGCGGGTGTATCTGCGGGGCCGAGAGAATATTGCCAATCGCTACCTGATCCACACGGCGGCGTTCAATCTGGGCCTCATCATGCGGAAGCTGACCGGGTTTGGGACGCCGCGGGGCTGGGCGGATGCCCGCAGGGCCGCCGCGCGGCGTTTGTCCGCCCTGTGGAACGGCTTAGTCGCGCGATTGCGGCGTTGGGCGGGTGTTCTGGCGGCGAGATGTCGCCCAATGTTCGTAGATCACGTTGGCCGCGCGGCCGCGTGAAATCCGGCCGAAATCGACTTCCGCGGCGGACTGTTAAGCGTGGGCTGCTCCAAACTGCTCAATGAATTGGCTTTCCCGCGGAAATCGTTGGCCAGATCGTGATCATCCGGGAAACCGCCTCTTCGATTCTGAGCGTCAGCGTGGGCACTATGTCTCCGTGGTGATCGCAGGCAGCGATGGTCCATGAGCCGCACGTCCAGGCCGAACAGACCATGTGCGTTGAACGAATCGCACTGCCGTCCGCCCACGGGCCTCGTGACGAACACAATTGGGCTCGTGTCAGCTACCTGCCGTTTCGGAGAGCGCATTCCGCCCCGACAATCAGTTGCTGGCGCTCGCGGTTCTGCTGCGGACAGCGCGTGAATAGACCGATTTCTCCCGACGCGTATCCGACGCTGACTTCGGTCCGCCGAACTTGCTTGGACCCGCACGATTGCACCTATCGCCGGCGGAACATAAGGGCCGACGCGAACAGCGCTGCCGCGGCCACTCCCGGTTCCGGCACCGGCGTCGTGAAGCTCACGAACGTCGGCAAATATGGGTGAGCACGAAAGCCGTCAAACGACTGCAGGGACGTATCAGAATTGATCACCCACCCCAGCGCAGATCCGGCTACCAGAGAGCCATCAGCCGCAACGTCAATGTCCGTGAGACCGCCAGCCAAGCCCGTCGCGAGCGTGTTCGTCACGTAGCCGAAGTAGTCGAACTCATAGATGTTCCCGTCCCCCGACGCGCCGAAAATCCGCCCGTCCGCGTCGACCGCGATTCCCCGGCACGCGGCCCCGAGAAAGAAGCCTCGCTCCGTGGCCATCGTCAGTGGATCTAGCACGTACAGGAAGCGTTCATTGGGCAGGAGCGCATAGAGCTTGCCGTCAAACCCGATGTTGAGGTCGATCCAGTCCAGGTAGTCCAAGTAGCGAGACGCCGTGCCGTTGGCGGTGTCAAACCGAACGATGCCCCGCGCCACGTCAGCCGGCTCTCCGTACGTTGCGGTGTCCGTGACGTAGACGTAGTTATGCCATGCGGCGATACCGCCGTAACTCGTCAGATTCGACGTACTCCACCCTTCGTGTGTGAGGTGAGACCATACCCCTGTCGCTGGAGCCCAACGGGTCATGTACGGGTCGGTAGTCCCGTTGTAGATCGCAACTGCTCCGCCGGGTGTTACGACCATGTCGCGCAGCACTTCCGTCGTCGGCCGCGGTGGGACTGGGTAAGGTACGTTCACCGATTGCACAACGCTGCCCGCAGTCGTGAATTCCGACAGTGTGCTGTAGCCTGCCGCGCTGATGGAGACGAGCAGGTTGCCCGGTGTGAGCGTGGCCGCCTGCACAGCAGGCGGCAGGCAGCAAGCCATTAGCAACCCTACGGCGATCCCGATGTCTGCGCGCCATGTCCGATAAACCATCCTGCCGCTCCTAACCCCCTTTAGCGCCCTGTCAGCGCGCGAGCGCAGCGCCCGCCTCTAGCATATTGTACGCCCCACAGATTCGTCTAGGTCAAGGGCGATCGTCCGCAGAGCCAAACAAGTGACCATCTGCCCCGTCATCGTCCAACAGGTACGCGTAGACATTCGTGACGCTCAGGCTGGAGTGCCCAAGCGCCTGCTGGACGGCCACCGGTGACACGCCCCGCGCCAGCGCAAACGAAGCGAACGTGTGCCGGCCGTGATGGATCGTCAACCCCGCCGTCCGCTCGGGACTCAGCACCCGGCACGCGACCTTGAAGCGGGCCCGTGCGTTCTGCCGATCCAGCGGCTTGCCGGCCGAGCGCGGTGACTGCGAGCAGACGAACGGATTGGCTGGAGCGGCACCCTGCCCGATCCGCTGATCTCGCCATGCCGTCAGATCGTCCAGCGTGCCCTGATCCCACCAGAGCGGCACCCGCCGGGCCTTCCGTCGCTTGGAGATCGCTGCCCGTGGCCGACTGCGAGACCTCCTCTGCTCCGAACATGCTGCACCTAAAGCACTTCCGGACTTGCTGCAGCGCGTGTGCTGCCTCGGTGCGGTGAGAATCCGGAGCGTGGCCGGCGCGATTTCTTCGACATGTGCTTGACAGATGACGTATCGAACATTACCCTAACATAAGATCGGCCATGGGCGTGGCCGATGCCAGCCAACAGGCTGCCCGGCGCGGCCAAGGAATTGCTCCCCAAGGATGGGGTCGCCGGGCGCTTTTCGGCGTGTACGCAGTCGATTCTGGGCAAACGAACGCGGCCTCACCGCGGCGGGGAGTCCCTGCGCACATCATCAGGGAGAACGGATATGGAACAGTTCGTTGTCGCGGCCGGCGCGTCGCATCCCCCAACACAACCTCACATGGGTCACCGCCTGCGCAGTCTGCGGGTCATCGGCGGCTTCCTTGACGGCGCCACGCTCGAATTCGCCGACGGCCTCAATTGCCTGATCGGCGCGCGTGGTTCGGGCAAGACCACCATACTCGAGCTGATCCGGTTCACGCTGGACGCGCTGCCGGCTGCGGACGTGGACCCTGCTGGGTGGCGCCGCATCGAAGCGCTGCTGGCCCAGAACCTCGGCGGCGGGCGCGTCGAGCTGACCATCACCACCAAGGAGGGGCTGACGTACGTCATCACGCGCGCCGTCGGCGAAGAGCCGATCGTGCTGGACGCTGATCGCCAGCCGACGGCGGTCTCCATCCGGTCGGGCCGGCTGTTCGCCGCCGACCTCTACAGCCAGAACGAGATCGAACGTATCGCCGACCACGCGCCGGCACAGCTCGCGTTGCTCGATCGTTTTGAGGCCGAAGCGTTGGCGACCGTCGCCAGCGAGCTCCGCACCGTGCAGCACGCGCTGCATGCCAACGCCGGCCAGATCGCCCCATTGGAGGCGCAGATCGCGAGCCTGACCGAGGAACTGTCTGGCCTCCCAGCCCTCGAAGAGCAGCTGCGCGGACTCGCCTTGGCGGCGGCGGCGCCCGGCTCCGACGACGGCGGCGCCATCAACCAGGCCCATGCCGAGAAGGCGCTGCGTGACCGTGAGCAACGGGCGGTCGACGGCCTGCGCCGCTATCTGCGCGAGTTCGACGGACAGGTGGCCAGCCTGAATGGTCAGATCGGGGCCCGCGCCGCTCTGCTATTCAGCGCGGAGGTCGGCGGCGGGCCGAACGCCGAGGCGGTCGCAGCAGTCAAACGTATCGCGCTCGAATGCGGGGCTCAGATCGACGTGGCGCTGACCGCGGCGCGGCAGGCGCTGGCCAACACGCAGGCGGAGCTGACGCAGGCCGCGCAGCACTTCCAGGTGCGGCACAACGAGCAGGAGCTGGCATTCCGGGCACTGATCGAGCAGCGCGAGACGGCGCAGGCCCAGGCGACGGAGCGCAGCCGGCTCGAACGGCAGCGCAACCACTTGCTCGCGCAGCAGGCCGTCCAGGCCGAACTGGGTACGCAGCTCGCAGCGCTGCGCGAGCAGCGCCAGGCCCTGTTGCAGCAACTGGCCACGCTGCGCGACCGGCGGTTCGCCATCCGGCGGCGCGTGGCGGAGACAATCACGACTCAGCTCGCAGGTCGCATTCGGGTCGGAGTGCGTCAGTCCGGCGATGTACAGCAGTACGCGGATCTGCTGGCCGCCGCGTTGCGGAGCGCCCACGTGCGGACCAATACCGTCGTCCCCAAGCTCGTGCAGGCCTTCTGGCCCGATCGGCTGGCGGCGGCTGTGCGGGCGGGCGATCCGCGGCCGCTGGTCGACGAGGCCGAGCTGAGTTCTGACCAGGCCCGCAAGGTGCTCGATGCCCTCGGCGGGAGCGAGACACTGTTCCAGCTCGAGTGCGTCGATCTTGGGGACACGCCGACGATCGAGCTCAACGACAACGGCGAGTACAAGCCGTCACTGGCGCTCTCGACCGGCCAGAAGTGCACCGCGGTGCTGCCGATTCTACTGCTCGACAGCGCCAACCCACTGCTGATCGACCAGCCGGAGGACAACCTCGACAACCGGTTCATCTTCGAGCACGTCGTCGGGAGCCTCTGCGCGGCCAAGGCCAGTCGCCAGCTGGTGTTTGTGACGCATAACCCGAACATTCCGGTGCTCGGGGATGCGGAGCGCGTCTTCGTGCTCGACTCCGACGGCACGCGCGCCTTCGTGGCTCGTGCCGGCGGCGTCGACGATTGCCGGCACGAGATCCTGACGCTGCTCGAGGGCGGCGCCGAGGCGTTCGCGCAGCGTCAACTGCGCTACGGGTGCATGCATGGAAACGCAGCCTGATCAGATCGACGTCGCAGACGTGGTCGCGCGCCTGCGGGCCGACCGAAACGCCGCGAGTCGGGACGAACGCCTCGCGCTCGCCCGGGGTCTCGCGGAGCACCCCGCGGCGTACTTCCAGACGCTGGAAGCGGCGGCGCTGCTGAGTGTACTGGCGGACGATCCGCTGCCGCAGGTGCGCCAGGCGGTCGCGTGGGCGCTCGAGCATCTGCCGGAGCCGCTCTTCGCGACGCTCCACGAGAAACTCGAGCACGATCACAATGCGTTCGTGCTCAACGCGGTGGAGCGCGCCGTCGCCCGGCGCGCGCGTGCTGTGCGCGCGGCGCAGCGCACCCGTTTCGGGGTCGACCAGGTGGCTGCCCACCTGCAGCGGATCGAGAAGCGGCACGGCGCGCCCGCCGCGCGCGACGCATCCCGTCTGTGCGAGCGTTACACGCAGTTGCTGGTGGCTTCGATGGTCCACGACCTGCGCAGCGTGCTCACACACCTGAAGGCCAACACGCTGGCGCTGCTGGCCGAGACCTCGCCGCCTGCGGGGGCGCGCCGGGCACGGCTGCCCGCGCGGGTGCGCGATGACCTCGAGTTCCTGGAGCGCACCGTGCTCGATATGGAGCAGTTCACCGAGCCGCTCGACGCCGGCCGCCGGCCTGAGCGGCTCGTGGACCTGCTGCGCGCCGCCCAGGAGATCGCGGTCGCGAGTGTGCGCGCCAATGGCGAAGTCGATCCCAGCACGATCGCGGCCGACCTCGACATCCCTGAGCACATCACAGTCGTCGTCGCACGTCACCAAGTGGTGACGGCCCTGGCGAACATCCTCAAGAACGCCTTCGAGGCCTTCGCCGGCGGCTGGCCGCGCCGGACGCAGGCCGTGGCAGGGGATGCCGGCGACGCCGGCGCGATCACCGACGAGGTCGGCCGGATCGAGATCACCGCGCGCCGGGTCGGCGATCATGCAGACCTCTGCATTCGCGACAACGGTATGGGTTTTGCGCAGGAAGAAGCCGACACCCTGCATCTGTTCACGCCCGGCCGGCGCAACAAGACCAAGCGGAACAGCACGGGCTACGGCCTGCCGAACGCGGCCCGCAAGATCGTGTCGCAAGGCGGCAGCATTCACTTTGACAGTCAGGAGGGTCGGGGCACGGTCGTGACGGTGCGGCTGCCGACGCCGTCCAAGGGGAGAGAAGCATGAAGTCCTATCGCGCGCTCATCGTTGAAGATGATGAACGGGTCATGCCTTCGGTTGAGGACGTCTTGTTCTCGCTCGGACATGAGCACGAGTGGGTGACCAATCAGGCCGACGCCCAGGAGCGGTTCGCGGCAACGCCGTTCGATTACGTGCTGCTCGACCTGCAGATCCCGGCCAAGGGCGGTCGCGGCGGCGCCAGTACTGATTGCGGCGTGAACCTGCTGCGCTGGATGCGGCAGCAGCGGAATGGCGGCTGCCCCCCCGTGATCATCATGACGGGGCAGACCGGTGCGTGCGTCGATCTGACGCGCGAGCTGACCGAGAACGGCGCCCGCGAGTTCATCGCCAAGCCGTTCCCCGACCGAGGACGCACGCTGGCGAGCGTCGTGCGGCGCGTCATCCAGGCGCCCGACGAAGGCGACGGCGGTTCGGAATGGTTGACCGTCAAGCAGTGTGCTTTGCTGCTGCTCGATGACGTCTCGGGGCTGGACCTGAAGAAGGCGACCGCCCGTGTCTCGTGGGCCGCAGGCGCCGGGAAGTTGACGACCAACGGGAAGAAGGGCCCTGGCCGTCGCATCGAGCGACACAGCTTTAGCACGTGGCGGCTTGAACAGCGCGAGCGGGATCTCGACGTCGCGGATTGACGGCCGGGGCGCCGTCCTTAGCGCGGTGTCGCCGCGCTAACGGCCGAAAACCGTCACAAACCGCGCTAATGGTCGCATGACTTGCAATCCGTAAACCGCGTTGGTAACGTTGTTTACGAGTCCTAGGCCGGACAGAAAGCGGCATGGCATGCAAGAGGTCGTGAGTTCGAATCTCATCGGCTCCATTTACGTAAGTCCTTGCAAATAAAGCATCTCGCAAGTCGGTTGCCAAAAACTCTGCCAAAAACTATCATGCTCCAGCAGCCCTGAGACGGGCTCCGTGAGCGTTTCTGGCAGGGTTTGAACATGGGGCGAGCGAAGGTAGGCCGCAGGGCCGACCATTACGTCACGTCGTGGGGCGAGCCCATCGTCGGACTGCATCGGCGCGGCGACGGACGTTGGTATCCAATCGCCAAGCCGAACCACGTCTACACCGAGCCCGATGAGCGACTCGCGATCCACAAGTTTCGGCTCTGGGAGGCGGAGCAGAAGAAGGGTGGCCCACTCTCGTCCGACGAGGCCATGCAGCTCAACCTCCGCAAGTTGGAGGCGTGGCAGCGATGGGTTGAGACGCATCCCGAAGCTGCCGAACAGATCCACACCGACATCGAGGCCGCTGTCGTGGGGGAGCGGCTCCGCATCATCGAGCTGATCAAGACCAATCCGAAGCAGGCCGCCGCCGAACTCGACTACGAGCCGCTTGAGCGTCTCCTGTTCATTGAGCGGCCGAAGCCGTCCATCACGCTGGCCGACATCGGGAAGCTCTACGACGCCGCCAAGAAGGACGAGATCGAGCCCGTCGATCTGACCAAGTTCAACAAGTACTGGGACGAATTCGCGGCGTTTGTGAAGGTCCGCACCGTCGATCTGCTCGATTTCGACCTGTTCGACGCGTACGCAAAGAAGGTCAAGGCCGACCAGTTGAAGCCGTCGAAGAAGACTGGGAAGCCCAGGAAGAACACGTTTACGCGTGCCCGTTTCCTCACGGTCAAGACTTACATCAACTTCGCGTACGAATCACGGAAGATCGACGCCCAGTTGTGGAACCGCCTGCGGCAAGATTGGAAGCAGCCGCTCAAGGCACCACCCGCCCCACGCGGAGCACCGAAGACGCTCACGCCCGAGGAGTTTCAAGCGATCTTCAACAAGGCCGAAACGGATTTGGACCGCTGCCTTCTGCTCATCGGACTAAACGCCGCATTGACGCCCATCGATATCAAGCGCGTGCTTTGGGATCACGTTGATGATCACCACTTGGTCTTCACGCGTGTAAAGAAAGACGTTCACGACAAGCAGGGCACTCTGCGCGTGGCCTATCTCTGGGACAGGACCGTTCGGGCATTGAAGAAGCTGAGGGAAGGATCGGACAGCCCGCACATCTTCGTATCGCGGGAAGGAAACCCGCTGTCGATCAGCGCGTCGAACGACCACTTCGTCGCCCTTCGGGACGCGGCGGGGGTAACGCGACCACTGACGTTCAAGCACTTGAAGAAGTCGGCCGCGACAGTCGCAAGCAAGAACGGGACGGTGACTCAGTATCGCGTGCTGCTCGGCCACAGCATCAGCGCCGAGGACGAGGCCTACATTTTGTCCAACCCCGACTACGTCAAGGAGCCGTGCCACGCCATCGAGCGGCACTACTTCGGCAGCGAGCAACCGACGCAACCACCGCGACGAAGCCCAAGCCCGAAAATGAAAGGCAGTTGCGGCTATCGCGTGCGTGGCGGACGGCTCAGGTGCGAGCGGTCGAGGGCACCGTGATCAGCAGACGGCTGCCGCTGGCGCTGTTTGGTCCTTGGAGCAGGAGCTAAGCCGTGGCCCCGCCGTACGAGTGGGATATAGAAATCGACGAGCAGGGCGGACTTCTCGGGCTTCGTTTCTCGGTGCGACATGGTGAAACGGTGTTCGCCGTCCTGGACGAGCAGCCGTTTCTCAGGCAGCCTCATGAACACGGCGGCCCCAATTTCGAGGACGAAGCTCGGGAGTTGCTAAGTCGGCCCAATACCCGCCACCGCTTCACGTTCGATTCAATCACCTACGACGAGTCTCCTCCCGAGGCGGACGGCAAGATCCTCCTCGGCTGGGACTCATTCGGGACCGAGGTTTATGGTGCCGACAACGTGGCCGAGGCCGTGGCCGACGGTCGCGTCGCCGTGCCAGCCGATCTGCATGGCGAGCCCATCTACGATGCAGGCGGATTTCTTGTGGTCGCTGCGGACGGCAGGGTCGGTTTTGAAATCCCCGCTGAGTGTTTGGGCAGCCTGGCTCAGTCGCTCTTGGAGGACTTTCGCCCCGCACAACTGCGAATTCTGCGAGTGCTGTCGCTGATCTCCCCCGAATCGTGGGCCAAGCTCTCGCAGCGTTTGGACGAGTTCGTCGGCGACCTGCCGCCGATTCGCACGGCAGGAGTCGTTTCGCCTGCCTCGCTAAAGCCGACGAGGAAGAAGCTGATTCTGAAATACGACGAGATCGCGGAGCTACTCCGCTCGGACAACGCCCGCATCTCCTATCAGCAGGTCTACTTATCGTTCTACTGGAAGGAGCAGACGGCCAAGAAGTACTTGGCGGCGGCGCAGATGGCCCCTCCTGGACGGTGGCGGGGACGGACGTTCACGAGTAAGGAACTCCGCGAGCGGTTCGTGCCTTGGTTGCGGCAGAATCTCCGCGACGACCAAAGGGTAGTGGACTTCATCAACGTGCTGATCGCCGCTGGGATTGTGCGTGAAGGTGCGTAAGTTGGATCAGCCCCTCGCTAATCGAGGCTGCGTCGTGGGCTGCCAAAAATACTGCCAAAAATTGACTGAAGTGGTAGATAATAACGGCCATAGATCTATAAAAAACGGCATGTTTCAAAATGACAAGGAGTTCGAATCTCATCGGCTCCATTCGTAAGCGATAGAAAGGCCCGGACTTGCAGGCGTTGCAGGCCCGGGCGGCAACCTGATCGCACGTCGCACGATGGGCCAAGTCGCTCCCGGGAGACGGAGCC